>DATCQX010001201.1:0-5648 GCA_036569285.1 Streptomyces sp.
CCCCCCTCCTACGGCTACCCCCAGCCCTCCCCCCAGCCCGCCTACGGGTACCCCGCCCCGCCCCAGCCCCAGTCCCCGGCGTCCTACGGGTACCCCGCACAGCAGCCGTCGTACGGGTACCCCTCCCCGCCCACGGCCCCGATGCAGGCGCAGGCGGCGTCCGGTGACAACGGGCTCAAGGCGCAGATCGCGATCGTCGCCTCCGCGCTCGTCGCGATGGCGCTGATCATCGGCGGTGGCGTCTGGTACTCGAACTCCAAGTCCCCGCAGAACGAGGCGAAGAAGGACGACAAGCCGAGCACGGCCCCGGCGACCGGCGGCGGCGCGGGCGGCGGCGCGGGCGTCGAGAAGGCCCCCTCCGACCCCGCGTCGAAGGTCCTGTTCGAGCTCCCGACACCCCCGCTCGCGAAGGGCGAGAGCCTCCAGACGGACGGATCGTGGATCACCGACAAGGTGTTCGCGAAGACGGGCTCCTCGGAGGTGAACGGCTACGACCTCGACAAGGGGACGAAGCTGTGGACCGCCAAACTCCCGGGCCCGGTGTGCGGAGCGAGCCGCTGGAAGAGCGCGGACGGCACGAGGACGGCGATCCTCTTCCGCCCGGCGGTCCCGACGAAAGCCGCGTACCAGCAGTGCAGCCAGGTCGGCGCGCTGGACCTCGCGACCGGGAAACTGCTGTGGACGAAGACGGCAGCGGACGGTGACTACGCGCTCTCCTTCGACGCCGTGACGGTCAGCGGCAACACGGTCGCCGCGAGCGGCACCAGCGGCGGCGCGGCGTTCGACCTCGCCACCGGCAAGGCCCTGTGGGCGCCGAAGGCCTCGGACACCTGCCACGACCGGGGTTACGGCGGCGGCCCGAAGCTCGTCGCCGTCCGCAAGTGCGGTGACTACGACAACCCGACCCTCAGCGTCCAGACCCTCGACCCGGTCACCGGCAAGGTCCTGTCCGAGTACAAGCTGGCGACCGGCATCGAGTACGCGAGCATCGTCTCCACCGACCCGCTGGTCGTCGGCGCGGACGTCGGCGACAGCGCGGGCGACGGCAGCTCCCTGTCGGACCTGTTCTCCATCGACGGCAAGACCGGCGCCCTGCGCGCGCGGATCTCCGTGCCGGGGGACGAGTACGGCGCCGAGTGCGAGATCTCCCAGGTCGACGGGTGCAGCGGCGTGATCGCCGGGGGCGACCGGCTGTACATCCAGACGGAGGACGGCTCCGGGAGCGCGAAGCAGATCGTCGCCTTCGACGTCGTCACCGGCAAGCAGACCGGGCAGCGTGCGGACGGCGGTGAGGACACCGACCTCTACCCGATCCGCATGGACGGCACGAACCTCCTCGTCTACAAGGAGGCGTCGTACGACAAGGGCGGGGCGGTCGTCAGCATCGACGGGAAGACGTTCAAGGAGACGACCCTGATGCGGAACCCCGACACCGAGGACATCGCCTCCGCCGAGTCCAGGATGTCCCCGGGGAGTCTCTCGGAGATCCTCTACGCCCAGGGGCACCTGTTCCTGTCCCAGACGTTCGTGAGCACGAGCGACCGGGACCGGAAGCTGGCGATCGCGTACGGGACCGGTTCCTGACCGGTTCCGATCATGGCCCTACCTCTCAAGTACTAAGGGGGGTAGGGCCGTTCGCGTGTCCGGCCCGTACCCTTCCCCGCTCGCGAATGAGAGGATTTTCCGCGATCCGGGGCACTTCTCACGAGTAAGGGGAGCGCGACGTCGAACAAACGTGTAGCTTCCGGGGTCATGAAAAGGCGGGGGTACCGGGGGGTGACGTCCGCGTGAAACTGTCCGTGCTGGGCATCCATGGGGGGACTGGGGGGTTGCTCGATGGGAGTGCGGCTGATGGTGGTCGATGACCACCGCTTGCTCGCCGAGGCGCTGGCTTCGGCGCTGAAACTGCGGGGCCACCGCGTACTGGCCGCCGCCGCGCCCGCCGCGGGCGCGGCGGAGCTGGTCATCACGCGGGCACCGGAAGTGTGCCTCCTGGGCACGGCGGCGCCCGCGGAACCGGGCACCTTCGACCCCGTCGTCCGCATCAAACGCGAACGCCCCCAGGTCGCCGTCCTCGTCCTGGGCCCCGTCCCGAGCCCCCGCGGCATCGCGGCGGCGTTCGCGGCGGGCGCGTCCGGCTATGTCCGCCACGACGAACGCATAGAGGGCGTGGAGCGCGCCATCATGAAGGCCAGAGCTGGCGAAGCGGCGGTGGCCCCCGCCCTCCTCCAAACCGCCTTCAGTGAACTCCTCAACCCCGCCGCCCAACCCGACGACGAAGGCCAACGCCTCCTCCAGATGCTCACGCCCCGCGAAGTCGAGGTGCTGGTCCGCGTCGCCGACGGAGAGGACACCCGGCTCATCGCCGCGGGCATGGGGATCGCGCCGTCCACAGCCCGCACGCACGTGCAGCGCGTACTGATGAAACTGGGAGTGGGGTCGAGACTGGAGGCAGCGGCGCTGGCGGCTCGGACGGGGTTGCTGGACAGGGCGTCCCTCCAGGGGCCGCAGGGGGTTTGAGGAGCCACAGCGACTGCCGAAGAAGCCCGGCGGTAAAAGGCGCGCCGGACGATGCCGGTGTGCCCAGGCGTTACGCCGAAGCCAGGCGGCTTCTTGAGCCGACGGGGCGATCCGGGCGGAGACGTGGCGTCCGGCGCGTTCCCGCAAGGGCGGCGGGAACAAGGGCGCTGAGGCCACCGCGACGGCCGGACTCGTCCGGTTCGTCGACCGCGCGTGGCCGGGGTGTTCCGGCAGGGCAGGGGGCTGAGGAGCCGCCTGAGCCGGCCAGGACCCGCCCGGTCCGCCGAAGCCGGGCTGCTCCCGGAGCCGGCTCGGCTGACGCACGCGGAGGCGATGCGGACGACGCCGGCTTGCCGACCGGCGCCTGTCGGGGGCGCCTTCGGGAGGCGTTGAGAGAAGAGGGCCCGTCTTCGCATGAGGCCGGCGAACTGCCCCGGCAAGGGCGGGCGCCCCTCAGTCCAGCACGGGTGAGGGCAGGCACCCTCGACCCGGCTCCCTGGCACCCCGGCTCCCCGGCTCCCCGGTTCTCCGGCACCCCGGCATGGGCGGGCACCCTCAGTTCGGCCTGGCCCTGGCGAGGGCCGGCATCCTCAATCCGGCCTCGGCCTCGGCCTCGGCAAGGGCGGGCGCCCCTACTTCCCGTCGCCCCCTTCCGCCTCGTCCGCCGCCGAAGGCACCGGCACCGGCACCGGCGGTGGAGTAGGCCGTACCCACAGCCACACCAGGAAGAACACCCCCAACGCCAGCATCCCCAGCCCCGTCCACAGATTGATGTTGATCCCCTGGGCCTTGTCGATCTCGGCGTCGCCGTCCGTGAGGCCGGTGATGGTGACGATCACGCCGTAGACGACGAACAGGGCGCCGATGACGCGGCGGAGGTCGAAGATGCGGGCGGCGGTGGTGGACTTCGCCTCCAGGGCCGTCACCTCGTGGTGGACGTCTTTTTCCGAGTGGTGGTCGGACATGGCGGGCCTCTCAGAAGGAGAAGGGGATGTAGCAGGCGGCGGCGATCACGACGGCGGTCCAGCCCAGGAGGGCCGGGCGGCGGTACCAGGCGTCGTCGCCGGCCCCGGGCGCCTCGGACTTGCCGGGGGAGCGCGTCCCGTACACCAGCCCCTGGAGTTCCGCCTCCGGCTTCGGCGCGGTGAAGAAGGAGACGGCCACCATGACCACCGCGCCCGCGACGAACCCGGCGATCGCGGAGACGAAGTTGGCGCCCTGGTCGGTGGGGATGCCGATGACGTCCTGCTTGTAGAGGACGAAGTAGTTGATCATCGCGGCGGTGGTGCCGGCCAGCAGGCCCCAGAAACCGGACTTCGCGGACGCCCGCTTCCAGAACATCCCGATGATGAAGACGACGAACATGGGGACGTTGAAGAAGGAGAACAGCGTCTGGAGGTAGCTCATGATGTTGGAGAAGGAGGAGGCGAGGAAGGCCGTCCCGACGGACGCCGCGACGCCGATCGCGGTGATCAGCCGCCCGAAGCGGACGTAGTACGCGTCCTCCCGGTCCCGCACGACGTACTTCCCCCAGATGTCCGTCGTGAACACCGTGTTGAAGGACGACACGTTCGCCGCCATCCCCGCCATGAACGCGGCGAGCAGCCCGGTGACGGCGATCCCGAGCACCCCGTTGGGCAGCAGCTGTTCCATGAGGTAGGGGATCGCGTCGTTGTACTGGAGGTCGGACCCGGACGTCCCGATCTTCGGCACCAGCACCGCCGCGACCAGCCCGGGGATCATCACGAGGAACACGATGAAGATCTTGGGGAACGCGGCGATGAGCGGCGTCCGCTGAGCGGCGGAGAGATTCTTCGCGGACAGAGCGCGCTGCACCTCGGCGAAGTTCGTCGTCCAGTACCCGAAGGACAGGACGAACCCGAGCCCGAGGACGATCGTCAGCCAGTTCGCCCCTAGGGGATTCGCACTACCGATACCCGTACCACCCCAGGCGGAGACGAAGTCGTCACCATGGCTCGCCTTGAGGGAGTCCGTGAGCCCGCCCCACCCTCCGACCTTCTTCAGCCCCAGCACGGACAGCGGAATCAGCGCCGCGAGGATGACGAAGAACTGGAGGACCTCGTTGTAGATCGCCGACGACAGCCCGCCCAGCGTGATGTACGCGAGCACGAAGAACCCGGCGACGAGGATGGCGACCCACTCGGGCCATCCGAGCAGCGCCTCGACGACGATGGCGAGCGCGTACAGATTCACCCCGGCGATGAGGATCGCGGCGAACGCGAACAGCGCGGAACTGAGCAGATGCGCCCACTTGTCGAACCGCAGGAGCAGCATCTCGGGCACGGACCGCACCTTCGACGAGTAGTAGAAGGGCATCATCACGAGCCCGAGGAACACCATCGCCGGGATCGCGCCGATCCAGTACCAGTGCACGGTGTACGCCCCGTACTGGGCGCTGTTCGCGGCCATCCCGAGGATCTCGGTCGCGGCGAGGTTCGCGGAGATGAACGCGAGCCCGGTGATCCAGGCGGGCAGCGACCGCCCGGAGAGGAAGAAGTCGAGGCTGGTCTTCACGGACCGCCGGGCCGCGAACCCGATGCCGAGGACGACGGCGAAGTAGATACCGAGGATCGTGTAGTCGAGCGCGTTGACGGGCAGCCGCAGCTCGGCCGAGAGGTACACGGGCGGGTGCATGGATGGATGCATGAGGACGTGCCTTGTCTCGTGGTCATGCGGTGGTTTATGTTTCTATGTGTTTGGTTCTGTTGGAAGTCTGATGTGCGGTATGAAGGACGGAGCGTCCGACGGTGAAGAAGACCTCGACCCGGCTGGCCGACGGTCGTGAGCTGATCTACTACGACTTGCGGGACGACTCCGTGCGCGACGCGGTGGACCGCCGTCCACTCGACCGCACGGTCACCACTTCGGAGGTACGCCGCGACCCCCTCCTCGGGGACCAGGTCGCCATCGCCTCGCACCGCCAGGGCCGCACCTACCACCCCCCGGCCGACCAGTGCCCCCTGTGCCCGACCCAGGGCGACAACCTGAGCGAGATCCCGGACTCGTCGTACGACGTCGTCGTCTTCGAGAACCGCTTCCCCTCGCTCGCCGGGGACTCGGGCCGCTGCGAGGTCGTCTGCTTCACGTCCGACCACAACTCGTCCTTC
>DATCQX010001202.1:0-3464 GCA_036569285.1 Streptomyces sp.
GGCTTCCCCGCGTACGTGAGGTTCTTGATCCGGGACCCCTCCGGCTGCGCGATGTCGATCTCGTAGTCGACGCCGGCGGCGGTGTCGTACATGTAGTCCCAGAAGTTGTTGGCGTTGGTGAGGGTGGCGGTGTCCACCTTCGTCCCGCTCGGCACCTGGTGGTAGTACTTCGCGCCGTACTCCAGGTAGTCCTTGAGCTGTACGCCGGTGAGCTTCTTCCCGTACAGGGTGTTGTCGTAGATGTAGAGCCCGGCGATGTCCTTGATGGTGACGGAACCCTTGGGGATGTCGGCGGTACGGCTGAAAGGCGCGGCCACGGAAATGACGGGGAGCGCGGCGTCGGCGGCGGAAAGGCCCGCTTTCACGTTGTCGATCTGGACCTGGTGGATGAAGTCCATGATCGGTACGTCCTGCCAGCAGGAATCGGCGGCCGAGAGGTCGGCGGTGCAGGTTCCCACGGCGGTGTTGACGTACTTGACGACCAATTCGTGGTCGGCTTCGAGGAGTTTCTTGATCTCCGGGTCCTCGTCGACGGTGTTCGGGTTGAGCGTGGTGGCGGTCTTCTTCGTGACCTTCCACTGCCCGCGCACCCATTCGAGTTCGAAGTCGAAGACGCTCAGCCGGTATCCCCAGCAGTAGGGCTCGGAGAGGAGGACGTCCTCGCCGGTCTCCTCGTTCTTCACGGTGTACGACGGCACCTCGACGTGCGTGTGGCCGACGAGGATCGCGTCGATGCCGGGCACCTGCTGGGCGACCAGGTTGGAGGCGTTCTCGACGTACGGCAGCTCGTCGCCGTACGAGGAGGAGCCGTCCATGCCGGAGTGGTCGGTGAGGAAGACGACGTCGCAGCCGAGGGCGCGGAGGCGGGGGACGTATTTCTTCGCCTGCTCCACGAGGCCGGGGAAGACCATTTTCCCGCTGACGTTGTCCTTGTCCCACAGGGCGATTCCGGGGTTCGTGAGGCCGAGGATGCCGACCTTGATGTCCGGTGCGCCGGGGACTCGGATGTGTTTCACGGTGTACGGGTGGAAAGCGGGCTTGAGCGTCTTCGCGTCGAGCGCGTTCGCGCCGAGCAGCGGGAAATGACACTGCTTCTCGAATTTGCGCAGCGTTTCGATGCCGTAGTTGAACTCGTGGTTTCCGAGTGCGGCGGCGTCGTACCGCATGTGGTTCATCGCGACGGCCATCGGGTGCTTCGGGCCGCCCTTCGCGGTGATCGGGGCGACGCGGGCGAAGTAATAGGCGAGCGATGTGCCCTGGATGATGTCGCCGGCGTCCACGAGGAGGACTCTCTCCTCGCCCTTCGCCTTCCGCTGCTGCTTGATGAGGGTGGCTACCCGGGCTACCCCTACGGAGTTACCCTTCGCGTCCTTGTAGGCGGCGTCCTTGTAGTAGTCCCAGTCGAACACGTGGCTGTGCAGGTCGGTCGTCCCGAGGATGGAGAACGACCACGTCTTCGGGTGGCACTTCTGCGGCTGCGCCGCCTGCGCGGCCGGTGCCCCCACCGCGCTCGCGGCGGCGACCGCCGCGCCGGTGACGGCCGACTTCTGCATGAACTGGCGGCGGTTCAGGGGGGACTTGGGCATCCGGGGGCTCCTGGAGGAGGTGAAAGGGGTGCGCGGGGGCGCGGACATAACTACCCGCGTAGATGTTTGCGTTCCGCGACTTCGGGGTGGAACCAGGAGTTGGCCATGGGCGGGTCAAGGATGGGATTCGGGGCGGTAATTGATCCGATACTCTGAGTGGTGGCTGGTCTGCGTGGACGGGAGGGCGCATCATGACGTTGATGACCGAGCGACCGACGATGAACGACACCGAGCCATACGACTTCGAGGCGTTGCTGGCGACCCTCGACGAGTTGGACGTGCCTGGATTCCGGGCGGAGATCGTTGGGGGGAGCATCGTCTTGTCGCCGTGGTCGAAGGGGTACTACCTCGATGTCATGGAACTGGTCTGCGATCGGCTGAGGCCCCACCTTCCCGAGGACCACCGCATCACGACGGCCCCGTTCTTGTACGTCTTCCCGGGAGACGAGCGTGCGTACGGTCCCGACATCCACGCAGCGCCCCGGAGCGCCTCCAGGACGTCCAGTACCCGTCTCGACGGCGAGGCCCTCTCTCTCGTCGCCGAACTGACGTCCTCGTCCACGCGCGACAACGACCTGACGGAGAAGGTCCGCACCTACGGGAGGGCGGGAATTCCGGTCTACCTCCTCCTGGACATGCAGGAGGAGGAGATCACCGTCCTCTCCGTGCCTTCGGACAAGGGGTACGAGGAACACGACACGAAGCCCTTCGGCGAGAAGGTCCACATCCCCGCCCCCTTCGACTGCGAACTCGACACGACCGGTTTCCGCCGCCCCTCCTCCTGACCTCACCCCACCCCCGGCACCACCACCCCGAGCGCCCCCTCCCGTACCCGCCAGGTACGAGTCCGTACCGGTCCCGCGACGCCCGTGTCGGCGTCGTACAGGAAGTCCCCGCCGGAAACGGTCACCACGCCACCGTGGGCGACGAGGGGTGACGCCTCGGCCCCCACGGACGCGGGCCGGATCTCGACGAGGGCCGTGCCCGAGGCGCCCGGGGTCACGGAGACCGCCTCGACCGGCTGGTCCAGGTCGACGAGGATCTTCCCGTCGACCTCGACGCGGAGCCGGAACGGACCGGGGGGCGCGGAGGCGGGGCCGTCGAGGTGGGGGACGAGCGCTCGTACCAGAGAGCCACAGGTACGACGCCAACGCCGGACGCCGGAGAGGGCGTCGTCCGAAGAATCCGCACCGGACGTCCCACCCGCACGCTCCGTACGACCCGTAGTACCCGCGGCACCGCCGATCCCCCTGGCCCCCTGTCTGCCTCCCCTGCCCCCCGTACCCCCCGTAATACCCCCGCCCGGCACCCGCCCGACCGGCGGAATGCGGAGTACCCCCAGCACCACCCCGTCGCTCTCGTCCACCAGCAGATCCACCCGCTTCTCCACCCCGTCCAGCACGGCTCGTGCCGCGGCGACGGTGTCGGTCGGGACGCCGAGGGCGCGGGCGATCGTCACCTCGCCCCCCACCGGTACGACGGACAGCACGCACCCCTCCAGTTCCCGGCGCCGGTGCAGGAGGGAGATCGCCCGCAGCAGCGCCTGGTCGTCCCCTACGACCACAGGTCTACGGGATCCCCTACGGGCCAGGGCCCGCGCGAATTCGTCGTGATCATCGGGGAGGCACACCTTCGTCGCCGCCCCGGCACTCAGGACATCTTTCGCGATGCGCACGGATTCACCGTCGGTCTTCCGGGCAACCGGGTCGATGACCACCAGCAGCTGATCGGACGCCGCGAAATCGGAAGTCGCGAAAGTCGCCACCTCGGTCCTGCCTCGCTTCCTCGGGTAGCATCTTTGTGCAAGAGCCCCTTGCGCTATTGCGCCAGGGGCTTCGTCTATTCCGGGGCATCCGGGTCCGACGGGTAACGGCCGTA
>DATCQX010001203.1:0-2717 GCA_036569285.1 Streptomyces sp.
AGGTACTGCGTGACGCCAGTGTCCCCCTTCCACTCCAGCGCCTCCACCAGCCGCGGATCCACACTCTCCCCCGCGCGCAGCAGCTCCGTCTCACTCCACGCCCTGCTGAGCCGTTCCACCCTCGCAAGGGCGAGGACTCGGTGCGCAAGGGTGTCGGCGGCGTCCATGTGGGTCTCGTACGTGGTGTCGTTCATCGTGCCGACGACGGGGATGCGGGCCCTCTTCAGTTCTGCCAACAGGGTTGTGTCCAGGTCGCGTTGAGTGAGGTGTTCACCCAAGTTGTCCAGCCACAGGGCGTATCTGCCGGGACGGCCGGCGAGGAGACCGGGCAGGGCACGCAGATCCGTCCCGGGGGTGGGGGTGTACACCCGTGCCTCCGGCGGGAGTTCTCCGCGCAGCACCTCCCACGCGGTGCGCGTCTTCCCCGCGAACTGCCGTCCCGTGAGGACAAGCAGCCCGTCCTCCTCGAACCATCCCTCCAGGTCCGCCTCCACATCCCTCTGCACGTACTCCGTCAGCCGCGTCCACTCCTTCAGCCGCAGAGCACCTCGCACACCGAGTGCCAAGGGGTCGGCGTCGGCGAGGGTGGGCCAGGTGGTGGGGTCGGGGACAGGGGTGGGGTAGTTGATGTAGACGTTCCCTCGGACCGAGCCGGTGACGGGGGCGTGGAAGGTGCCGTCGCGGAAGTCGTTGTGGTCTTCGTAGGTGGGGGTGGGGGTGGGATCGGCCGGTGTCAGGTCGGCGTGGGAGAGGTGGGGGCGGAGGGGCTGGACGGAGTGCGGCTCGTCCTCTGTGGCCGGGGACGGCTGTTCCAGCTTCGCGCCGACGAGCATGGAGGTGAGGGTGGTGACTCGGTCGGCGGAGTCCGCGGGTGCCGGGTGCGTGGGGGCGTGGGTGTCTCTGTTCGGCTCGTGGCGTGGCGGGGTGTCCGGGAGGGCGGGGGCCGCTTCCCCCTTGTACTGTCCGACCAACTCACGGAGCCAGTTGGCCTGTTGTTCGCTCGCCCTGTCGAGGGCGTCGCTGAGATGGCGAGCGCGGAGAGGCGCATGAGGGACAGAGAGCGCGGGCGGACGATGACCACCCGGATCCACGTCGTCGAACCACTCACTCAGCGGCCACAGAACCTCCACCCTTGCATCCGACAGCAGCACAGCCCCGAGCACCCGAGCCGCCTCCGCCGCCAGTTCCTCCAACTCCCGTTCCATACACGCCCCCGCGCCCCGCGAACCGGTCCAGAAATCCCACCGTACTCGCTGATCAATGCCGAAACACCTACCGCGCCCCATGCCTGGCGGGCCGGAATTTCTCGACGGATGAGGCGAGTTGGGGGAAACCCGGCCAGGGCGTGCCCCTAAGCGGTCCTGGCGGAGTTCACTGCGGTTGGACAGCGCCCCGCAGAGACACGGGACCGCGTCCGATCTGCGGCTGCGCCGCGATGGGGGTCTCCCGGGCAAGCGGGGGGAAGCAACCAGCCACGACGACGCCGCAGACAATCGACGGCCCATCCCCGCACTCCCGGCGGAGCGCGGAGGCGGCCAAGGCGCCCCGCCCACCGAACTCCTCGGCGGACAGGGCGTCCACGACAACTACCCGCTCACAATCCTCAGTTGTGAATCGTCACGCAAGCCTTGGTCCCGGGATACTTCTCCCACCACCCGCACGCCTTCGTGTTGTTGGCGAAACTCTGATTCACGGCGGAGCCGACGGTCACCGTCTCGGTGCGCGAGGCACTCTCCAGGGTGCCGTAGTACCCATACGTGGTACCGATCTCGAAGATCGGACGGTCCGTCCAGGCGCGGTTGTTGGACTTCTTCGACAGCTTGAAGCTGTCGACATGCAACTTGGTCCCCTTGAGATCCAGGCAAACCGACCCGGACCCATCCGTCGACCCCGCATTACCTGCACACCCAGTCGCGCTGAGTATCCCCACCTCCCCCGCCTGCGCCGACCCCGTCAACCCCGCCAGTCCAAACGTCGTCACCGCAGCCAACGCGAGCGATGTCCTCACCACATGACGAAACACAAGTTTCCCCGTTCTCGAACTCGCCGGCACACGGCAGGGCAGCCCCCAAGGCACTCCCCCGCCCCGGCCAGCATGATCACAACCACCCCCACCCTGACGCCCCGAAGAACGGGACCCCATCCGTGACAACACCCATATACAAGGAGGCAGCAACACGGAATCCCGTGCCCACTCCCCCACCGCCGGGCAAGCGCCCACTGGCTCGGGTGGTTTCGGTGTGTGGCGGGTGCGGGTGCGTTGTGGCTGTTCGCGCAGTTCCCCGCGCCCCTGGAAGGCGGCTGCGCCGCCATATGCCCGCCGCCGCGTTTCCCCCTTCGCCTCAACTGTGGTGAGCTGTGCCGCGCCTACCGGTCCGGGTGGTTTTGGTAGGTGGGCGGCTGCGGGTCCGTTGTGGCCGTTCGCGCAGTTCCCCGCGCCCCTGAGAGGCGGCTGCGCCGCCATGTCCACGCACCCCTCTCCCCTTCAACACCGCCCACACCCACTCCACCAACACCGGCCAAGCCCCAACCCACCCACGCACCGACTCCACCAACGCCGGTCAACTCCTAACCCGCCCAGGCACCGTCTCCACCCTCGCCGGGTGCGTGCCCACCCACCTCGCACCGTCTCCGGCCACCGGCCGCGAAGGAGCCGAAGGGGCGCGTCGGTGTCGAGGGCGCGAGCGCGCGGAGGCCCGAAGGGCTGAGCACGATCG
>DATCQX010001204.1:0-15504 GCA_036569285.1 Streptomyces sp.
CCCGCAGCCCCTCGACGCCGTGCACGCGCATCGTCGTCGGGTCGACCACGGACATGTCGTCGGTGCCCATCTTGCAGGTGCAGGACGGGTGGAGAGCCGTCTCGCCCTCCTGGGCGACCCAGGCGAGGATCTCCTCGTCGGACTCGACGGTGGGACCGGGGGATATCTCGCCGTCGTTGTAGGGGGCGAGGGCGGGCTGGTTCAGGAGCTTGCGGGCTACGCGGATCGCCTCGACCCACTCGCGGCGGTCCTGCTCCGTGGAGAGGTAGTTGAAGCGGAGGGCGGGGTGTTCGCGGGGGTCGCGGCTCTTGATCTTCACCGAGCCGATCGCGTCGGAGTACATGGGGCCGACATGGACCTGGTAGCCGTGGCCGCCGGCCGGTGAGGAGCCGTCGTAGCGGACGGCGATCGGCAGGAAGTGGAACATCAGGTTGGGGTAGTCGACGTCGTCGTTGCTGCGGGCGAACCCGCCGGCCTCGAAGTGGTTCGTGGCGGCGGGCCCCTTGCGGAAGAGCCACTGGAGCCCGATGAACGGGGCCCGCCACTTCGCCATGTACGGCTGCATGGAGACGGGTTGCTTGCAGGCGTACTGCACGTACACCTCAAGGTGGTCCTGGAGGTTCTCCCCGACGCCCGGCAGATCGTGTACGACGTCGATGCCGAGCGCGCTCAGCTCACGCGCGTTGCCGACGCCGGAGAGCTGGAGGAGCTGGGGGGAGTTGACGGCGCCGCCGCACAGGATCACCTCGCCCGCGCGGACGCTCTGGAGGGCGCCGCCTCCGTGCTGGTACTGGACGCCGACCGCACGTTTGCCCTCGAAGAGGACGCGGGTGACGAACGCCCGTGTCTTCACGGTGAGGTTGGGGCGTTTGCGGACGGGCTTGAGGTACGCCTTGGACGCGGACAGGCGCCGCCCCCGGTGGACGTTGCGGTCGAACTTGGCGAAGCCTTCCTGCCGGTAGCCGTTGACGTCGTCGGTGGGCGCGTACCCGGCTTCCTCGGTGGCCTTCTGGAACGCGGTGAACAACGGGTTGTCCGCCGGGCCGCGTTCGAGGACGAGGGGGCCGTCGTGGCCCCGGAAGGGGTCGTCGGGGTCGGCGGCGAGACAGTTCTCCATGCGCCGGAAGTAGGGCAGGCAGTGCGCGTAGTCCCAGGTCTCCATGCCGGGGTCGGCGGCCCAGCGCTCGTAGTCGAGGGGGTTGCCGCGCTGGAAGATCATGCCGTTGATGCTGGAGGAGCCGCCGAGCACCTTGCCGCGCGCGTGGTAGACGCGCCGTCCGCCCATGTGGGGCTCGGGTTCGGACTCGTACTTCCAGTCGTAGAACCGGCTGCCGATCGGGTACGTCAGCGCGGCGGGCATGTGGATGAAGACGTCCCAGGGGTGGTCGCTGCGCCCCGCCTCCAGGACGAGGACCTTGTTCGCCGGGTCCGCGGAGAGGCGGTTCGCCAGTGCACTGCCCGCCGAGCCGCCGCCGACGATGACGAAGTCGTAGTGGTGTGCTGCCATGGTGCCTCGTCTCCCTCGCGCCATCGGTACGCCGGGAATGCTAGTGCTGGGCGCGCCATACGCACCAGGTTGCGACAAGCGCAACCTGGAACGACTTTGCTACGGCCATGTTGCGGACGGACACCACGAGTTCCGCGTGCGCGCGTGCGGTGATCCCGATGACCGGGGACAAAAAACGGCCCGTGTTGACCCGCCGGACCAGAAGCGATGGCCTCGCGGCACTCTTCGGCCAGTCCTTGGTCGAGTTGCGACGGGGGCGCCTGCCTCTCATCGGGAGCCAGATGCACGAAAGCCCCCAGGATTTCAGTCCTGGAGGCTTCTCCGGCACCGAACTGACCTGGCCCTTCTCGGAGATCTCACGGAGCGTTACACGGCGGGCAGCTACAGCAAGCCCGACCCCGAAGGTCGAATCGTCCACCGCGACGAGCGGCAGGGCCTGGCCGAGCACGGTCACCGGATCACCGCGGCTCTCGCATGTCACATCGCCCGCGCCGGGGGCACAGGGAGCGTCGAGTCCCGGCAGGGCGCCTGCGAGGATCTCGCCACGCTCCGTGAGCGGATTGAGAGCTTGTGACAGGATCATGATCCGGTCTTGTTGAGGCGCCTCCAGCAGATCAGGCCGCAGGCCAACGAGAGGAAGGCGTCGTGGAGTTCGAGGCGTCTCTCCCCCCGGACGGCGAGGCGTTTGAACTGGTGGAGCACGGCGAAGGTCTGCTCGGCGACGTAGCGGAGCTTGCCCGGGCCCTGGATGTTCGGGGCGCCCTTGCGGGAGATCACCGGCATGATCCGGCGTTTGCGCGGTTCACGGCAGACAGCCTTGGAGTCGTACGCCTTGTCGCCGAGCACAGCCTCGGGGCGGCGGCCGGGCCGTCCGGCGACCGGCGGGATGCCGTCGACCAGGTTGAGGGTCTGGGTGATGTCGTTGACGTTCGCCGGCCACGTTCAGCTTCGCAAGCAGAATCTGGGGCAACTGCTCGAAGACTCCGGCCTGCTGCCAGCGGTCTGGGCGCCGCCAGCAGGTCTACCCGGAGCCGAACCCCAGCTCCAGGGGCAGGAGTTGCCAGGCGATGCCCTGGTGCAGTCCGTGCAGGATGCCCTGCGGGCACAACCGGTCGTCCACCGGCTTCGGCCCCGGCGACCGCTCCGGCCAAGGCGGCAGCAGCGGCTCGATCACCGCCCACAGGTCAACGAGCTCTTAGGTGTGCCCCACTCATCTCCTTGAATGCCCTCACTAGACATCGCTCCGCACGCTGGGGGGTACGTCGGCCATTCCACAAAGCCGTCGCAGGGTGCGGCGCCAGTGGCAGACAGCTTTCCGGCGGATCTGACCTTCGATCTTCTGGAGATCAGGGTTCAGGCAACCCAGCTTTCACCATGTCACGCGGACCCCTCGACGCCCCGCCTCCACTGCCTGAGCCCGCCATCAGGCACACGACATCGACGACGCGATGAGTCTCCCCTCAGGTCAGCACGGTTGCAGCGGGCCTGGCGCGCCTCGCGCGGATCGCGGCCACGACGCGTCAGCGGCCGTCGGCACCGCGTACTGAGGGTGGATGTCGAGGAGCCGTTCGGTCCGTGAAGAGGCGGAAAGGGATGTTCTCGCGGATCAGGCGCCGCAGAACTCGGCGTCGACGACCCGCTGTTCGTGGACGTTCCAGTCGCCGTTGAAGTTCAGCGACAGCACGTGACGACCGTCCGCCGTGACCATGGTCTGCGAGATGGAGCCCTGGATGCCGCCGTTGTGGCCCCACACCTCGGTGCCGCACGCCAGCGTCATCTTCATCAGTCCCAGGCCGTAGGAGAAGTTCGGCAGGCCCTCGATCTTCACGGTCGTCGTCATCTGCTTCAGCTCACGGTCTTTGAGGAGCCGGCCGGAGAACAGGGCCCGGTAGAAGCGGTTGAGATCGTGGTTGTCGGAGATCATCTCTCCGGCGGCGCCCGCGAAGGAGGGGTTCATCTCGGTGACGTCGTAGGCGGTGCCGTCGGGTTCGCCCGGACCGGCGAGTTCACCGGTCAGCTTCGAGTAGGCGCGTCCGCTGGGTCCGGGGACACGGACGCGGTTGCCCGGCACGCTGGTGGAGTTCAGGTGCAGGGGGCGCAGGATGCGCTGTTCGATCTCGTGGGCGTAGGAATGGCCGGTGACCTTCTCGATCACCATGGCGGCGATGACGTAGTTGGTGTCGGAGTAGCTCCAGGAGGCGCCCGGGGCGAAGGCTGGCCGGTGGGTCAGGGCGAGCCGGACGATGCGGTGGGGTGTCCAGGTGTCGTAGCGGTGCTGGAGGAAGTCGGTGCTGAACTCCTGTCGCTTGAAGCTTTCGTCGTCGGTGTAGCTGTAGATGCCGCTGGTGTGGTTCAGGAGCTGCCGGAGCTTGATCTTGCCGCCGTCGTTGCCGTTGCCCGTCACCAGACCCGGCAGCCAGTGATCCACCGTGTCCTCCAGACTCAGCCTGCCCTCGGCCTGCAACTGGAGCATCACCGTGGCCACGAACGTCTTGGTGATCGAGCCGACGCGGTAACGGTCGTCGGCGCGCGGCGCGCGCCCGGTCGTCAGATCCGCGGTGCCCGCACGACCCGCCCATGCGGTGTGCCCCACCTCGGCGAGCACGATGCCACCGGGCGGCCCGTCCTGGACCACCGACTCCAAGGCTTCCCGGGTGGCCCGGTGGCCCACCTCCCGGCTGCTCGCGGCGGAAGCGGGCAGGGTGAGTCCGGCACTGATCACGGCCGCCGCCATCGCCCCGACGGCGGCGACCCGGACCCTGCGCCGTCCGCGACCGCCGCGCTTCGGCGAACGTACCTCGTCAGCTGCCTGCGGGTGCTCGTACATGAAGGGCTCCTTCGGTGGTGGTGACGACTGAGCCCAGTATTTTTGATCAAGGTCCGACTCCGGGATGGCGCCCGCCACCGGCTTCCGGGTGGGGTTAACCCCCGCAGGCATATCTCCTCCGCCCAGCTCGACGGCCCACGGTGCCGGTGCTCCCCGCCCCGCTCCGGGCCCAGGACGGGGCCTTCTACGCCTTCGCCCTCGCCTTCGCCGAGAAGGGCCGCTTCCGCCTCATGTCCGGCCACGGCACCTCCCGCTTCGACAGCAGCGGCTGGACGCCGTGGGCTGCGCCGTCCCTACGGCGTCGGGTACGCCGCCATGGTCCGGTGGCCGTCGGCATCGTCCTGCGCGACGCGCGCCCGTGATCTCCCGGCCCCGCGCGGACAGGCAACGCGCGTCGGCCGGCGGGCCTGGTGGGCCGGCTCTTCAGGGCGCAGAGCGATCTGCACGGGGACACAGTCACCCCGGACCATGAACGGGGCAGGCGTACTGGTGGCGAAGACTCCGCAGGAGAAGTCGGGGTCGACCTCGTTCCCGGTCAACCGACTGCCTGGGATGGCGAGTTCGGCGCCCGGGACGAACAGCGCGCGCAGCGTTTCCGTGTCCTTGCACAGGGCGGCTTCGCCGGAGTCGGACGGGGCGACGCCGGCTTTCACGTCGTCCCCGTGGGACAGCGGAACCTGGTAGCTGCCGCGTGAGCGGATGGCGTCCAGATGGGCGGTGACCTCGTCCGGTGTGGGGGCTGTGTCGGCGGATGGCGCCGGCCGCCGGTGGTGCCGATGAACGCGCTGTGGCACCGCCCACCCGGGCCCGCCGACCGGCTACCTCCCGCTGAGGAGCGGACGGGCGGGCCGCTGTCCCGCCTCGGCGTGAAACTTCGTGCGCCACCACGCACTCTCATTCGGCCACATACGTGCGGTACACCCACTCGAACACCAGGAGATCGCTTCCATCGCCTTGCGCCAAGGTGGCCCCGGTCGGCTCGTAGTGCTCGTACCGGTTCTCGAGCAGCCGGGCAGGCGGCCCTCCCCCTCACTCCTCGGCCTCGTGTGCTCAGACTGTGTTCCTGACCCCCGCGATCGCGGCGGCCTGACTCGCCGCGCGGAAGCCTGCCTCAAGGGCTCCTTCGACGAAGCCCACCCAGCCGTTGGCGATGTCGCTGGTGGCGAACGTCAGCCTGCCGTGCGGTTGCTGGATGGACGGCAGCTGGGCCGACATCTGGCCCGGACGGCGCAGCGCCCAGCCGCCCATCGAGTAGGAGTCGGCGCCCCAGTCCTGCGCCCGGAAGTCGACGAGCCGGGCTACCGGCAGCACGGTCCGCAGCGCCGCCTCGATCTCCGCTCGCTTCGTGACGTTGATGACGGGCCGAGTGGTGAGTGCCATCAGGAGCTGGCCCGTCGAGGTCTCGTTGTGCGACAGCACCGTCATGAGGGGCCGCCCTCCGCGCCGTTGACGACCTTCGCCTCGGTCGCCGGTCACGTGCAGCCAGAGCTTCCGGCTGTTCGCCACGCCCACGCCCTGCCGGGTGGCGGTGGCGTGCACGGAGGGCAGGCCCGGGTTGAACGTGATGGTCTTCCAGACGTTGACGGGTACGGCCACGACGACGGTCCGCGCGGTGAACTTCTGCCCCGACGCCGTGACCACCTCGACCGAGTCGCCCTTGACGACGCTGCTCATGCCGGTGGACACCCGCTTGCTCTGGGCGCGGTACCAGACCCCGGTGTTCCAGCCCGCCAGCGACCGCCACTGGGCCAGTGCGGTGAAGGCTCCGTCGCTGCTCGACCCGCCGGATTGCCCGGCGGTGATGCCGTTGATCCACCTCTCGTCGGCGGCACTGAGTTTCAGCTGGTTGAGCCGGTCGCGCAGCGAGAGGGTGTCGAGTTCGCTGACCATGTCTGCTTTCAGCATGGGGTTGCCGGGTTCCGGGAAGCACGTCTTCGACCCCTCGAAGAGCTTCTCCAGGAACGCCCCCTGCCGGGTCTGGAGCTCGGCGATGGAGAACGGGGCATGATCGCCTGGGCCGGGACGAGGCCGCTCGCGGTGGAGATGCCGTGGCGCTTGAGTTCGGCGGTGATCAACGGCTGGGACTCGTCGACGAACTGTCCGCCCCTCTCCACGGGCTGTCCGGCGAAGGTGACGGTCCAGGTGCGGCCACGCGCCTCCAGCAGCAGCGGGTTGAGCCTTGGCCCGCAACTCCCGTGCCGCTATCGCTCCCGCGAAGCCGAGGCCCACGACGATGGCGTTCGCGAGACAGGCGATCGGAAATGTGGTGCCACCTCAGAACGAAACGGAACCCGGACGAGTCCGTGGCTCCACCATGGTGGCGGGCCCTCCGGCGTGCCGTCATCGGCGTCGCCGGACGTTCAGGTGGTACGGCCCCCGCAGTTCACGGTCGCGGGGGCGGTGTCGTGCGGTCGGTGGCTGTCACCGACCGCAGGTGACGTCAGTCGCGCCACGCCCCGGCGGCCGCGGCGTCGGAGACGAACTGGGTGAAGGAACGGGGCGGGCGGCCCAGCGCGGCCTGCACACCGTCGGACAGGTGGCTGTCCATGTCCCGCCGGATCGGGCCGACCGAGTCCGCGTAGTCCTCGGCGTCGGCCTGGGGCCAGCCTTCGGCGATCAGTTCGGCGACGAAGTCCTCGGGCGAGAGAGGCACGTAGCGCACCGCGCGGCCGACAGCCTCCGAGATGAGGGCCAGCGCCTCGCCGATGGTCAGCGCGCTCGGTCCGGACAGCTCGTAGGTCTTGCCCACGTGCTTGTCCTCGGTGAGCGCGGCGACCGCGACGGCGGCGATGTCCTCGGCGTCCACGAAGCTCGCCGCGCCGTCACCGGCGGGCAGCCGGAGCTCGCCGGCCATCACCGCGTCCCGGAAGAAACCCTCGCTGAAGTTCTGCGCGAACCACGCCGGCCGGACGATCGTCCACTCCAGCCCGCAGTTGCGCACGGCGTCCTCGCCGTCGATGTGTGTCTTGCCCGCGATGCTGTCCTCGCTGGCGTAGCCGGGCACATCGGTGCCGCGGCCGGACAGCAGCACGACACGCTCGACGCCCCGTTCCTTCGCGTGCTGGACGAACGGCCGCGTCAGCAGCTCGCCGTCCTGCGGCACGACGAAGACCTTCTTCACGCCCTCCAGAGCGGCGTCCCAGGTCCCCTGGGCCGTCCAGTCGAAACGCGGGTCGCTGGAACGCGACCCCACACGCACCGGGGCGCCCTTCGCGCGGAGTTGGGACACGGCACGCCCGCCGACCTTGCCCGTGCCGCCGGTAATCAGAATCGGGTGCTCAGTCATGGATCCCACTCCATCGTCCCGTGCGGAGCGAAACCATGGTTGAGACGCCCATAGCGATGTTCGAGCGTCTACGTTGGAAGGGTGGACACGTTAGCGAATCTGCTGGACGGGGTACGAGCGCGCGGCGCTGTGTTCACCCGGACGGTCATGAACCCTCAATGGTCCCTGCGTTTCGCAAGCGGCGCCCAACTGACGCTGGTGGTCGCAGTCAACGGCAGGATCTGGGTCACGCCCGCCGACAAGGAGCCCGTCCGAGTCGACTCCGGTGACATCGTCGTCGTGCGCGGTCCCGCCCCGTACACGGTCGCCGAGGATCCGGCGGCGCAGCCCCACCAAGTCATCACCAGCGCGGACTACTGCGCGCGCACCGCCCGTACCGTCGCGGGAGGCGGACCGGCCCCCGACCCGCGGACCTGCGGTGTCGGCGACGCGGGGGCGGCCCTGCTGATCAGCGGTGCCTACGAGGGCCGGACCGGCATCAGCGACCGCCTCCTGGACGCCCTCCCGGACGTCGTCGTCGTACCGGAAGGGGACAGCGACCGTACGCTCCTCGCCCTGGTCACCGAGGAACTGCTACGCGACAAGCCGGGCCAGCAGGCCGTCCTGGACCGGTTGTTGGACCTGCTGCTCGTCTCCACGCTGCGGGCCTGGTTCGACCGCCCCCACAACCACGCCCCCGCCTGGTACCGCACCACGGACGACTCGGTCGTCGCGAGCGCGCTGCGGCTGATGCACGACCACCCCGCCCACCCGTGGACCGTGGCGGCCCTCGCCGCCAAGGTGGGCTCCTCCAGGTCCGGTCTGGCACGGCGCTTCAGCCGCCATGTCGGGGAACCTCCCATGACCTATCTGGCCAGGTGGCGGGTCGCCCTGGCCGCCGACCTGCTCCGCGACACCGACGCCACGGTGAGTTCCATCGCCCGCAAGGTCGGATACTCCAACACCTTCGCGCTCAGCGTTGCCTTCAAGCGCTGCCGCGGTATCACGCCCACCCAACACCGTGCCGCCGCTCTGCGCACCCGGGAGCTGAACACCTGACCGAAAGCAGCGCCGCGTCCGCGGGCGCCGTCCGGATGCCCGGGACAGGCGAGGGGCCGGATAGTAGCCCTGGTCGGTGAAGAACTTCAGGTAGCGGGCCAGCAGTTCGCCCGTCACCTGCGGGCAGTTGATACCGCTGCCCGCCAAGGCCGCCTCCGTCTTGTGCGTGTCCATGCCGGGGTAACCGCCGATTCCGGAGACCGCAACCTCGAAGACGTCGAGCAGCGGCGGCAGCGAGTTCTCGGGGTCGCTCCACTCGGCCCCGTCCCGGTCCACGAGGGGATGGCCGAGGGCGCGGAGCAGGTCGACAACCTCGGAGAAGTGCAGGCGGTGCGGGTTGGACAGGTTGTACGTGTCCTCCACCCCCGTGAGCCGGGAGGAGAGCCGCAGGATCGCAGCACTCACGTAGTCGACCGGTGCGGGGTGGAAGTAACCGGAGATCCCTGCGGGGACCGTGCCCGCCGTGATCATGCGGCGGATGCTCAGCCATTCGAAGTCCTGGGTCTGGCAGGCCCCGTTGACCTGATCGCCGGAGACCACGTCGACCCGCTACACCGAGACCGGGATGCCGCGCGACCTGGCGATGCCGATGACTCCCTCGGCCACCCATTTCGCCTGCCGGTACCCATCGGCCCTCGACGGCCTCCTGGGCGTAGACGCCGGTGGACGAGATGTAGTGCACGGGCACGGTCCGGTGCCGGGCCGCGAGCCGCAGGATCTCCTCGGTGCCCGCAACGTTGGCGGGCCGCAGCGCCTCGTACGGGTAGAGCCAGTTGACGCCGGCGCCCGCGTGGTGGACGACCCCGCGCCCCAGCGCCGCCGCCTGCTCGATGACGAGGCCGAGCAGCAGGCGCTGCCGCTCCGGCTCGTCGAGGGCCGCCAGAGCGTCGAGGACACGGCCCGCACCGGCCGGCTCTTCGGCGGACGCGGCCACCGGCCGGTGCCGCACCCGTGTCAGGGCGCGCAGCACCACGGGCTGGCGGGGATGGGTGGGTGCCGTGGCCAGGTCCACCGGCAGTGCGATCTCCGCGGGGTGGGCGGCGCCCGTCACGGTGTCGAGAATCGCCATGCCGAGGTCGGTGGGCAGCAGCCGCATGCCCTCGCGCGCCATGCGGTCCAGGTGCGCTTCGGAGAGGTGCTGGGGCATTCCGGTGGCGTCGGCCCACAGGCCCCAGGCCACCGAGACGGCGGGCGGCCCGAGGGCGGCCGGGTGCTGGGCCAGGGCGTCCAGGAAGGAGTTGGCGGCCGCGTAGTTGGGCTGCCCGGGAGTGCCCAGGACGCCCGCGACGGAGGAGTAGAGCACGCACGCGGACAGGTGCCAGATGGCTGGGAGGATGTCGGTGGTGGAGGGGCGCACGGCGTGGGCTGCGAACAACACACCGTGGACCGCAGCCTGGATGCGGGCGCCCTCGTTGGCGTCCCTGACCCCGGTCTCCTCCTGGAGTTCTTTCGCTTCCGCCAGCAGCAGCCGTCCTGTGGCCGAGCCGGCCCAGGCGTCGTGAAGGCGTCGAGAAACTCGCCCTGGCTGCGGTACGGCGTGGGCTTGGAGGCACTTCCGGCCGCCGCAGCGGCTGTCCTGTCCGGCGGTGTCCCGGCCTGCTGCCCGTGACGGGGGGCTTCGTCGGGAACCGGCGCACTCTCCGGTGCTGTGGGGGGCGGTGCCGCCGCAGTGGGCGCTGCGTCTGCCGGGAGCGGGTCCCTCGCCGGTACCGGGGCGGCGGGAAGAGGAAGGGAGATCGGGGCAGGTCTGCGGGCAGGTCGACGTGCCCGGACAGCGACTGGGGCAGCAGAAGCGGTTCGACGTGGTCGTCCGGAAGCCCGCCGGTCTCCCACCGGTAGGGGTGCCGCTCCCCCGGCCCCAGGACGTCGTCCATGCCGCCGATATCGATCGGCAGCATGTTCCCCTGTTCCCCGTTCTCCGCGGCCCGGATCCGCGCGACGCGTTCGTCCGCCGTGCCCGTGAGGTGCGCCTCAAGGGCTTCGCGTATCACCTTCGTTGCGGTGTCTCCGAGGGTGTCCCGCAGTTCCTCACTGGCCGCCCTTCCAACGGCCGGACTCGCCGATGACCTCGAACGCCCGCTCGCTGCGCGACATGGCGTTGTTGGCGGTCCATGCCGCCGTCATCAGCTGCTGGCGTTCCTGAGGCAGGGCCGAAGCCATGCGAGGATCCTGACCGCCGTCAGGCGCCCCGCTCGCACGACGGCCGGCGGATCGCCGACGGTCTTGATCTCGATGGCACCGCTGGTGGAGAAGGCGGCGACAAGCTAGTGAAGCTCAAGACCTGGGCCAGCTACGCAACTCTGCCTGTAGATCACTTCCTGATTCTGCGCCGCAAGGGGCACCTTGACCTGCATCCCCAGGTCGCGCCGGTCGGCCACGAAGTCCAGCGGGTGCGGCAACAGACCGGCTACGCCCCGTCGGCGGACGAGGACTTGGTCGTCACCAACCGACACGGTCGTTCCCCCAGGCGGTCATCGTTCCACTACTACTGGCCCCCAAGACCGTCCAAGCTCTCTTCCGGCACGCGAAGTTCGACGAGACGTGGGACACCTACGCCCACGGCTCTCTGTTCATCACGGCCTAACCGGGGTCTCTAGGGGAACCTCCGCCCTGCAGCGGGGACTTGACCCGACCGGACCTCAGTATGCAAAACTCGCTACCAGTTCGAGGCGACTCATCGCAACATGGAGAGCCTCCGGTCCATGGAACAACCGGTGCGCTCGATTCGACCCCGTAAGTATCGCCAGAGTGGATTACCGCTCTGACCAGGGAAAACGCGGATGCACCGGAGGCATTGCGTCGTATCGCGCGTATAGTTTCGCTGTGAGCAACTACACCCCTGATACCGAGACGTCCACTTCCCAGGCCGGCGGGGTCCAGTCGGTCGATCGTGCGATCAGCGTCATGGAGATCCTCGCCCAGCGCGGCGAAGCGGGGGTCAGCGAGGTGGCGGCGGAGATCGAGGTTCACAAGTCGACGGCGTTCCGGCTGCTCGGGGCGCTGGAGTCGCGGGGGCTCGTCGAACAGGCCGGGGAGCGGGGCAAGTACCGGCTGGGGTTCGGCATCGTGCGGCTCGCGGGCGCGGTGACGGGCCGGATCGACATCACGCAGCAGGCCCGGCCGATCTGCGAGCGGCTCGCGGAGGAGATCGGCGAGACCGTCAACATCGCGGTCCTGCGGGAGCATTACGCGATCAACCTGTACCAGGTGCGCGGCCCCGGCACCGTCGCCGTGCACAACTGGGTGGGCCAGCTCACGCCGTTGCACGCGACGTCCAGCGGCAAGGTCCTCCTCGCGAACCTCCCGGCGAAGCAGCGGGCGGCCCTGATCGCCGAGGCCGGGCTGCGCAAGCTCACCCCGCGCACGATCACGGCGAAGACGAAGCTGGAGAAGAACCTCGCGGAGTCCCTGCAGCGCGGATACGCGTACACGCTGGAGGAGTTGGAGCTGGGCCTGCACGCGGTGGCCGCCCCGATCCGCGGCCGGGACGGCGAGGTCATCGCCGCGATCAGCGCCTCCGGTCCCGCCTACCGTTTCACCGAGGAGCGCCTGCACAGCCTCGCGCCGGTCCTGCTGAAGGGCGCGGAGGAGATCAGCCACCGCATGGGCTACCTGGGCTGAGCCCCCAGCCGTTCGGTCACCCACGCGTGGAAGGCCCCGATGTGGTGCTCGCTCGGCACCAGCACGCCCCCCTTGGCGTACAGCCGGGAGTGCATGCCCGGCTGCGTCCGCTCGCAGGCGTCGAAGTCCTGCTGGTTGACGCGGTGGAAGAGTTCCACGGACCGGCTGACGTCCTTGCCGGACTCGACGACGTGCGGCAGATACAGCCAGTCGCACTCGACGATCGTGCGGTCGGCGGCCACCGGATACATGCGGTGGAAGATCACGTGGTCGGGGACCAGGTTGACGAAGACCTGCGGCTTGATGGTGATCGCGTAATAGCGGCGGTCCTGTGCCTCGGCGACCCCCGGTATCCGGTCGAGCCCCTCGGAGCCGTCCACGGTGAACCCCTGGATGCCGTCGCCGAACTCGGCGCCGTGGCCGACGTAGTACTGGGCGGCGTAGCCGTCGGCGAACTCGGGGAGGACTTCGGTGAGTTCGGGGTGGATCGTCGCGCAGTGGTAGCACTCCATGAAGTTCTCGACGACGAGCTTCCAGTTCGCCTTGACGTCGTACACGATCCGCTTGCCGAGCGACAGGTTCGCCATGTCGTAGTGCTCGATGGACTCGACGTCCCCGAGCCGTTCGACGACGGCGCCCATCACGTCGTCCTCGAAGGAGGGCGGGTTCTCGGCGAGGCAGACCCAGACGTAGCCGAGCCACTCGCGCACGTGCACGCCGACCAGGCCGAACTCGGTGCGGCCGACGTCGGGCATCTTGGTGAGGTTGGGGGCGGCGACGAGCTTGCCGTCGAGGCCGTACGTCCAGGCGTGGTACGGGCATTGGAAGGCCCGCTTGACCTCGCCGCTCTCCTCGGTGCACAGCTTGGCGCCCCGGTGGCGGCAGACGTTGAAGTACGCGCGGACGGAGCTGTCGCGGGCGCGGGTGACGAGGATGGACTCGCGGCCCACGTCGACCGTGCGGAACGCGCCCGGTCTGGGCAGGTCGGCGGCGCGGGCGACGCAGAACCACATGGTCTCGAAGATGCGCTCCTGCTCCTGGGCGAAGATCCCGGGGTCGGTGTAGGAGGAGCCGGGGAGGGTGGCGATCAGGCTGTCCGGCAGGCCGTTCGAGGTCACGGGGCACTCCTCGGGTTGCGTCGGGGGAGGGTCGTCGTTCAGGCGGCGGCGAGCTGCTTGCGCCAGCGGGTGAACAGCCGGGGCTGGTTCATGCCGAGGACGGCGACGGGTGTCTCCCCGCGCCGGTAGACGGCCAGGATGTCGCGGCCGTCGGCGGTGCCGGCTTCGACGGTGACGCTGTCGGCGCCCGCCGCGTGCCCGGTGAACTGGATGCGTACGCCGTACTGGTCGGACCAGAAGTACGGCGGCCTCGGGGCACTCGGGGAAGCACCGAGGAGGGCGGCCACGGCGGCGGCCGGACGTTCCAGGGCGCCGGACCAGTGCTCGACGCGGCGGTGGCCGCCGGTGCGGGGGTCGTACCAGTTGGCGCAGTCCCCGACGGCGACGACGCCGGGCACGCCGGTCCGGCCGTCCGCACCGCACTTCACACCGTTGTCGAGGGGCACGCCGGAGCCGGTGAGCCACTCCACGCAGGGCTGGGCTCCGACGCCGACGACGACGAGGTCGGCGGGGATGCTCCGCCCGTCCTCCAGCAGGACGGCGTCCACGCGCCGTTCGCCGCTGAGCCCCTTCACCCCGACGCCGCACAGAAGCCGTACGCCGTGAGCGGTGTGGAGGCTGGAGACGACGCTGCCCATCTCGGCGCCGAGGGGTCCGGCGAGCGGGGTGGCGGCGGCTTCGATGACGGTCGTGTCGAGGTCGAGGGCCTGTGCGGTGGAGGCGACCTCGGCGCCGACGAAGCCGCCGCCGATCACCACGAGCCGTCCGCCCAGGGCGAGTTCGGCCCGCAGGGCGCGGGCGTCGTCGAGGGTGCGCAGGGTGTGGACGCCTGCCAGGTTCTCGGCGCCCGGGAGGGTGCGGGCGGCGGCGCCGGTGGCGATGACGACGCCGTCGGCGGCGACGCGGCGGCCGTCGGCGAGCAGGACCTCGCGGGCGCCCGCGGTGAGGTCGAGGCCGGTGGCGCGGACGCCCAGCAGCCACTGCGCGTCGAGGTCCTCGCCGTCCGCCTCCAGGGCGAGGTCCGCCTCGCGGAGGGTGCCGGCGAGGAACTCCTTGGAGAGCGGGGGCCGGTCGTAGGGGCGGTGGGGTTCGTCGCCCACGACGACGACGCGGCCGTCGTAGCCCTGGGCGCGCAGGGCGCGGACGGCCGAGAGGCCGGCGAGGGAGGCGCCGACCACGGCGACCGTTCTCACGCGGGCCCCCCGGCGAGCCTGGACGCCACGCAGGGCGGGAGGTTGGGGGCCTCGGTGGACACCTTCACATGGATCACGCCGTCCTCGACGACCACCTCGTGGGTGCGGACCGGGAGCCTGGCGGGCGGGGCGTCCACCGCGCCGGTCCTGAGGTCGAACTTCGAGGCGTGCAGCGGGCATTCCACCTCGCAGCCCTCCAGCCAGCCGTCCGCGAGCGACGCGTCCTGGTGGGTGCAGGTGTCGTCGATGGCGAAGAGCTCGCCGTCGTCGGTGTGGAACACCGAGACGGGCGGGTCGATGTCGAGCCGGTATGCCTCGCCTCGCGGCAGGTCCGCGAGTCGGCACGCGGGAATCATCATGACACCTCGGTGCGTATAGCGAAACGGATTGCGGTAAGCGCAACGTCAGTGTGAAGGCCCCCAGAACCGCTGTCAAGAAGCCCGGAGCAGGGCACCCCGAAGCGCCCGCCCCACCTGCGTGACCAGGCAGAACGGGCGCTTCAGCGAAGGGATGTGACGACTTGTCAGTCAGAGGACGACGACGGAGCGCAGGACGTCACCGTGGTGCATCCGCTCGAACGCCTGCTCCACATCGTCGAGTCGGATCGTCTCGGTGACGAACGCGTCGAGCGGCAGCCGCCCTTGGCGGTGGAGGTCGATGAGCATCGGGAAGTCCCGCGAGGGCAGGCAGTCCCCGTACCAGGACGACTTGAGGGACCCCCCGCGCCCGAAGACGTCCAGCAGCGGGAGTTCGAGCTTCATCTCGGGCGTGGGCACGCCGACGAGGACGACCGTCCCCGCCAAGTCCCTCGCGTAGAAGGCCTGCTGGTACGTCTCGGGCCGTCCGACCGCCTCGATCACGACGTCCGCCCCGAACCCGCCGGTCAGCTCCCGGATCGCCTCGACGGCGTCCGT
>DATCQX010001205.1:0-6502 GCA_036569285.1 Streptomyces sp.
CCCACCAGGCGCTCGACGTACTTCGCGATGACGTCCACTTCGAGGTTGACCGGGTCACCGGGCTGCTTGAGCCCGAGCGTGGTCAGCGCGAGGGTCGTCGGGATGAGGCTGACGGTGAAGAAGTCGGCGCCCGCTTCGACGACCGTGAGGCTGATGCCGTCGACGGTGATCGAGCCCTTCTCCACGACGTAGCGCGTGATCTCGGCGGGGAGCGAGATCTTGACGATCTCCCAGTTCTCGGAGGGTGTGCGGGCCAGGATCTGCCCGGTGCCGTCCACGTGCCCCTGGACGATGTGTCCGCCGAGGCGCGCGCCGAGGGCCATGGGGCGTTCGAGGTTGACGCGGGAGCCGACCGCGAGGGCGCCGAGGCTGGAGCGGTCGAGGGTCTCGGCCATGACGTCGGCGGTGAACTCGTCGCCTTCGTGCTCCACGACGGTGAGACAGACCCCGTTCACGGCGATGGAGTCGCCGTGCTTCGCGCCGTCGGTGACGACGGGGCCGCGCAGCCGGAACCGGGAGGCGTCGCCGAGGTTCTCGACGGCGGTGATCTCACCCAGTTCTTCAACGATTCCGGTGAACACTTCCCGGGTCCTCCTGCCACAGTCGGGCACGGACTCCGGGGCCTGTCGAGAGACGACAGAAACACGGACAGGAACACTCTGAGGGGAGGGTCGCCGGACGCACTCGTCCACGGACGAGCACATAGACGGCGGCGCACCCCAAAGGGCCTGCCCGCCGCGCACTGCCTCCCATCCGGACTTTAACCGTCGGTCCAGGAATTCCACCTGGTCAACCGATCGCTGGAAGCGATCGGGTCGCGGACTGTAACCGCCGGTTCGGACTTTCACCGACCCCGGAGTGCGCTGCTATTGGTACACCGTCAGTGTGCCACGGCCGACAGTGATCCATACGGGTGAAGTGTGTGGGGTGGCTCACAGGCAGTGCCCCGGCACGGAGGGTGCCGGGGCTGAGGCACAGTGGAGTCATGACGACCGCGCTCGCCGAGGAGTTCGAGACCCACCGCCCGCGTCTGTTCGGCCTCGCCTACCGGATGCTGGGTTCCGCCGAGGAGGCGGAGGACACCGTGCAGGACGTCTACCTGCGGTTCAGCGCCGCCGACCGGGCGGGCATCGAGCATGCCGGGGCGTGGCTGGCGAAGGTCGCGACGAACCTGTGCCTGAACCGGCTGACCTCGGCGCGGGCCCGCCGGGAGCGGTACGTCGGCCCCTGGCTGCCGGAGCCCGTCATCACCTCCGAGGGCGCGCTCGGTCCCCTGGAGACGGCCGAGCAGCGCGACGCCGTCTCCCTCGCCCTGCTCGTCCTGCTGGAGCGGCTCACGCCGACCGAGCGGGCGGTGTACGTCCTGCGCGAGGCGTTCGCCTACGGGCACGCGGAGATCGCGGGCGTCCTCGACATCACCGAGGCGAACTCGCGTCAGCTGTACCGGCGGGCGGAGCGGCGGATCGCCGAGGAGCGGGCCCGCTTCGAGCCGGACGCCGAGCGGCGGACCTCCCTGCTGACCGCGTTCCTCGCCGCCGCGCAGGAGGGTGACCTCGCGGGTCTGGAGAAGCTCCTCGCCGCCGACGTCACGTGGTGGGGCGACGGGGGCGGCAGGGTGTCCGCCACCATGCGGCCCGTCCTCGGCCGCGAGAAGGTGGCGCGCTTCACCGACGGGATCTTCCGGCGTCACCTCACCGGCAAGACGTTCACTCTCGCCGAGGTCAACGGCGGGCCGGGGGCCCTGTTCTGGGACGGCGACGTCGTCGTCTGCGCCGTCGGTTTCGAGTGCCGGGACGGGCTCGTCACGGAGGTGCGGGCAGTTCTCAACCCCGAGAAGCTGGCGTTCCTGCGGCGGCAGGTGGCCGTCTGACGGCGTTGTCACGTCTCGCCGGGCTGTCCGGTTCTCAGTGGTGCCGGGCGACACCACCGCTGAAGGAGCTGACACACATGGCCACGATCCTGGTGACCGGAGGGACCGGAACCCTCGGACGACCCCTCGTGACACGTCTGCGTTCGGACGGCCACGAGGTGCGCGTCCTGAGCCGACGCGGCCCCGAACACCCCGTCGACCTGTCCGTCGGCGGGGCCGCCCTCGATACGGCCCTCGCGGGCGTCGACACGGTCGTCCACTGCGCGAGTTCGCCCCGCGGGGGTGACGAGACGGCCGCCCGCAACCTCCTCACGGCCGTGCGGCGGGCCGGGGTCGGGCATGTCGTCTACATCTCGATCGTGGGGGTGGACCGCGTCCCGTTCAGCTACTACCGCACCAAGTTCGCCGTGGAACGCATGATCGAGGAGTCGGGAGCCGGCTGGACGATCCTCCGCACCACCCAGTTCCACGACCTCGTCGCCCAAGTCCTGAACGCCCTGTCCAAGTCCCCCGTGATGCCGATCCCCTCCGCCATCAGCGACCAGCCCATCGAGGTGACCGAAGTCGCCCTCCGCCTGGCCGAGCTGGCAGCGGGCGAGCCGCAGGGGCGCGTGCCTGACATGGGCGGGCCGGAGATCCACACGTTCGACTCCCTGGCCCGGTTGTTCCTGCGGGCACGGGGGAAGAGGCGGGTGGTGGTGCGGGTGCCGTTGTGGGGGGCGGCTTATCGGGCGTTCCGTGCGGGGGCACATTTGACGCCGGAGGGGGCTGGGGGGAAGGGGACGTTTGAGGGGTACTTGGCGGAGGGGGGTGCTGGGGGGCGGTGAGGCGTTGAGGGAGAGTTGTTCGGGGGAAGGCCGCTGAGGCGGGGGCGCCCGAGACGGGCGGCCTGGAGAGCCTTTGAAGCAGGGCCCGCTGACGTGGGGCACGCTGAGGGGGCCCGCCGGGCGGGAGAGTTGCTGAGGCGAGGGGCCGCTGGAGCAAGGGGCCCACTCGTCCATGGAAACCGCTGAGGTGGGCGAGCCGCCGAGGCTCAGGGAGCCGCTGAACCGAGGAAGCCGCTCGGGTGGACGGCCCGCTGGAGGATGGGCCATCAACAGGTGCGGGGCGGGCCGTTGAGGTGAGGGCGAGCGGGATGCGCTGTGGGGGCTCCTGCTCCGAGGGGCCCACTCAATCCTGCGGCCCGCTGAACCGAGGGGACCGCTACGGCGTCCCGAACAGCTCCGCCTGCGCCGCCTCCCTCGCCGTCAGCAGCGCCCCCCGCAGCACCGCCCCACCCCCCAACCCGCTCGCCCTCACCTCGGTCACCAACGGCGCCATCCCCCGTATCCGCCCCTCGACCCTCCCAGCCAACTCCACCCCACCCGCCTGCCCGACCTCCCCACCGAGGACGACACACCCGGGGTCGAGCACAGCGACAACGGAGGCGACACCGAGGGCGATGCGGTCGGCCAGGGCGTCGAGGAAGCGGGAGGCGGGGGTGTGTTCGAGGGGTTCAACGGCAAGGGGGTTGCCTCCGGCGGCCGGGGTGGCGAGGCCCTGCTCGGAAGCACGGATGCCGTCCCCGGCATCCGACACAACGGCCAGAACACCGCCCGCAACAGCCGACGCAGCGACGGCCCGCCCGGCAACACCGGCCGCGAGGACGTCGTCCGCAGCGTCTGGTACAGCGGCCAGGGAGCCGTCCGCAGCAGTCGGCACAGCAGCAGCCCGCCCCGAAGCGCCAGCGGCGAAAGGCCCGACGTCCGGCACGCCGCTGGTCTGTCCGGCACCGGCTCCGGCGGCTGATACAGCGGCGGTCGGCCCCGAAGCACCGGCGGCGGAAAGGCCGTCGGCGGCGTCTGACGCGGTGGCAGCCCCCATCGGAACCCCAGCGGTGAGGACGTCGTTCTCAGTCGTCGGCCGGGTGCCGGTGGCCTCGACAGCCGCCGCAGCGGACTCGCCAGCTCTCTTACCCGAAACCCCAGCCCCCGGCACAGCAGCCCCACCCCCAGCCGTCAGCCCGGGGTCGTTCGTCTCGTCGCGAGTTCCGGTGGCGGGATGACCGGGTGCCGGGCGGTCCGAGGGGCCGGGGTCGTCGGTGGCTCTCTCGGCGGGCATCATCGCCACGGCCGCCCGCACCACCCCCGCGGCCCCCTCCCCCACCACCCCGTGCTCCCTCGCGAGCCGCTCCACCGCCCAGCCTCCGGCGACGGAGTGGTATCCGCCGTCGCAGGACGCGGCGGAGGGGAGGGGTGCGCCGGGGACGGGGAGGAAGCCGATTTCGCCGGTGCCGCCGGAGGCTCCGTGGCGGAGGGTGCCGTCGAGGACGACGGCCGCGCCGATGCCGTGGCCGAGCCAGAGGAGGACGAAGGTGTCGCGGTCCTGGGCGGCGCCTTCCTCGCGTTCGGCGAGGGCCGCGAGGTTGGTCTCGTTCTCGACGAGCGCGTGGGTGCCGGGGAAGCGTTTCTGGAGGGCGGCGGCGAGGCGGCGGTGCCAGGTGGGAAGCGTGCCGGAGTCGCGGAGGTCACCGGTGGAGGGGTCGATGAGACCGGGCGCGCCGATGCAGACGGTGTGCAGGGAGTCGACGCCGGCCTCCTCCACGGCCCGTTCGACGAGACTCACCGCCTGCTCCAGCGCGGGCCCGGTCTCCGTGTCCCCCTCGATCGGCACGGCCGCCTCCGCGAGCACCCGCCCGACGAGATCGGCGACGACGACGGCGACACCGTCGGTCCGGGCGTCGAGCGCGGCGAGGTACGCGCGGGAGCCGACGATGCCGTACAGCTTCGCGTTCGGCCCCCGGCGCCGCGCCCCCGACTCCCCCACGACCTCGATCAGCCCGGCGGCGGCGAGCCGCTCGACGAGGTCGGCGACCGTCGGCCGGGACAACCCCGTGAACTGCTTCAACTGCCCTGCCGTGAGCGGGCCTTCCCGCTGGAGCAGGCGCAGGGCGAGCCGGTCGTTGATGGCTCTGGCCGTACTCGGTGATGCGGGCATGGCGAGATCCTCCCACGACCGGGGCTGTCTCGAACGGTGACTGCCCTCTTTTTATCAGGAAGGGTCCCTGATAGTTTTCCGCGCGGCATGACCCGACACGTGGCATGGCCTGGTGAACGAGGAGGGGTGGGGATGGGCGGGGATGTGCGCCGGGGCCGGTACGCCATAGCGGCGGTGTTCGCCGTGCACGGCGGAGTGACGGGCTCGTTCGCGACCCGGGTGCCGTGGGTCCAGGACCACGCGGGGCTCGGCGCGGGCCTGCTCGGGTTCGCGCTGGCGTTCACCGCGTTCGGCGCGGCCTGCGCGATGCCGCTGGCGGGGTGGGTCACGCACCACCTCGGCAGCCGGACGGCCCTGCGCCTCCTGCTCTCCCTGTGGACCCTCTCCCTCACCCTCCCCGCCCTCGCCCCGAACCTCCTCACCCTGTGCCTCGCGATGTTCACGTACGGCGCGACGGCGGGCATGGCGGACGTCGCCATGAACGCGATGGGCGTCGAGATCGAGCGGCGCCTCGGCAAGTCGATCATGTCGAGCCTGCACGGCATGTGGAGCGTCGGCACCCTCGTCGGCTCCGGCGTCGGCACCCTCGCCGCGCACCTCGACGTGGACGCCCGCGTCCATCACGGACTGGCCGCGCTGATCCTGACCGCCCTGGGCCTGACCGCCTGCCGCTGGGTCCTCGACCTGCGCCCGACGGCGGAGGAGGAGGCACCGCCCCGCTTCACCCTGCCGCCCCGCTCGGCCCTGCTGATCGGCGCGGTCGGCTTCTGCGCCGTGTTCGCGGAGGGCGCCAGCATGGACTGGGCGGCGGTGTACCTGGAGGACCGCCTCTCGGCGTCGGCGGGCCTCGCGGCGGCCTGCGCGACCGGGTTCATGCTGACGATGGCGATCGCCCGGCTGTCCGGAGACGCGGCCGTCAACCGCTTCGGCGCCGTACGGACCGTCCGCGTGGGCGGGGCCCTGGCGGTCACGGGCGGCGCGCTGGTCGTCGTCTCGCGTCACCCCGCCGTCGCGATGTCCGGGTTCGGTCTGATGGGCCTCGGCATCGCGGTGGTCGTCCCCCTCTGCTTCGCCGCGGCCGGACACGCCGGCCCCAACCCCAGTCAGGCCATCGCCGGTGTCGCCACCATCACCTACACCTCCGGCCTCATCGCCCCCAGCCTGATCGGCGGCATCGCCCACGCGTCCGACCTGACAGTGTCCTTCGCCGTGGTGACGGCCCTGTCCTGCGGCCTGCTCCTCTTCGCGGGGGTCCTCCGGAGTGCGGAACGCACGGAAGCCACCTCGCCGAACACGGCGGTGGCGGACCCTCGCCCCTGAGACGGCGAGGGGGTGCGCACACCGTCGGCCCGTGAGCAACGCGCGCTCCACGAGTGCCCAACCCCGATCCCTTCCCCCACACACATACCGACGGCCGTACCCCCCATCCCCCGTTCCGGCGAAGCCCCCCGCAGACACCCCCGAACCCGCCCCTCCCCCTGGCACCCTTCCCCCATGCCCGAGTTGCAGCACTTCACGTCGTCCGCCGTAGACGCGGTGATCGCCCGGATGCGGGACCTGGACGCGGGGTTGCCCGCGAGGGACGGGCTCTCGGTGTTCAACCGGGTCTATCTGGCGGTCACCGAGGAGGTGGACCGGCGGATCGATCGGGGCGGG
>DATCQX010001206.1:0-12489 GCA_036569285.1 Streptomyces sp.
GTGAAACGGGAACTGCGTCCCGGCGGCGTCGTCCTCATGCACGACGGCGGCGGCGACCGCAGCCAGACCGTGGCAGCCCTGCGCGAACTGCTCCCCTGGATGACCCGGCAGGGCTACAGGTTCAGCCTTCCCGAAAGCTGATGCGACGGCTTCGTTCCTCCCCTCCTGCCTCCGACGAGGTCTTCACGGGCGCGGAAACGACGACCCGGAACCGCCCCTGCCGTGTACCAGCCGATATCGACCAGGCCCACAGGACGGCCATTCCCCGGGACGGTGCGGAGAAGCTTGACGGAGCCATAAGGCTGAGCGGAGCAGATACCGCGACCCTGCGCAGGCCGGCCATCGCACCCTCTTCGCGGCGCCACGCGTGCTCACCTCGGCGCGAGGAACGGCTCACCCGGCTCCGGCCTGAGCCTGGCACGCTTTCTCGCCTTCCGACTGCACGAAAGGCGGCTTCCGCGGCATCGAACGACCCTGGCCGAGCCGGTCAAGGTGGACGCGTCCGGCAAACCCACGTGGGACCCGGTCATCGACAGCCGGGAACTCACCCGCTGCGAGAAAGGCCATGGCCAACCCGGCGAACGCCATGAACGGCGTCACCGGATCCGCACGGTACGTGCCCTGAAACCGAGGAACCCCGTGTCCGTCCCCCGCAGCATCAGAACCACCTTCGGCTTCTAACCCGCCCGAGGACAACCCTGCCGCCTGGCAGGCAGACCTGGAAACGTTCGGCACCGCCCTGGGACGGGCCTTCCCGGACGGAGTCATCCCCTGCGCGGCGTCGACGTCCTGGACTTCGACACCGAGATCGCACCCGGCGTCTGGATCACGATCGAAGCCGCGCTCCGAGCCCACCTGCCAGCAGCCGGAACCTACGCATCACGAGATCAGCAGGAGACGACACCTGGTGCCGTCTAATGCCTCATCGTGACGTTTTTTCTGGTCAGAGCACGTGCGGCGAGTTGCCGGGTACTGTCTCGTGATGCACTGTCCAGGAGCCGTGCGTACGTGAAATGAGAGGCAGGGCCGGTGAGTTGTCCCGGCCCTGCGGGTTCGTCAGTAGGCGAAGCTCGACTTGCCGGTCATCGTCGTCGTGACGTGCGTGATGCCGCTGCCCGGCGGGAGTGCCGTCGTCGTGGCCGGCGGGTTCACGAGGGTGCCGTCGCCGAGCTGGGCGGCGGTGTTGGCGCCCCAGCCGATGACGGAGCCGTCGTCGATCGCGGCAAGCGTGAAGTCGGGGCCGCCGGCGATCTCCTGGACGCCCTTGAGCGTGTCGATGGGGACGGGTGAGGTGCGGTTGGCGGTGGTGCCGTCGCCGAGTTGCTTCGCGTCGTTCTTGCCCCAGGCGGCGACGCTGCCGTCGTCGAGGACCGCGAACGAGGAGGAGTGGGTGGCGAAGATCTTGGCGACCCTGTCCAGGTAGGTGACGGTCACCGGTTTGTTGCTGTCGGCCTTCAGATCGTCGCCCAACTGGCCGTCCGTACCCTTCCCCCACGCCTTGACGACGCCGTCGGCGGTGAGCGCGAGGACGTGGTCGCAGCCGACGGCGATGGCCTGGACGTCGGTGAGGTCGGGCACCTGGAGCGGGGTGAGGCGGTCGGTGTTGGCGCCGGTGCCGAGGCGGCCGTTCGCGCCCGCGCCCCACGTCCACACCGTGCCGTCCTGGCGCAGCGCCACGCTGAAGTCGCAGCCCGCGCCGACGTCCTTGACCTGGTCGAGGCTCTGCACGGTGGTCGGCGTCTTGTAGGGGGTGGTGGCGTCCTGGCCGGTGCCGAGCTGCTTCTTGTCGTTGTTGCCCCAGCCGAGGACCCGGCCGCCCTTGACCGCGAGGACGTGGTTCGAGCCCGCCGAGACGTCGCTGACGCCGGAGAGCCCCGCCACCGTCCCCGGGAACGACTGGGCGGTCGTCGTGCCGTTGCCGAGCTGGCCCTTGTCATTGGCGCCCCAGCTCTTGACCGTGCCGTCGTTGAGGAGGGCCACCGCGAAGGAGTCCTTGTTGGCGCCGCCCCCGCCGGAGACCTTGCGGACGTCGTCGCGGGCGATCCCGACGACAGCGGCGGGGGTCTGCTGGGCGAGGACGCTGCCGTTGCCGAGCTGCCCCTGCGCGTTGTCGCCCCAGGCGCGGACCCAGGGGTCGGCGGGGCCTGCGGCGTGGGCGGGGGCTGCGGTGAGGAGGGTGGTCGCGGTGAGGGCCGCGAGGAGGAGGGGTCTCACGAAGGTGCTGCCTTTCGGTTCAGTAGGCGTAGCTGGTGTATGCGGAGGGACCGACCGAGACGTGGCTCACGCCGCTTCCGGGAGGCAGCGCGGTGACCGGTGTCGGGGAGGAGGTGGTGGTGCCGTCGCCGAGCTGGCCCTGTTCGTTGTCTCCCCAGGCCATGACCGAGCCGTCGTCGAAGGCCGCGACGGTGTACCGGTAGCCGCCGGCCATGGAGGTCACCCCGGTCAGGCCCGGCACCGGTACGGGGGTGGTCCGGTTGGTCGCCGTGCCGTCGCCGAGCTGGCCTCTGTTGTTCCAGCCCCATGCCTGCACACTGCCGTCGTCCAGGACGGCGAAGCTGTGGTAGGCAGCGGCATAGACCGTGGCCACGTTCTCCAGGTGCCGGATCTCCACGGGGACGGAGCTGTCCTGCGTGTCGTCGTTGCCGAGTTCACCGACGTCGTTGTACCCCCATGCCTCGACCCGGCCGTCGGCCAGGAGAGCGAGGCTGTGGTGGCAGCCTGCGGCAACGGCGGTCACGTCCGTCAGGCTGGGTACCCGCTGCGGGGTGTCGCGGTTGGTGGTGGTCCCGTTGCCGAGCTGACCGTGGTGGTTGCGGCCCCAGGCCCAGACGGTGCCGTCTTCCCTCAGCGCCAGGACGTGGTCGCATCCCGCCGCCACGTCCTTCACCTTGGAGAGGCTCTGCACCGCAACCGGCCGCGTCTGCGGCGAGGTGGTCGTCCCGTCTCCGAGCTGGCCATGGCTGTTGGCTCCCCAGGCCACCACTCGTCCGCCACGCACGGCGGCGCCGAATCCGGCTCCGACGGCGGCCGTGGAGACCCCGGTGAGTCCGGCGACCATGCCCGCGTACGGCCGCGACACCGTCGTCCCGTCTCCGAGCTGGCCGGTGGTGTTGGAGCCCCAGGCGCGGACCGTGCCGTCGTTCAGCAGGGCGACCGCGAAGGAGCTGGCGTCGTTCCAGCCGCCTCCGGCCACCTCCCGGACGTCTGCCCGCGCGAGCCCCCGTACGGCGGACGGCGTCTGCTGGCTCTGCGTGGTCCCGTTGCCGAGCTGCCCGGCGCCGTTGATCCCCCATGCCCGCACCCACGGATCGCTCGGCTCGGCGTGTGCGGTACCCCCTGTCAGCAGGGCCAGTCCCGCCGCCAGTGCGACGGCCTCAGTACGCATACGTCGTATTACCCCCGAGCGACACCGCCACGTTCTTGATGGCCGACCCCTCCTTGAGGATCTTCACGGAGTCGAACCGCGACACGGTCGTCCCGTTGCCGAGCTGACCCTCGCTGTTGTTGCCCCACGTGAAGACGTCGTCGGCGGTGACCGCGACGCCGTGCCGCAGGCCCGCCGCGAGGTGCTGGACGCCCTCCAGCCGGGGAATCTCGACCGGTGCCGTGCGGTTGGTGCGGGAGATGTTGTCGCCGTCGGACTGGTCGCCTTCGAGGAGCTGGCCGTACTGGTTGTTGCCCCAGCCGTAGACGTGACTGTCGCTGGTCATCGCGTAGTTGTGGTGGGCTCCGGCCTCGATGTCGGAGACGTCTTCGAGCCAGTCGACGTCGACGGGCTCGACGGCGGACTTCGTGGACGAGTTCCCGAGCTGGCCGTAGAGGTTGTAGCCCCAGGACTTGACGGTGTTGTCGGCGGTGATCGCGAGGGCGTGGTAGCAGCCGGCGTCGATCTTGACGATGTCGGTGAGGCCCTTGACCTGGCGGGGGACCGAGCTGGTGGCGCGGTTGCCGGTGCCGAGCTGGCCGTGGATGCCCCGGCCCCACGCGTACACCTTGCCGTTCTCCAGCAGGGCGAGGCTGAAGTCGCAGCCGGCGGAGATCTGTTTGACCTTGGGCATGCCCTGGACCCGGTCGGGGACGGTACGGCTGTCCCCGGTGCGGTTGTTGCCGAGCTGGCCGTAGGAGTTGTCGCCCCAGGAGTAGACCTGGCCGGAGGTGTCGAGGGCGAGGGCGTGTCTGCCGCCGGCGGCGATGTCCTTGATGTTCGTGAGGCGGGGGACGGTCGTCGGGACGGTCTGGTTGGTGTTGCCGCCGTTGCCGAGCTGGCCGGAGGAGTTGTGGCCCCACGCCTTGACGGTGGTGTCGGTGCGGGCGAGGGCGAAGGAGTCGGCGGAGGAGGTGCCGCCGGCCGACATCTGGTCGACGTCGCCCCGGAAGAGGCTGGTCACGGAGGCCGGGGAGAGGCTGTCGGCGAGGGTGCCGTTGCCGAGCTGGCCGGTACGTCCGGCGCCCCAGCTCAGGACAGTCGGGTTGCCCTCGTTGGCTCCGGCGGCAGGCGCGAGGGCCAGGACTGCGGCGGACGCGGCGAGGGCCGCGCACACCTTGAGGGACCTGCGTGGGGACATGGCTGGGCTCTCCTTCGCTCGGGGAGGTGGGCTGGACAGCAGCCTTGCCGGAAACGATCAACGCTGCGAGCCGAGATGTTCGAAACACCTGAACGACGGTCATCCGTTCGAGTTGCCTCATGCGGAAATCCCTGACGGCAGGCGAAACGGCAGGTAAGCCAATGCGGTGAACGCGGACCAGGGCGTGTGTCCCGCCGGTTTTCCGCGCGCTTGTCCGATTACCGTCTGACCCGCTTGTTCGAATCCCCTCCCCTCCCCCACGGAGCCGTCATGCCCGCGACCCGATTCCTGTGCGCCTGCGCCCTCGCGCTGGCCGTCTGCACCGGGGCGTACGTGTCACCCGCGCACGCCGCCCCTCTCCTCGCCGCCGAGTGCGCCGAGAACGATCAGCCGTGCAAGGACAACGAGGCCAACGCGGCGGAGGCCGACAAGATCGAGGACCAGCAGAAGAAGACCGAGGCCGACGCCGCGAACGCGCAGAAGCAGATCGACGCCGTCGGCAAGCAGCTCGACGCGTGCAAGCCCGGCTCCTCGGAGTGCATGGAGAAGCTGTCCGGGTCCGGCGCCGCCGAGAAGCAGGGCATCGCCGACATGAAGGACACGATCTCCGGGTTCAGGACCGAGCCCGGGGACAACGCGTCGTCGACGTCCTCGACGATCTGCTCCGGCTTCGCGGCAACGCTCCCCGCCTCGGCGGACGCCGACCAATCCCCCTTCCCCGCGGGCCAGTTGTGCTCGCTGCTCGGCTCCTGAACCCCGTCCCCTCCATGGAGAGTGCCGTGCGCCGTACCGCCCTGCTCGTCCCCGCTCTGCTGACCTCCCTCGCGCTCGCCGCGCCCGCCTCCGCCGCGCCGCTCCCGCAGGAGGACCCCGGTCCTGCGCCCGCCGCACGTGCCGTCGGGCCGGACGGGAAGCCCGCGAAGGTCGAGGACATCCTCAAGTACTGCGAGACGAAGAAGTCGGCCTGCTCCTTCAAGATCAACCGGCTTCTGGACCGGGAGTTCGCGACGGCCGTGCGGTCGCTCGGGAACTCGGTGATCAACTGCACGCAGAGCGACATGAACGTCGACCGTGTGGTGACCCTGCGCACCAGCAGCACCGACAACATCGGCGGCGAGATCTCGGGGAAGGTCACCGCCGAGGGCACGATCTCCGCGTCCGGCGAGGTCACCACCAACCTCTCCAACGACATCACCAGCAGCCACAAGACCCCGAACCTGAAGGACGGTCCGACCTCCGAGAACGGCACGAAGACCACGGTCGCCGCCGGCGCGAAGCTCACCGCCTCGACGAGCGCGAAACTCGCGTTCGAGGCCGCGTTCAAGGCCACGTACTCCAAGTCGTGGACGGTGGAGGCCACCGAGCAGACGACGTACAGGACGACCGTGAAGCCGCACGACGTCCTCGTGTTCGGGGCGAGCGCGGCGATGCGCCGGGTCACCGGGAACCTGCTCACCGACCTCGGCAGCAAGATCCTCGGGATCTCCGTGGACAGCCCGTCGATGGTCAACACGAGTTCCTTCGTCGCGCAGACCTACGCCGCGCCGGCGAACGTCTGCCAGGGAACCCGGCCCACCGGGAACACCGCGCCCACCAACCCCTGATACGGAGTCTCGTCATGCGCTTCCTCCTCGTTCCCGCGCTCGCCTCGCTGGCCTTGACGGCTCCCGCGTTCGCGGCCCCCGCCGAACAGCCCGTCCCCGTCCTCAACGGCGACTTCGCCGAACCCGCCATGAAGGGCGACGGCCCGACGACCGTCGGCATCGACAACTGGACCGGCGCGAACCAGCGTTACTCCCCCACCGCCTCCGGCCGCACCGACGGCGCCCACGGCGTCGCCCTCCAGAAGGACGGCAACACGCTCCAGCAGCGGCTGCGCGGGGTGCGGGCCGGGGCGCAGGTCACCGTGTCCTACGAGGACAGTCCCGCCGTGTCCAAGGAGTGCCTCCCGGCGGACGTCGCGGACGGGCAGCCGTACTCCGTCGAGGCAACCGGCGGTGCCATCACGGAGGTTACGACGGCGAAGGACCCCGGGCGCGTCAAGGGGACGCCCGGGGGCGGGCGTTGGACCCAGCGGTCGTACAGCTTCACGGCGTCCGAGAACGAGCCCCTGCTGACGTTCACGTCCAAGGTGGCCAACTCCAAGACGCACGTCACCTGTTCGCCGATGGTCGCCCGGGTGCGGGCCGTCGAGGTGCCGCCCGCCGTGGACCCGACCGTCGACCGCACGTCCCTCGGCACCTCCGAGGCGTTCAAGGGCAACGACAAGGAGAAGTGGCTGCACAACGCGCTGGCCGCGTGCAACGGGGAGAACTCCTGCGAGTTCCGGCCCGACCGGCGCACGTCGTTCCGCTACTACGGCCAAGCCCGCGTGATCGGCGAGGCGTTCGTCAACTGCACCCGCAACACCCTTGAGCACACAAGGGTGTTGAGCTTCGCCGAGCGCAGCCACGACAGCGTCGCGCAGACGTACGCGGACGCCGGGCAGTCGCTGGAGGAGGTCGCCCGGCTGCCCACCTCCGGGGACCGGACGGAGGACGAGAAGCGGCTCAAGTCCCGTCCGATGGCAGCCCAGTTCGCGCTCGCCTACGAGAAGGCGTGGCAGCGTCCGTGGCAGTGGTTCAGCAGCGATCAGCGCACGGTCACCGAGCGCATCCAGCCCGGCGAGGTGAGCTGGGTCGAGTTGCAGCCGACCCGGGAGCGGGTGGAGGGGTGGTTCGTCAGCAGGAAGGACGACTATCGCGTGCACGTGGTCGTCGACGGCCCCTCGCGCGCCGTCCCCGACCGGCTCCTCCAGCGGACGGGGCCGATGACCGGCGCCGAGAAGCAGCGCTGCATGTCCGACCGGCCGATGACCGGGACGCCGGTGGGGGCGGACGCGCCCGCGTCATCTGCGGACAAGGCGCTGACAGGGCCGTCCGCGCCCACGGCCTCGGGGGTACGGCGCCCGAGGTGACGGCCGGGGTGGGGAAAGTGTTCATACCGCCCCGCCCCGCTCGCTCCCGGCTCGCGGGAAACCTTTCGTACGGGCCCGCCCACCGCCGCGTGTCCGGCCGGGTCAAGCGGGGAGGCGGGTCGGCCGGTTCAGGGGTGTCCGGCCCCCGCACCCGATCCTGGCCGCCCTCTCGACGCTGCTGGCCCGGCCGGGGGTCGCGGCCGTCAGGCTGCGGCAGGGCAGGGCCGCAGACGCCCTTGGAGCCGGACCCTTCACCGTCGAGGCCCTGGCCGCCACCCGGCGTGCCGGCACCACCGGCATCGTGATCGTGCGTGCGGACAGTCAGTTCTGCAACGCCGACATCGTGGCCGCCCGCTTCGGGTCGGTGCGGACCTTGCCGAGCACACGCCAGTTCTTCCGGTGCGCGAAGCCGTGCTCGACCGGGTCCCGGACCGCGGCCAGCGCCTTGTCGGACAGCTTCTGGTCTTCGGGTCTTCCGGCGGGACGGTCAGGGTCGTGACGTCGAGCTTCAGGGTGGGACAGTGGCGTTGGAGGCGGGGCTTCAGCGGCCGGTCGAGGGGGGTATGGAGGCGATGCTGGGGGTGCAGTTTCTGGCGTCGGAGTATTGGACGGGGTGGCACGGTGGGCGGGTGGATTCGCTGGGGCTGGAGGAGAAGGGGCTCCGGTCGTGGTGGGGTTCAAGCGTGGGGTGGATGTCGCAGGCGGTGTCGTATCTCGGGTGGCTTGAGGAGAGTCGGCACGAGTTCTCGGGTGATCGTGGTGGCGGCGGACTTCACGTGGGCGGACCGGGATGCGGTGAAGCGGCTCGGGTTGGCCGTGGACGTGGTGCGCTACCGGGTGTTCGACGGTGGGCTGTTGGCGCTTCAGCTCGTGGAGTCCGTCTCGGGCGGGCGGGGCAGAGCGCGGGACCGGCGGTCGAGCTGGGAAGTCTCTTCCGAGGTGCCGGTCCGGCGTCGGCGCGAGGAAGGGAGGTGCGGCTGCCCTCGCACCGGCTCACCACCACGAGTGTGTCCGGCCCTTACCCCTTCCTCGCCGAGGGCGGCCTCAGCACCGAGGGGATCTTCATCGGCCGGGGCGGCATTCTGCTGCGCCCCCTTCGCGCTGTGCGCCAGCGAGCGGATCGAAGGCTTCACCAACCCCAACGCCGTCCTCGCCGGAATCATCGGCATGGGCAAGAGCACCCTGGCGAAGTCCATCGCCACCAGGGCCATCGCGCACGGCTACCGCGTCTACGTCCCCTGCGACCCGAAGGGTGAATGGACGGCCGTGGCGCAGGCATTGGGCGGGCAGAGCATCGCGCTCGGCCCCGGGCTGCCCGGACGCCTCAACCCACTCGACGCCCCCGCCCGGCCCGCCGGCGTCGCGTCGCAGGACTGAGCGGCCGAGGTCCGCAAACGGCGACTGCTGCTGGTCGGCGGCCTGGCCCGCGCCGTGTTGAAGCGGGACCTGCGCTCGACACCGCCACCGACACCGAACGGGCGGGGACAGTGCCGCTGCGGGAGGACATCGCCGCCGTCCTGAGCACCCCGCACCGTCTGGAGCAGGCTCTCGACGGGTGCATCGCCTCGGACGATCTCGTGCGCAGTGGCCTGTCGGGGATGTCCGACGCGCCCTCGACGGTGGTCTTCGATCCGGCGACGCCAATGCTGTCGATCGACCTCTCCGGGCTCGGCGGTACCGGTGACGACACCGCCCTCGTCCTGGCGATGACCTGCGCTTCGGCGTGGACGGAGGCCGCGCTCGCCGACCCGGCCGACGGTCGGCGATGGGTGATCTACGACGAGGCATGTCGGGCTGCTGGAGCGGATGCAGGCTGAGTGGAAGCTCTCCCGAGGGCTGGGCATCGCCAACCTCATGATCATCCACCGGCTGTCCGGCCTCCTGTCGGCGGACGACGCCGGGTCCTCGCCGAGAGCCTGCTCGCCGACTGCTCCATGCGGATCATCTACCGCCAGGAACCCAACCAACTCGCCGCCGCAGCCTCCCTCCTGGGCCTTACCGGCGTCGAGACCCAAGCCGTCGCCGCCCTCAAAAAGGGACCCGGCCTGCGGAAAGTCGCCGGTGCAAGGACGCTGGCTGCGCAATGCCGCACTCCTCCTGATCGTCGTGGGCCAGGCGCTCCCCCTCGTACCGGCCTCCGCACGGACCTACCGCCAGTACACCGCCTGCCGTCACCCGCGCCACCCCTCACGTCGTCTTGCGCCGCAAACCCGTCCTCAGCATCGAACTGTGGCTGCACCGCCGCGTGATCGAGATCTGCGACGGCCAGCTCGCCCTCCGGGAATGGGTCACCGAGGCCGACGTCCCGAAGGCCCTCTCCCAGACCCAGCGCGAGGCCGCCTGGATGCGCACCGCGATCGACCGCAAAGCCGCCGGTCTGCCCTGCCCCTCTGGCCCCGCCCCGAGCTGGGGAACAAGGGACTGGCACCTGTCGAGGAACTCTGCCGGCGCGTGTCACTCTCCGACGTGATGAAACACTCCATCCCGCTCACCACTGTCTGAACGCACTCGACAACGAACGGAACTCCCACATGCCCGCCACCAAGTCGCCGACCGCCCAGCGCATCACCGACATCCTTGAGCCCCGGACTTGGATCGTCCTCAACACCCTTGTCATCGGATGGCACAGCTCCCACTGGTCCGGCATCGCCTGGGGCGTCTTCGCCGCCGCCTTCTGCGCCGTCATCCCCATGGTGTTCATCAAACGCGGAGTCAAGCAGGGCAAATACGGCGACCGCCATGTCGGCTCCCGCAGACAGCGGTTCGTGGTCCTGCCGTTGATCCTCCTGTCCGTCGCCATCGGCCTCGGCGTGATGCTGGCCGGCGGGGCACCCCAGGAGATGATCGCCATGGTGACCACGATGATGGTCACCCTCTTCGCCCTCACCGCCATCACCTTCGCCTGGAAGATCAGCGTCCACCAGGCCGTCGCCGCGGGCAGCGTCGTCATGATCGCCGTGTCCTACGGACCCTGGGCTCTCACCGGCTTCGCCCTCGTCGCGCTCGTGGGGTGGTCACGCATCGAACTGCGCGACCACACACCGGCCCAGGTCGCCGCCGGGACCGCGCTGGGCGCGCTGCTGGCGTTGATCACGTTCGTAGGGCTCAGGTAGCGGCAGGTGGATGTGTCCCTCCCGAGAGGGACAGGGGTTTTGTTTGGATCAAGGTGGGGTGAGTGATGACGGCGGTTTGCGCACGCCTCTGGTGAAGTCGACGGGCACTGCGACGAAAGGAGGAGATCTCCGTGTTCACGCTGGGGCGAGTGAACGTGTCGCGGGTGCCGGTGAATGCGAAGCCGCGAAGCGACTGCCCCGAACCGGTGAGCGGCAGCATCGGCTCGTCGTGGTTGATGCACCCAGCCTGTTCGTATGCGCTAGACATCAGCGGACAAGGGGGGCGTGTCAACTGATAGGGAGTCATCTCGTGTTCAGGCGTTCTCTGGTGCTGTCGACGCTCGTCCTGCCGTTGCTGCTCGCCTCCCCACTGCCGGCCGAGGCGTCCACGCGGGCAACGGGCTTCGCCGTGAGCATCACCACCTGCAAGCAGGGCTACGCGGGCACCGACGACTCCGTCCAGGGCCGGGTCACCTCGACCACCGGCCCGCAGACCTCGTGGCAGGAGTTCGACAAGCCGTACTACAACGACTTCGAGGCCGGGGACAGCGACACCTACGGCCTTCCCGCCTCAGCCGACTTCGGCGAACCCGCCTCCTTCCAACTGTGGAAGGGCGGCAGCGACGACTGGTGCGTCCAGAGCGTCACCCTCAGCTCGCCGAGCGGCAAAAAGTACGTCGTGAACATGAAGCCCACCGACGGCACCCACTGGATCACCGAGGACGAGGAGCGGACCGAGCAAGGCAACGGCTACGTCCGCTACTGGCACCACGAGTACAGCCCCGACTGGCAGGTGATCGAGGGCGAACTGCGCCCCTGAGCCCGCAGGCCCTTCCTGACGGTCGACTGATGAAGGCTGCCAAGCGCCGGCCGCGGAGTGAGTCGCCGGGGCGCGTAAGACTCCTCCGTAGCGGGCGCTCAAGGTGCAGATCTTTCACGGCCGGCCCAAAGACGACTCGGTCGGGCTGAAATCTCAGCCGAGAAAGCTGAGCCGGACCTGGCGGTCCGGGTTGTCCTTGTTGGTGTCCACGAAACTCCGTTAAGGAAACTGCCACGATACCTACCGGGCTTTACGATTCAGCAGGGTCCGTCCGCATGATCGTGAAGTACAAGGAGACGGCTCGGGGTGGGCTCACGGTGAACATCATCGAATGCTGAGGGAAAAGACTCTGAACAGCGCGTTCGCATCTCTCAGTACTGTCAGGGCCTTCCCTGCTTACGCGGCGGAAAGTCCCCTGGAAACTCCCTGGGACAGACGTGAAAGTCTCTGAAAAGTCCCTGGGATGTCCCTCGCTCCGCACGCCGTCCGGCGGCCTGGCTCATGCCTCGGCAGTCAGCGGGTCCGCTGCTCGGCAGCGCCCCATGACAGGTCTCAGGGGATACGTAGTGCCGCTCTCCATGAGCCGCGCCCTCGCCTCGGACATTGCTTGCTCAGCCCCATCCGCAACAGCAGGTATTGCCCTACATAGGTGCCCGCTGCTGCGGATGCACGTCGAGTCAAGACCTACGGATTACGAGATCAGCAGGGGACGTGACGGCTAGTGCTGTCTGATGCCGCGTCGTGACGTTTTCGCCGATCAGAGCACACGCGGTGGGCTAAGTGGTGCTATATCGTGATGCACCGTCCAGAAGCGTCCCGTCACCGCCTTGCCCCCAAGCGAGCCCTGCCAGGCTCGATCCCGTCTTTGTAGAGCTGCTCCAAAGCACTCCAGTAAGAAGCCGTTGTCTTTCCGATAGTGACGGGGGTGTTTCTGCTGGTCAGGCATAGTGCTGGTGCTTCGGTGGCAGAGACGGGGCGTCGTGTTGTCTCTTTGGTGGAGGTGCTGGATGCCGTCGGTGGTGGGGCTGTTGGAAG
>DATCQX010001207.1:0-2397 GCA_036569285.1 Streptomyces sp.
CAGGTGGCATGCACCTGACCGTTTTGCCTGTTTATCTCGTTCCTTATGCTCTGGAGGCTTACCTGTGCGTGCGCGTCGTGGCCGTGATGCGGTTCCCCGGAAGCTCGACGAGGACTACCTGCGGGAGTTGGGCTATCAGCCTGTCCTTGCCCGAAGGATGAGCCGGTTCGGGAACTTCTCGATCTCCTACTCCGTGATCAGCGTCTTGAGCGGCTGCATGACCTTGTACGGCTTCGGCATGATCACCGGTGGCCCTGCGGTGATGCTGTGGGGCTGGCTGATCGTGGGTGCGATGGTGATGTTCGTCGGGGCGGGGCTGGCCGAGGTGACTTCGGCGTATCCGACGTCGGGCGCGCTGTACTACCAGGCGGAGCAGCTCGGCGGGAAGAAATGGGGCTGGTACACCGGCTGGTTCAACCTGCTTGGCTTGTTGGGCGCGATCGCCGGGATCGACTACGGCGCGGCCCTGTTCACCGGCGCGTTCCTCAACCTCCAGTGGGGGGTCACCCCGACGCCGGGGAAGATCATGGTGATCTTCCTGTGCATCCTCGCCCTGCACCTGACCCTGAACTGGTTCGGGGTCAGGTTGGTGAGCATCCTCAACAGCATCAGCGTGTGGTGGCACGCCGGCGGCGTCCTCGTCATCGTCGGCGCCCTGGCGATCGTCTCCTCCCACCACCAGCCCGCGTCCTTCGTGTTCGGGGAGTTCGTCAACAACACCGGCTGGTCCAGCCCGCTCTACGTCGTGTTCCTGGGCCTGCTGCTGGCGCAGTACACGTTCAGCGGGTACGACGCCTCCGCGCACCTGAGCGAGGAGACCACCGACGCCCAAGTCTCGGCCTCGCGGGGGATCATCCACGCGATCGGTTGGTCCTGGCTCTCGGGGTTCGTGCTGCTCGCCGGGCTGACCTTCGCGATCCAGGACTACGCCGGCACCGTGAACTCGGTGACCGGGGTTCCGCCCGCGCAGATCTTCCTCGACGCCCTCGGCCTCACCGGGGCCAAACTCCTCCTCCTGGTCGTGATCGTCGCGCAACTGTTCTGCGGCAACGCGGAGACGGCCGCCGCGTCGAGGATGGTGTGGGCGTTCTCCCGGGATGGGGCCCTGCCGGGCTCGGCACTGTGGCGGCAGGTCGACTCCCGCACCGGAACCCCGCGCAAGGCCGTCGTACTGGCCGTCGTCTGCGCCGCCCTCCTCGCCCTGCCCAGCCTCCACAGCCCCGCCGCCTACGCGGCGATCACCAGCATCAACGTCATCGGGATCACACCGGCGTACATGATCCCGATCTTCCTGCGGATCAAGAACCGCCATAAGTTCCGGCCCGGCCCGTGGAGCCTCGGCAGCTGGGGCGCGATCGTCGGTGTCGTCGCCGTGACCTGGGTGGTGTTCGTGACCATTCTCTTCTGCCTCCCGCAGACCGCCCCGGTCTCCGTCGACACCTTCAACTACGCGCCGATCGCGTTGCTCGTCGTCCTGCTCCTGGCCTGGGTCTGGTGGCACAAGCAGGGCAGCTCCTACAACGTTCCCGTTCACAGCTTCGACCGCTCGGCGGCGGCCTACGAGGGAGAGGTCATCTGATGGCGGCGGCGATGCTGTTCGACGAGGCCGAGTCCGGGTCGGGGTTCGGGCACAGGACCGCGGAGGAGTACGAGGCGACGCAGCCCCTGTCGTACGGCGAGCTGTGCGCCGGGGTCGCGGCCGGGGAGATCGACACGGTGCTGCTCGCGGTCGTGGATTTCCAGGGCAGGCTGAAGGGGAAGCGGTACGACGCGGAGCACTTCGTGCGGCGGGTCGCGAAGCACGGTGCGGCCATGTGCGCGTACGTGCTGGCCACCGATGTCGGGATGAGCCCGGAGGGCGGCTTCGCCCTGGCCTCGTGGGAGAGCGGGTATCAGGACGTGTCGGTGTGGCCGGTGCTGACGTCGATCCGGCTCGTGCCGTGGGAGGCGCGCACGGTGGTGGTCCTGGGGGACGCGCTGACGCCCGACGGCACGCCGGTGGAGGTCGCGCCCCGCGCGATCCTGCGCCGCCAACTGGACCGTCTGGCGGAACACGGCCTGTATCCGATGGTGGGGATCGAGACCGAGTTCTCCTTGTATCAGGGCAGGGGGGCCGAGTTGGAGGAGTCGGGGTACCGGGAGCTGCGGCCGGTCGCGCCGGGGAATCTGGACTACGCCCTGGACCACGACCCGGTGCTGGACCGTTTCTTCCGTCACCTCCGGCGTGCCCTGAAAGGGGCGCGGCTGCCGGTGGAGGCGGTCAAGACCGAGGCCGGGCCGGGGCAGGCGGAGGTGACGTTCCCTTACGGGTCCGCGCTCGCTGCCTGTCACCAGCATCTGCTGTTCAAGCACGCGGTGCGGGCGCTCGCGGCCCGCGCGGGCCTGACGCCGACGTTC
>DATCQX010001208.1:0-5014 GCA_036569285.1 Streptomyces sp.
CGCCGTCGAGGACGTCGTCTTCGGCTGCCTGGACGCCGTCGGACCGCAGGCCGGGGACATCGCCCGCACCTGCTGGCTCGCCGCCGGGCTGCCCGAAGAGGTGCCCGGGGTGACCGTCGACCGGCAGTGCGGCTCCTCCCAGCAGGCCCTGCACTTCGCCGCCCAAGGCGTCATGTCCGGGACGCAGGACCTCGTCGTCGCGGGCGGCGTGCAGAACATGACGCAGATCCCGATCGCCTACGCGACCCGGCAGGCCGCCGCCGGACTCGGCTTCACCCAGGGGCCGTTCGCGGGCAGCGAGGGGTGGCGGGCGCGGTACGGGGACCGGCCCGTCAACCAGTTCGCGGGCGCCGAGATGATCGCCGCCAAGTGGGGGATCAGCCGGGAGGACCAGGAGGAGTTCGCGCTCACCTCGCACCGCCGGGCCGTGCGGGCCATCGACGAGGGGCGGTTCGTGCGGGAGACCGTCCCCTGCAACGGAGTCGAGGTGGACGAGGGTCCCCGCCGGGACACCTCCGCCGCGAAGATGGCCGCCCTCAAGCCCGTCATCGACGGCGGGACCGTCACCGCCGCCTGCTCCTCCCAGGTCTCCGACGGGGCCGCCGCGATGCTCATCGCCTCCGAACGCGCTGTCCAGGAACACGGGTTGACGCCACGCGCCCGGATCCATCACCTCTCCGTGCGCGGAGAGGACCCGATCCGGATGCTCACGGCGCCCATTCCGGCCACCGCCCACGCGCTGAAGAAGACGGGGATGACGCTGGACCAGATCGATCTTGTCGAAATCAACGAGGCTTTCGCGCCAGTGGTGTTGGCGTGGTTGAAGGAGACCGGCGCCGACCCCGAGAAGGTCAACGTCAACGGGGGAGCCATCGCGCTCGGGCATCCGCTGGGGGCCACCGGGGTGCGGCTCATGACGACACTGCTGCACGAACTGGAGCGCACGCGGGGGCGGTTCGGGTTGCAGACGATGTGTGAAGGCGGGGGGCAGGCGAACGTGACGATCGTGGAGCGGCTGTGAAGTGAGGGCGCCGGGAAGGTCGTCCGAAAACATGCCCGGACCGGCTAGGTGTCGCACTCCAGCACCGTCCGGCACAACCCGCACCGCGCCCGCACCCGCCCCCGCACCGGCACCCTGATCCGCTGATGGCACGTCGGGCACGGAAAACTCACCCGCAGCGGAGCCCCCGGCCGCCCCGGCGCCTCCGGCGTCTCCGGCGAGAACGAGTACAGCGTGCCCGGAGCCGTACGCGCCTGCCTGCGGTCGCGGGCGTAGCGGCGGCGGCCCGCCCACCCCGCGGCCGTCAGCGGCGGCTGCCGCCCGTCCAGGCGGGCCCGCTCCAGGCCCGCCTCGTACGCCGTGTACGCCTGCGGGCTCGTGAACCACGGGCGGGGGTCCTCGCCGAAGAAGAGGGCGCGCTTGGCGAGGACGTACCCGAACTCCTCCGGCGTGAGATAGCCGAGCTTCTGCGACGCCTCGCCGTGCTCCCGGTAGGCGTCCAGGAGCAGCCAGCCCGCGCCCAGGTAGGTCGCCGCCGTGTCCGTCAGGATCTCGTTGTCCCGCGTGCCCGGGAACGCGAGGTCCAGGCGGTGCAGATACACGTGCATGATCTCGTGCGCCAGCGCCGCGCCGATGTCCTCGCGATGCGTGCGGAAACGGTCGTTCAGCTCGACGAAGTACTCCGGGCCCGCCGTCAGCTCGATGTTCGCCGCGTGCTCCATCTCACGGAAGCCGACGATCAGCCGCGCGTCCGGCAGCCGGTAGTGCCTGATCAGCTCGCGCGCCACCCGCTGCGCGCCCAGATGCAGGTCGTCCGTGTCGCAGAACGCCACGTCGACCGGCGGCACGCTCGTCGAGAACGCGGAGACCGTGTCGTACGACAGGCGCCGGTACAGCGCCGTCACCGCCTCCCGCACCGTCTCCAGATGCGGGAAGCCGTGCTCGACCGGTCCGCCGTTGCCCACACCGCACCCCCTCGGACGCCGTGCACTCCTCCACCACTGTACGAGGGGTGCGCGAGGGTGCGCCGGGGATGTACGAGGGATGGACACCCCCGAGCCTCGCCGGGCGAACGGATTAGGGTGAACGGCCATGACCACCAGCATCACCGGAAACGGTGCCGTCGACCCCGAGGTCCAGGCCGAACTGAGCCGCCTGCGCGACAGCATCGACAACATCGACGCCGCCGTCATCCACATGCTCGCCGAGCGTTTCAAGGCCACCCAGCAGGTCGGCTACCTCAAGGCCCGCCACCACCTGCCGCCCGCCGACCCCGCCCGCGAGGCCCGCCAGATCACCCGCCTGCGCGGCCTCGCCGAGAGCGCCAAACTCGACCCCGCCTTCGCCGAGAAGTTCCTCAACTTCATCGTCGCCGAGGTGATCCGCCACCACGAGCGCATCGCGGAGGACACCGCGTCCTGAGAAGGTCCCCACAGAGGCGGGCGAAAGCCGCTAACCGATCCGCCTCTGTGCCCCGCACCGTGCATCGGGCAGCATGGCACCCATGTCCGTACTGACGCGCGACGAAGCGCAGAGCCGTGCCGAGCTGCTCGATGTCCACAGTTATGCAGTCGATCTCGATCTCACCACCGGAGACGAGACGTTCCACTCCTCGACCGTCATCCGCTTCACCGCGCGCTCGGGCGCGGACACCTTCGTCGAGCTGAAGCCGGCCGAGCTGCGCTCCGTCGTCCTCGACGGCAAGCCCCTCGACGTCAAGAAACTGCACGACAACCGCTTCCCCCTCAAGAAACTCAAGGCCGGCGAGCACGAACTGCGCGTCGAGGCGACCATGCGCTACTCCCGCACCGGCGAGGGCATGCACCGCTTCACCGACCCCGCCGACGGCGAGACGTACGTCTACACCCAGCTCTTCCTCGACGACGCCCAGCGCGTCTACGCCGCCTTCGACCAGCCCGACCTCAAAGCGGTCTTCGACATCACCGTCACCGCCCCCGAAGGCTGGAGCGTCCTCGCCAACGGCATCACCGAACACCTCGGCGACGGCCGCTGGCGCGCCGCCACCACCCCCCTCATCTCCACCTACCTCGCCGCCGTCGCCGCCGGCCCCTGGCACACCGTCCGCACCGAACACCGCGGCCTGCCCTTCGGCCTGCACTGCCGCCGCTCCCTCGCCGCCCACCTCGAAGCCGACACCGACGAACTCTTCGAGATCACCCGGCAGTGCTACGACTACTACCACGAGCAGTTCACCGAGCCCTACCCCTTCGACTCCTACGACCAGGCCTTCGTCCCCGAGTTCAACCCGGGCGCCATGGAGAACCCCGGACTCGTCACCTTCCGCGACGAGTTCGTCTTCCGCTCCGCCGTCACCGACACCGAACGCCAGACCCGCGCCATGGTCGTCGCCCACGAGATGGCCCACATGTGGTTCGGCAACCTCGTCACCCTCCAATGGTGGGACGACATCTGGCTGAACGAGTCCTTCGCCGAGTACATGGGCTACCGCTCCACCGCCGACGCCACCCGATTCGACAGCCCCTGGACCGAGTTCGGCGTCTCCCGCAAAGCCTGGGGCTACGACGCCGACCAGCGCCCCACCACCCACCCCGTCGCCCCCGACGACGTCCCCGACACCGCCTCCGCCCTCCTCAACTTCGACGGTATCTCCTACTCCAAAGGCGCCGCCGCGCTACGGCAGTTGGTGACCTGGCTCGGCGACGGCGACTTCCTCGCCGGCATCAACACCCACTTCGCCCGGCACAAGTTCGCCAACGCGACCCTCGCCGACTTCATCGACTCCCTCGCCTCCGCCACCGAACGCGACGTCCACGCCTGGGCCGACGCGTGGCTGCGCACCACCGGCGTCGACACCCTCACGCCCGTCGTCGCCGGCACCGGCAGCGCCCACACCCTCACCGTCGAACACGCCGGGACCCGGCCCCACCGGATCGCCGTCGGCCTCTACGACGGCGACGTGGACGGCCTCGTCCCGCGGCCCCGGATCGAACTCGACGTCCCCCAGAGCGCGCCCCACGACCTCGGCAAGCGGCCCGCGCTGCTGCTCCTCAACGACGGGGACCTCACCTACGCGAAGGTCCGCTTCGACGCCGAGTCCTTCGCGACCGTCCGTTCCGCGCTCGCCGGGCTTCCCGATCCGCTGACGCGGGCCGTCGTCTGGAACGCCCTGCGGGACGCCGTCCGGGACGGTGAACTTCCCGCCGCCGACTACCTGGAGACCGCCCGCACACAGCTCCCCCGCGAGACCGACCTCGCCGTCGTCGAAGCCGTACTCACCTTCGCCGTCGGCGAGTTGGCGGGGCGCTACCTCACCGCCGAGGAACGGCCCGGGGCGCTGACCTCGCTGTGCCTGCTGTGCAAGGACATCCTGCGGCGCACCGAGGACGGCGACAGTCCCGGGCTGCGGCTCATCGCCGCCCGCCACTTCATCGACGTCGCCCAGCATCCCGACACCATCGCCGCGTGGCTCGCGGACGAGACGGTGCCGGGAGGGCCCGAGCTGGACCCCGACCTTCGCTGGCGCATCCTCGCGCGGCTCGCGGTGCTCGGGGAGACCGAAGAGGCCGTCATCGCCGCCGAGTTGGAACGCGACCCCTCCGCGACGGGGCAGGAAGGCGCCGCCCGCTGTCGCGCCGCGCTGCCGTCCCTGGACGCCAAGGAGCGTGCCTGGGGCGCCATGTTCGGCTCCGACGGCCTCTCCAACTACCTCCTCACCGCCACCGCGCAGGGGTTCTGGCAGCCCGAACAGGCGGAACTGCTGCGGCCGTTCGTCGCCCGCTACTACGCGGACGCGGTACCGGTCGCGGAGCGTCGAGGGCCTGCCATCGCCGCCGCCATCGGGAAGTGGGCGTTCCCTGCGTATGCCGTGGACACGGAGAACCTGCGGCTGGGGGAGGCGTGTCTTGCGGAGGCCGGGCCTACGCCTGCGCTGCGGAGGAAGCTGGCCGATCAACTGGATGATTTGGGGAGGGTGTTGAAGGCTCGGGGGGTTTGAGGGGGAGGCGAGATGGGCGCGCGGCTTGTGAGAGGGGT
>DATCQX010001209.1:0-9360 GCA_036569285.1 Streptomyces sp.
GCCGCAGCCTGGTCACCCTCGGCATCCTCATGGCCCAGGGCCATCAGTGGGAGCTGGAGAACCACATCACCGGCGGCCTCGCCAACGGCCTGACACCCGAGGAGATCCTGGAGGCGGTCCTGCACGCCTTTCCGTACGTCGGCTATCCCGCCGGCGGCCAGGCCATGGCCACAGCGACCCGCACCCTTGCGGAGACGTAGACCGCCGGACGCCGGCGAACACCCGGCCCCGGGGGGATATCGCACAATGAGCAGCGTGGAAAGCCAGCAGACCTCGACCGGACGCCGCCGCAACCCCCGGGGCCAGGGGGAGCGGCTACGCGCAGAGATCCTGGCCGCGTTCGCCAGACTCCTCGACCAGAAGGTCGAGGAGAACGCCCTTCCGGTCTCCCTGCGCGAGGTCTCACGCGAGGTCGGCATCGCCGCCCAGAGCATGTACCTGCACTTCGCGGACAAGGACGAACTGGCGCGGGCGGCCGTCGAGGACGGCTACGAGCGCCTGGTCGCCAGGCTGCGCGACGCCGATGCCGAGGCGGCGGCCCACGGAGCCGGTGCCCCCGACCGGCTCCGGGCTCAGGCCGACGCCTTCTACGCCTTCGCCCTCGCCGAGAAGGGCCTCTTCCGCCTCATGTTCGGCCACGACACCTCCCGCTTCGACACCGGCGGCGGGGCGCATCCCGCGTCCCTCCTCTGGCAGCAGTGGCTGAACGCCGTGCACGCCTGCGAGCGCGAGGAAGGACTGCGCTGGCCCTACGGCGCCGAGTATGCCGCCATCGCCCTGTGGTCGGCGCTCTTCGGCCGCTTCGCGCTGTGGACCGCCACGTTCGGGCAGCACGACCCCGAGGCGCTCACCGCTTTCGCCCACCGCATGGTCGACACCGTCCTGCGCGAGGGGCGCATGTGATCTGCCGACCCCACGCCCGTCGGCGGGGCGTGGGGCGCGTGGGACGGGTCGAGGCCGGCTTGCACGTCGTCCTTGAGGGACAACGGAACCCGGTAGCCGTCGCGCGAGCGGATGGCGTCCAGGTGGGCGGCGTCCTCGTCCGGCGTGGGGGCTGTGCCGGCGGGGTGGCGCCAGCCGCCGGTGGTGCCGGTGAACGCGCTGTGACAATGCCCGCCCGCGCTCCGAGGGGGCCGTCCGCCGGCTGGTCCGGGGTGGTGTCTCCAGGACGGCCGTGCGGGACGGGTCGGCAGGATGCACTCTGGTGGTAAGCGTGAGGGGGGTGGGTATTAGGAGTACCCACCCCCCTCACGCGGCGTGTCACGCCCCGATGCCGGCCTTGCGGCGTCGCATCAGGAAGTAGCCGACGGCGAGAGCGGTGGCCACGGTGCCACCCGCGATGGCCGTGTCGGCGACCGGGACGGGGTTGACGTTCGGGTTGGGGTCATTGGTGGCCCGGACGTTGGCGAGCAGCGGGCCGCAGAGGCATTGCTCTCCAGGGGGGGGTGAAGCTGAGGCTGGGGTTGTCCTGGGTGGCGGTGAAGGAGTAGACGACGTCACGCCACTTGGCGGTCTGCGTGGTGGAGACGGGGTCGGCGGAGACCAGTTGCGAGGGGCTGCCGGTGGCGGACACACGCAGCGGCTGGCCGTCCTGGAGCTGGGCCACGGTGCACCCGGCCCAGGTGTTCGGGCTCACGCCGAACGTGACGACCACCGCGTCGCCGGCCTTGACACCGGTCAGCGTCTGGCGTGCGGTCACCGGGCCGCCGCCGTTGAGGTCGAGGCACTGCAGCTGGTCGGACCGCTGGCACATCTGCGTCGAGTAGGTCTCGGTGGTGACGTTCCAACCCGGTACGGCGTTGGTCAGGTAGGACTGCGGACCGGCCGCGACCGTCGGGTTGGCGAAGTTGCCGTTGGTGATCGGCAACGGCTGCGGGGCGGCGAACGCGGTGCCGCCGAGGGCGGTGAGCAGCAGCGTGGTGGCGATCATGCCGGAGGCCTTGATGGAGCGTGGAAGACTGCGCACGGCAGTTGACCTTTCTCTGGTGGGGGTCTCAGGGCCGGCGCCGGGGCGAGCCCGGCCGCTCGGGGTCATTTGGCCCGGGCGCGACCGGCCTTGAGGGACTTGGTGGTGCGTCGAGGGGTCGGCAGGGCGCCGCCCTTCTCGACCTCCCTGTCGGTCTTCACCCAGTCGGTACGTCCCCTCGCCAGCGCGAAGAGGGCCTTCCAGGCGCACAGGAAGAACAGGTAGTTCATCAGCAGGAACGAGTGCCCGAGCAGCAGCGCCCGCAGCCAGCCCGTGTCCGGGGAGCGGCGCTTTTGCAGCAGGGAGGCGACCAGGGCCGGACCGAAGCTGAGCAGGTACCACAGGGTGACGCTCAGCACCGTCGTCAGCCAGTCGACGTCCGCGATGAAGTAGTCGTGCAGGTTGGTGACGAATTTGAACAGCGAGACGTGCCACAGGATCGACCAGGGCAGGTCCAGGGCCCAGGGCACCAGCAGGTACATCGACAGCTCGGTGGCCTGGACGTGGGTGAGGTGCGGGGAGCGCCAGATCTCGGGCAGGCGCCGCCCGCAGGACATGTGGCCCTGATACCACCGGGTGCGCTGGCGGACGAGGGCCCCGATGCGGTGGACCCCCTGCTGGGAGACGGCTGCCAGCGGAGTGGTGGTGAGCTTCCAGCCGCGCAGCGCCATGGTGATGCTCAGGTCGAGGTCCTCGGTCAGGCAGCGGGACCAGGGGCGGGTCCCCACCTCGTCGAGAGCGGTCAGGCGGGAGAACTGTCCGTTGCCCCCGAGGCTGACGGTACCGGTGGTGGCCCGGCCGAACTGCGTGACCGCGGCGATCGCCCAGAAGTAGAAGTCCTGGATCCGGGCCAGGAACGTGTCGCGGTTGCGGATCCGCACGGCGAGCTGCACGCCGCCGACCTGGGGGTCCTCGAAGCACCGCGCCGCATGACCGACCGCCCCGTCGGAGAGGTGGCCGTCGGCGTCCATCACGCAGACCAGTACCTTCTGCGGGTCCGTTCCTGACTCGACGACCATGGAACGCACCAGGGCCAGACCGGCGTTGAGTGCCTCGCCCTTGCCCAGCCGGGCCTCGGGAAGATCCCGCCGCACAACGGTGACGTCGCCGCCGCCGGCGATCCGCGCCACCTCCCCCGTGGCGTCGTCGCAGCCGTCGTCGATCACCACGACGTGCGAGCGGGGATCGCCGACCAGCCGGGCCACCGTGTGGCCGATCACCTGTTCCTCGTTCAGGCAGGGAATGAGGAAGTAGACGAACGTGTCGTCCTGGCGGCCCAAGTGCGGTCTGGAGTACCTGAGTCGGGACTGGAAGGGAAGCTTGATCCTCGCTCTGCGCAGTCCGCGCACGCCGAGGCCGAGCATGATGAAGAAGTAGGCGCTGGAGAGCCAGATGACCAGGCTGGTCAGGCCCATGAGCAGGATCGTGATCACGCGTGGGCCTCCGCGGCGGTGCGGGAACGGCCGGGCCACCAGCGCCCGGTCAGGATTCGGCAAAAGAGCATCATTCCGACGATCGCTCCGATCATGGACATCCATGTCCCGATCACGACGTGCATCCAGGCGAAGGCGCGGTGGCCGGACCAGGCGAGGGCGGCGAGGAGACCGACCAGGCGAGCGAGATCCATGGAGCACATCACGGCTGCGGCGATGGCCGCGGCGGTGAGAATCCGGGCAGCGGCCAGCCGGCGCAGGCAGAGCAGTACGCCGACCGTGACGCCCAGCGGGAGGAGAAACACGGCACTGGTGCACGCGGGGGTGATCTGCAGACCCACCACGTGATGCGCCCGATTGGTCGTCAACAGCACATCGTGCGCATAGAAGGGGACCCAGGAGTGCAGGTCCAGCAGCCGGGTGGCCACCTGCTCCGCCGCGTGCGTCTCGACGGCACGGACCGCGTGGTTCTGCCAGACCAGCACTCCCGCACCCACGAACGCCACAGCCGCGGTCGCGTCCCTGAGCAGACGGCCGCCCGCATTGCCTGGTTCGGGTCAGCGCCGCTCATGGCTGTTCCCCTCGCTCGACTCGGTCGGCACGCCCCCAGGGACGTAGGTTCTCGGTACTGAGGTCATGGATCGGCCCCTCGAACAGTGGCTGAGTGATGCCGGAAGCGCGGGAGTCGGCGGGTACACCACGCCGGTTCGGACCATTGCCGCACGAATGCCTGTCAGCGATATCACCCGCCTGGGCAGCGAATTTTTCCGGTCCACTGAACGGCATACTGACCACCTTCACCAAAAGAGGGAGAGGGATCTCAGGAAATGCATGACAGAGAGGCATGAAGGCGAGTGAAACGCCGCAACGATCGAGCGGCCTGCCGTCTCGCAGCATGGAAAAGAACGCGCCGCGCACCTAGGTCACGTTTACCTCAAGAGGTCGGATGAGAAACGCTCGAACAGTCTATGAAAACACCGGCGCAGACGCTTGAGCAGTCCGTGCCACTGCCGGGAAGCCACCCCGAAGGGCCACCAAATGCCGCACTTCACTCGACTCGCGGACCAAAAAACCCATAAATCCATCTTCCGGCCGGTTGATTATGGCGACACGCCAGAACCGACCTTTCACGTGCCTCTCGTGCGTGTTCTGCTGAGACGACCGACCGAAACATTTCATCAAAAGGTCGGCCTTCTTCGCTTGCCCCGTCTAAAGATCTGCGCCTCTCGAAGGATCTGTGACTTTTGTCCTCGGCACTCGGCCCGAGATCGTGAAAATGGCTCCAGTGGCCCGGCACTTCTCCGACAGTGCCCGAGTGGCCTACACCGGGCAGCACTACGATCCCGTCCTGTCCGACCTCTTCTTCAGCGAGTGCGGCCTGCGCCGTCCCGACGTGCTGCTGGAGGTCGGAGGCCGCTCCCGGGGCGCTCAGATCGGTGCCGCCACCGAGGCCCTCGACGCTCTCTTCGGACGCGAGCGGCCCGCGGTCGTCGTCGTCCAGGGCGACACCAACGCCACCCTGGCCGGGGCGCTCGCCGCCAACGCCCACGACATCCCGCTCGTGCACGTGGAGGCCGGCCTGCGCAGCCGTGACCGTGCGATGCCGGAGGAGCACAACCGGGTGATGGTCGACCACCTGGCCGACCTTCTGTGCGCGGCCACCGTGGGCAACGCCGTCAACCTGCGGGCGGAGAACATCGACCCGCGCCGGATCGTGTGCACGGGCAACACCGTGGTCGAGGCCGTCCAACGGCATCTTCCCAGGCCCGGCAGGCGGGGCAAGCTCCTTGCCGACCTGGGCGTCGAGCCCGGACGGTTCGTGCTCGCCACCCTGCACCGGCCGGAGAACACGGACAGCGAGACGACCCTCGCCACCGTGCTGGCGGAGTTGGGGCGGATCGCCGGAGCAGGCTGCCCCGTCGTCTTCCCGATACATCCGCGGTGCAGGGCGGCGGCGCGCGCCGCGGGCCTCGGTTCTCTTCTCTCCCGGCTTCTGGTCATCGACCCGATCGGTTACGGGGACTTCCTGGCGCTGACCAAGGAGTGCGCCCTGGTCATCTCCGACTCGGGCGGGGTGCAGGAAGAGGTCACCGTCCTGGGAAGCCCGTTGATCGTCGTGCGGCGTTCCACGGAACGGCCCGAGTCGCTCACCGACTTCGCCACCCTGGTCGAGCCCGGCCCGCAGATCGGTTCGCTGGCCCTGGCGTTGCTCGCGAACGCGGCAGAGGTGCGCGGACGCCTGGCCCTGTGCCCTTCGCCCTTCGGAACCGGCCAAGCGGGGAGGCTGATCGCCGACGCCATCCGCAGCACGTTCGACTCACGTCTCCGCTGAAACACAGCAGACAGGGCCCTCTGCCGACCAGCGGGCCCGCCCAGCACACTCGACCCGACATCGGAGGACTGCTCATGTACCCGGGACCGACCCCTCTGCCCGACACAGGCTTCGGCGGCCTCATGATCGCCGCCGTCGCGACCGCCGTCGTCTTCGCCGGCCTGCTGGCCCTTCGCCTGTCCTCTCTACGCCGCGCAGCCCGCGGACGGAACAGCTGACCTGGCCCGAGTCCGTCCGTGGCCGAGTGCACCAGACGACCACGGGAAGATCGCCGGTCGATCGGGCTCCGGTGCGGGCCTCGAAAGCGGCGGCGGGTGTGGCCGGGGTCAGACATTCCCACACCAGGCGATGTTGCCCAGGGTGTTCGTGATGTGTTGGCGCCGGCTGTCCGGGAAGGCCCGGGCGCCTCGCGAGTGCGGATCGACAGTGCACCACGGCATCTTCGCGGAACCTGGTCATCGGCGCGCTCCGCCTGGCCGGGTGGGACGACATCGCCGAGGGCCTGCGCCATCACGGGCAGGGCGTGACCCGGTCACCGGCCGCCCTCGGGCTCATGTGGTCGTTCCGCCAGGTCCGCGGCGTCCGGCGAGTCCGCGCTGTCACCCCCAGGGCGGATCAAGCGGTCACGCGTGCGCCCCGATGCTGATCTTGTCCAGGAATCAGAGGGAGAGGAGTTCCATGGCACGGGCGACTCGGCGGACGTGGCGCATCGCGTTCACGGCCGTCTTCATGGCCGGTTGTGCGGCCACAGTCGGTTTCACCGATACAGGAGCGGGCGAGCGGGTTGACGTGTGTCTGGTCTCCGCCGACAGGCCGGAGGCGGAACAGACCGTGCGGGTGACGGCCGATGCCGCCTCGGCACTGCTGCGCTCCTCGGCCTCCTACTCGGGCCCCTGCGCCGAGTACGGCCACGCGCTGCCGCTCGGGGAGGGCACGCTGCGGACGTACACCCAGCGCGAGGACGGGCGACCGCTGGCGATGGGGGTGACGTTCCCGGCGACGGCGCTGCAGAGCCTGCCGACGGCTGTGAGCGACGAGAAACACTGCTTCGACAAGGACGGCGACGGCAGCCTCGACCCGCACAAGGAGTGCTCCGTCGGCCACGAGAACGTACTCGATCTGCCGGCCGGCTTCCGCGATGGGGTGCAGACACCGTTCAGCTGGTCGCTGGTGAACTGGAACCCTCATGGGCACATCCCGAAAGGCGTCTACGACACACCGCACTTCGACTTCCACTTCTACCTCCAGCCCCTCGCCGAACGGAACGCGATCCGCCCGGGCCCGTGTCCGGTGATCACGGACTGCGACGACTACGCACGGGCGAAGGCACCGGTGCCGGAGCGTTACCGGGCCCCGGGCTACATCGACGTGGACGCCGTCGAACCGGCCATGGGCAACCATCTCTTCGACCAGGCGGCCACGGAATTCCACGGCGTCCCGTTCACCCGTACCTGGATCTACGGGACCTACGACGGGAAGATCTCGTTCTACGAGACGATGATCGCGAAGTCGTGGCTCGACGGCCTGCGGTCCGGCAGCGCCGAGGATGCCTGCGTCCCCTTCGCGCAGCCGGAGGCCTGGCGCGAGACGGGCTGGTATCCGACGCGTTACTGCATCGAGTACCGGGAGAACCGGGGAGACTACACCGTTTCACTCACCGGGTTCGCTTTCCGTATCGGGAGTTAGATCACGATTTGCGGGACATCGGACGTGATGCAACCCTTGCCGGGTATGGCTGCAAAGTTGTGCACCGTGCGTGCTGGGGGTTCCGGAACCGTAAGCGAAAATTCCTTTCTGGGGAATTCCGATGGAATCCGAAAAAGAAATCACGCCCGCCGGGCACCCGGCGCCTGATGGCCTCGTCATGGCATGTCAGGAGCAGGTGGTAAGGCTCGACCTTCAAATCATCGGTCTGCTGTCCCGCAGATGCCGGGCCGAAGCGGAAGTACGCAGAAACCGAGCGCGATGCGGGATTCCGTGCGGTGAACTCGCACGCGAGAACCGGTTCATCCGGATGTACACGGATGCGTTCGGACGGCGCGGCGCCCAGTTCGCCGGCGCGCTTCTGGGGATGGCCGCCGACACCGTTCCGGACGACGCCGCCGAATTCCCCGAGAGGGAAGTCGGACTGCCCGACCTCGTGGCCGACCGGGAACTCTGGCCGTTGGTGCGCCGCATGGTCACGTCGGCCGGGATGACCAGGACGCTGGCCGACTGGCTCGGCTATGCACCGCGTATGGAACTGCTCCATCAGTCGGCCGGAGGGGTTCCCGAGTCCCTGTGGGGCGTGGTGCACAGCCGGCCCGGCGAACAGGCACAGGAGCGGAACATACGGTTCCTGGACCGGGACGGGGAGGTGCTGCTCAGCGCGCGGGCCGTGGCCATGCTGGGCCGGCTCCCCGTGGAGGTGCGGTCGCTGCTCACCCAGACGTCCACCCCGCTCGGGCTGGCGCTGGCCGAGATGCGGCCGAAGCGGCACTTGTTGCACTGGGCCGCCGTGGCCGGCGCCGACGGGCGGCCCGAGCTGCTCCGGGTCACGGCACGCCTGGACAGCGCGGGGGTTCCGGTCGCCTGGGTCTCGGAATGCCTGCGGCTGCGGGAACTCGGGCGGGCTCGCGACGCCTCCCCCAGCGCGGGGCGCCCGGCGGCGCAGGGGGCCTGATGCGCCGGATCACCACCCAGGTGGGCATCATCGGCGCCGGCCCCGCCGGGCTCGTGCTCGCCCACGCGCTCCACCGCGCCGGCATCGAGTGCGTCGTCGTCGAACGCGGCAGCCGTGAGGAAGTCGAGCAGCGGGCGCGGGCCGGGCTGCTGGAACACCGGACGGTGGACCACCTGCGCCGTGCGGGCCTCGCCGACCGGCTGCTCGCCGAGGCCCGCCGCCATCACTGGTGCGAGTTCAGGTGCCTGGGGCGTGCCGTCCGGGTGGACTACGGCGCGCTGTCCGACGGACTGTCGCACTGGGTGTATCCGCAGCAGGCGCTGGTCCGCGACCTGATCGCGCGGCTGCCCGCCGGACTCCTCATGTTCGGGACACCGATCCGGACAGTCACGGGGATCTCCTCCCGACGCCCGGTCCTGCTCGCCGAGGGACTCGAACTCGTCTGTGACTACGTCGCCGGCTGCGACGGCTCCCACGGGGTGGGCCGTTCGCTGCTCCTCGACGCCGGGGCGAGTCTCCTGGAACGCGGATACCCCCACCACTGGCTCGCCGTCCTGGCCGACGCGGACCGGCCGGTGGACGGCATCGTCTACGCGGCCGGTGCCGACGGGTTCGCGGGCATGATGCCCCGCACCTCGCGCGTCGCCCGGTACTACCTCCAGTGCCCGCCCGCCGACACACCACAGCAGTGGCCCGCCGCCCGGACCGCACGGGAACTGCACGGCCGTCTGGGACCGCACACCACCCCGCTGCCCTCCCCCGGGGACATCACGGACACCCAGCTCCTGGAACTGCGCGGCCAGGTCGTCGACCGTCCGGCGCACGGCAGGCTGCTGCTCGCCGGGGACGCCGCGCACACCCTGACGCCGTGCGGCGCGAAGGGCATGAACCTCGCGGTCGCCGACGCCGTCGACCTCGCCACGAGCCTGGCCGAAGCACTCGGCGGCGACGACCGCCGGCTCCGGGG
>DATCQX010001210.1:0-6527 GCA_036569285.1 Streptomyces sp.
GTCGGGGCGCTCCGCACCGCAGGCGTCCGGGGTATAGCCGCTGCCCTCCGAGGCAACGCCCGCGACCCGCAGCGAGCACTCGCCCTCCTTGGGCTCACATGATCACGAAGCGGACATCCCGCGACTTCGCCGAAGCCCTGATGAGCGGGGAAGAAGGGGCGGGACCTGTGCTGTTTCAGGGATCGACTCAGATCTTCCTGAGAGCAGAGGCCCCGCGTGTCCCAGTCTGTCATGGCAGGCAGTCCGCCCGATGTTGACGTGTTCGCTCCCGGTCATATCGGCGAGTTGACACAGATCCTCCCGGCGGAGCTCATCGATGCAGTACTCGACGAAACCCGGTCGCTGCAGCGGCGGTTGCGGAGCCTGCCGTCCCGGGTCGGGGTGTACTTCCTGTTGGCCCTGGGCCTGTTCGAGCACCTCGGGGCGCGTCTGGTCTGGGCGAAACTGACCGCCGGCCTGCCGGGCAGGGTGCCCGCCCCGTCCGAGAAGGCTCTTCGGGATCTGCGCCGCTGGATCGGCACGGCCCCGTTCAGGCGACTGTTCGAGGTCATCGCCGGTCCACTGGGGCAACCGACCACTCCGGGAGTGCGTTACCGCCGATGGCGCACGGTGGCCTTCGATGGGTGCAACAGCCTCGCCGTCCCCGATTACGAGCGTAATCGGGCCTGGCTGGGGAGTGTCTCGTACCGCTTCGGTGCGCAGAGCTATCCCAGCCTCCAGTTGATGACGTTGTGCGAGACAGGCACCCGGGGTCTGCTCGCCGCGTGCTTCGGCCCCCGTTACGAGGGCGAATCTGCCGTGGCCCGGCGCCTGAGCGATCGACTGACCGCGGACATGCTGGTGCTGGCCGACCGAGCCTTCGACGACGGCAGCCTGCTGGCCGACATCGCCGGGCGCGGTGCGCAGTTCCTGGTCCGCAGCAAGGCGAACCGACGCCTTCCGGTCCTCGCTCTGCTGCCTGACGGCACGTATCTGAGCCGGATAGCGGACCTGTCCGTACGCGTCATCGAGGCAGAGATCACCGCTGCGGCGGCCGACGGCAGCAGGATCCACGGCACCTATCGCCTGTTGACCACGCTCACCGACCACCACGTCGACCCGGCGGCCCGGCTCATCCGGCTGTACCACGAGCGAGGGGAGATCGAGACGACCTACCTCGCTCTGCGTCACACCCTGCTCAGGGGGCGCGTACTGCGTTCGAAGTACCCGGCCGGCCTCACCCAGGAGATGTGGGCCCTCCTCGTGGTCTACCAAGCCCTACGCCCGGCGATGACCACCGCCGTGGAAACCGTGAAGGGATGCGATCCGGACCGTGCCGCGTTCACCGTCGCACTGGAAGCCGCACGCGACACCGCATATCCCGCTACCACACCTGGAATCATGACGGCCGCCCGTTGAAGAGCGTTCCTCTCACCGCGATCAGCGTCTCTGCCCATCCGCCCTCACTGCCCTCCCCGCCCCGAGATCGATTCCTCTGACCAGCAACGCTTGGGCCGTCGACAGAGCATCGTCAAGATCATAGAGAGCGCGCCCGCCCGGACCTGGAAAGCCGGGGAAATCGCCGAAAGACTCGGTATCACCGATCCGAAAACGATCAAGATAATCAGCACCCAACTGGGAACCTGGGCTCGCCTCGGCCTCCTGCAACGCATCGCCCGCGGCGCCTACAAGATGCTTCTTCACGGGGACTTGTCATCATCCGACGCCCCTTAACTTCGCGGCATTGCTTGATCGTGGACACCTGGAGACTGGGGCCTGAGGTTCCAGAGGAAGTAGCACCAGGTGGGAAGTAAGAGGTCGTTTCCTCCCGTTGTTTCATCCCGGATTGCCGGATTGAGGTGGTTCATGTGCCACGCCAGCTCGGGGTGGATTCGGCGGTGAGGCGACGGGTCATGAGGTTGATCATCGCGAGGTGAACCATGGCTTCGGAGCGGTGGGGGTGGGCTTCGTAATCGCGGGCCAGGCGGCGGTGGTTCATCAGCCAGCCCAGCGTTCTCTCGACGGTCCACCGCCGGGGCAGGACGGTGAAGCCTCTGGTGGCGGGGTCGCGGCGGACGATGTGCATGTCGATGCCGAGGGTCGCGGCGTGCTCGACGAGGTGCTGGCGGTAGCCGCCGTCGACCCAGGTCTTGCGGACGGTGGGATGCTCGGCGGCCACCTTCTCGATGAGGACCTGGCCGGCGACGGAGTCCTGCACGCTCGCGGCTGTGACCAGCACCGCCAGCAGCAGGCCGACAGTGTCGATGACGATGCTCCGCTTGCGGCCGACGATCTTCTTGCCCGCATCGACGCCTTGGCCGGCTGCGGGAACGTTGGTGGACGTCTTGATGCTCTGCGAGTCGATGACGCATGCGCTGGGTTCGGCCTCGCGGCCTTCCTTCCTGCGGACTTGGCGGCGAAGGAGACTGTTGAGCTGGTCGAAGACGCCCTCCTCCTGCCACCGGGCGAAGTAGGCGTAGACGGTGTTCCAGTGCGGGTAGTCGTGCGGGAGGTAGCGCCAGGGGATCCCGGTCCGGTTCACGTAAAGGATCGCGTCCAGGAGGCTGCGCAGGTCATGGTCCGGAGGCCGGCCGATGTCCAGTCCACGGCTGCGGCGTTCAGCTCGCCAGGCGGTCAGTACCGGCTCGACCAACTCCCAGCGGGCATCGGACAGATCACTCGGATAACGGCGGCGTTCAGGCACAATTCAGGACTACCCGCAAGGCGCAGGCGCGCGTGCCAGCGCTCGAAGCGCACGGCGCATAGTCCGGCGCCTTGGGATGAAACAGGAGCAGCCAGGCCAAGACGCCCGCTAAGTCAACTCTCCTGCAACGCAGACCCCTTCAACCTCATCGCCCACACCAGGTCCGGCATGAAAACCTATCCAAAACACCTTGATAGGGCGCGAAACACCCTCTAAGAGGTCGTTTTCAGCTGATTTATGAGGCTTCATGCACCACTTGCAGATACTCGCACCTCCCCCATGTCGCATTCCCGTAGAGCCTGGCGGGAGTAATCCTCGATATCAACTCCTCTTGGGATGAGACAGTCTTAACTGAATGAGACGGGCAATACACCCCTCCCTCGCGCCCCGTCATTCATGCCAATCCCTGCAGTCTCCCAAGGGCCGCTCCACCACAGGGACTTGCTGGGATGAAACAGGCTCTGCGGATGAAAACGACCTCTAAAAGAGCGTTTTGTCCCGGCGAGGTTGTTTGGTGGCGCTTCGAAGGGCGAGTGAGTCCGTGACTGCTGAGACGAGAGCGGTCAATGCCGCCTGCGTGACGAGAGACTCCATATCTCTGCCCGTTTGAGTCGAGTCGCTCCTGTTCGATCCCAAAGCGCCCCCGGTTGACGCTGTTTGCGCCCTGGGGATGCGTCGCGCCCGACGGTACTACCGAAACATGACGCGACAGCGCCCGTATCCCAGCGATCTGTCCGATGCCCGCTGGGAGTTGATCGGCCCCACGCTCACCGCCTGGCGGGCCGAGCGCAGAGGCAAGGGCCTGGATATCGGCCGCCCGCCCGCGCACGACCTGCGCCGCATCATGGACGCCATCTTGTACGTCGACCGCACCGGGATCCCCTGGCGTTACCTGCCGCATGATTTCGCACCGTGGGAGACGGTCTACGGCTACTTCGCCGCATGGCAGAAGGAAGGTGTCTTCGACCAGCTCAACGGCCTGCTTCGGCGGCTGGTGCGTGAAGCCGAAGGCCGGGATGCCGAGCCGAGCGCCTGCGTGCTGGACGCGCAGAGCATCAAGACCTCCGCCAACGTGCCGGCGGCCGGCCAGGGTATCGACGCGGGCAAGAAGATCGCAGGCCGCAAGCGCCACATCGGCGTCGATACCCTCGGCCTGCTGCCGGCCGTCTGGGTGACCGCGGCGAGTGTCTCCGACAACACCGGCAGCATCCACCTGCTCTCCCAGATCTCCGCCGCAACCCCTCGAGTGACCAAGGCATGGGCCGACACCGGCTACCGAACGAAAGTCATCGACCACGCCGCCCGCCTCGGCATCGACCTCGAAGTCGTCCAACGCGACCCCGGCGTCAAAGGGTTCAAGGTGATCCCCCGACGTTGGGTGGTCGAGCGGACCCTCGGCTGGCTGATGCATCACCGCCGTCTCGCACGCGATTACGAGACCCACCCCCACCGGTCCGAAGCCATAATCCGCCTCGCAATGATCGACCTCATAAGCCGCAGACTCACCCGCGAATCCACCCCGAACTGGCGCGACACCTGAACCTCGACCCAAACAACCTCGCCGGGACAAAAGGCTCTTTAAGTGCATGAAGCGGCACACCGAGGAGTTCAAGCGGGACGCGATCGTGCTCGTCGACTCCTCGGGCAAGACGGTCACCGCGGTGGCCCGGGAACTCGGCATCAGCTCAGAGTCCCTGCGCGGCCGGTACCGCAAGGCCAAGGCCGACCGGGACGAGGGCCAGAGCGGCGAGCCGACCAGCGCAGAGCGCGAGGAACTGCGGCGGCTGCGCAGGGAGAACCGCGAACAGCAGCAGACGATCGAGATGGGCGGAGTGTCCGTCGACCGCGAGGTGGACCTTGCGGTCGAAGTGCCGGGCGAGCTGTTCGAGGAAGCGGCACATCACCTCGGCTGTGAAGCTCTCGGTGAAGACCGTGAAGTGCATCCGGCCCTTCGTGCCGATCGCCGACATCGAGTTCACCAAGAATCGGTTGCTGGTCCACCGCACGACAGGGGTTTTCCTTTTCTCTCCCCCAGGTGCGGCCGGTGACCTGGTCGGAGCGGATGCCGACCCGGTCGGCGAACAGGACCTTGCTCCTGTCCTTCTCCGCCTTCGCCCGAATCGTCGGCCAGGTCTCCTCGTGTCAACGGCGCACGGCCTGCGGGTTCTGCTCCGCAGCCCGCTTGTCCAGACGTTGGAAGGACAGCCCCCACCGCTTCAGGTACTTGCCCCCCCCTCGGCTTCGGTCAACCGCCCCCGGTACAGCTTCGAGATCAACTCACCGATCAGCCGCCGCGTCCACAACTGCCCGTCCAGGCCCACGTCGCAGGGCTGGTGACCGAGGACTGCCTGACGCACAGCGGCGGCCTGCTCGGCCTCCCCGAGTACCTGGTGTACCCCGACTGGCTTGCCACGCAGTTGCGTGGCCAGTGCCTCTCGGCCGCCGGCCCAGCCACTTCGTCCACCACCCGTCGAGGGCCTTCAGCGACACCCCGAATGCTGCCGCCGCGTCCTCACGGCTTCGCCCCGCCGCTAACGCGGCCACCGCCCGCAGTCGCAGGGCTTCCTGAGCCGACGGCGACAGACGCCGCGCGTCCCCCACCAGACCACTCGCACACCACCAACGACCCAAAACCTGAACTGTTTCGGATCGATAGAACCGGACCGTCTGGCATGTGAGGTGGTTTCTGTAGCGAGCCCCGAACGCGGAACGGTCGGGGCCTCGCTTCTGTTCAACGGCGGCTTTCGAGCGGACGGGCACGGAAGAGAACCGATGTTGCTTCCGAGGAGGCTGAGCGGGATAGGTGGGAGAGGGTTAGTCGGCGCTGCGGACGTGGCCGATGAGCGATGCGAATGGGGCTGTGCCAAGGAGGATGACGGGGCCGTGTGGGTTCTTGGAGTCCCTTATGGCCACTTGGTCGAAGTCGCGGCGTACGTCTGCGACTTCGACGCAGGTGGACTGGTCGCTGCCGCTGTAGCTGGACTTGAACCAGGCGGCTCCGGGGAGGTCGGCGGCGGTGCGGGCCACGGCCTTGTCAGTCATATGTGTTTCCCTTCAGATACTTCTTGATCAGTTCGCGTGACTGGTCGGCGGTCAGTGCCGATTCGTAGACGCCGTCGAACACGTCGGTGAACGCATCCACGTCTTCGGGTGCTTCCAGGAAGACTCCGCCTCGGTTGTGGTCGATCATGGCGACGGGCTGCCAGGGGTCCCGAAACTCCATGATGGTCATGTTGCTGGTGAGACCGAGATGGAGGGGCGCGTCCAGTGGCATGACGCGGAGCGTGACGTTCTCCCGTTTGGCCATGCTCAGCAGGATGAGCAACTGGTCACGCATGAGGTCGGCCGCCGCGCCCGCTCGGGGGCGGAGGGCGGATTCGTCGATCACAGTCCGCAGCTCAGTGGGATCGTCGGGGCGGGTCAGGATTCCCCTGCGGCCTTGTCGGACCTGGACCAGCGCGCTCGCGGTCTTCTTGGTGGAGGCGCGGGGCGAACTGGAGATGAGGGCGTGTGCGTAGGCCGGGGTCTGGAGCAACGCGCCGATCAGCTGAGGGAAGTAGCAGATACGGCCGACCGGCTCGGCCGAGCGGTCACGGAAGCCCTGACGGGGGGCCGACCAGGATCGCTTTCTGAGAGCACACCCGCCCTGCCGTCCCCGATGCGTGGACGGCAGGGCGGACGCCGTCAGTGTTCCTCGGGGCGTGCGTCCGCAGGGACCGCCGCCGGGCGGGTGCAGTCGCTGGAGATCTCGACCGAGGTGCCGGTGTCGGCCGCCGTGAGGAGGGACTCCATGATGTCCAGGACGTGGTAGGCGAGTTCGCCGTCCGCGCGGTGGGGTTCGCCC
>DATCQX010001211.1:0-5404 GCA_036569285.1 Streptomyces sp.
TCACCCCTTCGAGGTCGTCGACTTGAAGGAACTCGCCGACGGGCGATGAGGTGCACGTGTGAGTACCCCCGCCCGTCCCCTGATTCCCGTCCGTCGTGGCCGCCTCCGAGAAGCCGCGGGGCGTATCGAGCAACTCACAGGCGCGAGCGTGGAGATCATCGGGGGGACACTCCTGATCTCCCCGAGCCTGAGCGGCAGGCACGCCGGGATCGTCATCGACCTGCGTGACGCCATCCGCCCGCAACTCCCGCCCGAGTACGAGGTGTTCGCGAACATCTCCATCCCCATGCCGGATGATCCCGACGACTACGCCACCCCCGACCTCGCCATCGGACCCCGGGCTTTCCGCGACGACGACGGCTGGCTTCTCGACGCCGACGCGGTCGAGTTGGCAGTAGAAGTCATCCCCCCTAACGAGCGCCTGAAGGGGATCAACGAGAAGACAGCCTGGTATGCGGCAGCAGGCGTCCCCCTGCTGTTGCAGATCGCCCCCCGCACGGGCACCTGGTCGCTGTTCGGCAGGCCGGGGGAGGACCAGTACAACAGCGTGGCGCACGGCAAGTACGGTGAGACCGTCCCCCTGCCCATCAACCTTGGCGGCGATCTCCCCACAGCCGGCCTCGGCCTGTACGGAACCCAGCGGCACAGCTGACGGCACCATGACAGAGACGGCCCGGCGCTGGCTCAGGTCGGACGCCCCGTTCCGGGCGGCCGCCGCGATCGGACCGGAGAGCGGGACGTACCTCGCGGATTCCTGCGAGCGGCTGCGGACGGGGAACTTCCTCCCGAAGAGGTAGGCCCCCTCCCGGCGCGTCCCCCCACCCCTTTCACAAACCCCCGTACAAACCCTGTTGACGACGATGATGTTACCGGTAACATCATCGCCCGTCGGAGGTTTTGAGAGCCGCTCACGATGATGTGGGCCGACCCCTGGAGGCTGTGTGCCCGATCCGCGTCTTCACGGTTCTGCCTGCTCTCCGTCCCGTACCCCCCTCTCCGGAAGGACCCCCATGTCCGCCCTGACCACCACCCCCACATCCTTCGAGCTCGACGGCGAGCCCTTCCGGATCATCTCCGGGGCGCTGCACTACTTCCGGGTGCACCCGGATCTGTGGGCGGACCGCCTGCGCAAGGCGAGGCTGATGGGGCTCAACACCGTGGAGACGTACGTCCCTTGGAACCTGCACCAGCCGGAACCGGGGACGCTGGTGCTGGACGGGCTGCTCGATCTGCCCAGGTTCCTGCGGCTGGCGCAGGCGGAGGGGCTGAAGGTGTTGCTGCGGCCGGGGCCCTACATCTGCGCCGAGTGGGACGGCGGCGGCCTCCCGCACTGGCTCATGTCGGAGTCGGACGTCCAACTCCGCAGCAGCGACCCGAAGTTCACGGCGATCATCGACCGTTACCTCGACCTGCTCCTGCCCCCGCTGCTCCCGCACATGGCCGCGTCCGGCGGGCCGGTCATCGCGGTCCAGGTCGAGAACGAGTACGGCGCGTACGGCAACGACGCCGCCTACCTCAAGCACCTTGTGGAGGCGTTCCGTTCACGCGGCATCGACGAACTCCTCTTCACCTGCGACCAGGTGAACCACGAGCACCAGGAGGCCGGCGGCATCCCGGGTGTCCTCGCCACCGGCACCTTCGGCGGGAAGATCGACACCGCGCTCGCCACACTGCGGGAGCACCAGCCCGAAGGCCCCCTGATGTGCGCGGAGTTCTGGATCGGCTGGTTCGACCACTGGGGCGGCCCGCACCACACCCGGGACACCGCCGACGTCGCCGCCGACCTCGACAAACTCCTCGCGGCCGGAGCCTCCGTGAACATCTACATGTTCCACGGCGGCACCAACTTCGGCCTCACCAACGGCGCCAACCACCACCACACGTACGCCCCCACGATCACCTCGTACGACTACGACGCCCCCCTCACCGAGAACGGCGACCCGGGACCGAAGTACCACGCGTTCCGTGAGATCATCGCCAAGTACGCGCCTGTGCCCGAGGAGTTGCCGGAGCCGTCGGTGAAACTCCCCGTGACCGGAGTCGAGTTGACCGAGCGGGCGCCACTGCTGCCGTACCTCTCCGAACTGTCGGGGCGGACCGTACGCACCGAAACGCCCATCACCGCCGACGAGTTGGGGATGCGCGCGGGATACGTGCTGTACCGCAGCACCTTGCCGAAGAACGGCCTCGGCGTGCTGCACTTCGAGGGCGGGGTGGGTGACCGGGCCCAGGTGTACGTCGACGGCACGCCGGTCGGGGTGCTGGAGAACGAGCGGCGGGAGGTCAGCCTGCCCGTTCAAGTGCTGCGCAGGGGCGCTGTGTTGGAGGTGCTCGTCGAGAACATGGGGCGGGTCAACTACGGGCCGCGCATCGGGGCGCCCAAGGGCCTGCTGGGTCCTGTCACCTTCGACGGCATGCCGGTCACCGGCTGGGAGTGCCGTCCGCTGCCGATGGACGCGCCTCTCGGGGACGCCCTCTACGCCGAGGCGGAGACCGAGGCGTGTGCCGAACCCGCCTTCCACCGGGGGACGTTCGAGGTCGCCGAACCCGCCGACACCTTCCTCTCCCTGTCGGGGTGGACCAAGGGGCAGGCGTGGATCAACGGCTTCTCCCTCGGCCGCTACTGGAACCGGGGGCCGCAGCAGACCCTGTACGTCCCCGCCCCCGTCCTGGTGCCCGGCACCAACACCCTGATCGTCCTGGAACTCCAGGCGACCACCAACCGCCACGCCCGCCTCGTCGACGCCCCCGACCTCGGTCCGAAGGGCGAGTGACCCGTGACGCACCGGCTGGACCTTCCCCCTCCCTCCGCCCCGCCCCGCACCGGCCACCTCCCCTTCTCCGACGCCCCCGGCGTCCCCGACCCGATCGAGGTCACCAGCCGCTGGCTCACGCGGGGCGGGCGGCCCTGGTTCCCGGTGTCCGGCGAGTTCCACTACTCCCGTCACCCGAGCGGGAGTTGGGAGGAGGAACTCCTCAAGACGAAAGCGGCCGGGGTGACGGCCGTCGCCTCGTACGTCATCTGGATCCATCACCAGCAGACGGCGGACGCGCCCCGGTTCGACGGCGACCTCGACCTGCGCCGGTTCGCCGAACTCTGCGCCCGGCACGGCCTCGACTTCATCCCCCGGATCGGCCCCTGGTCCCACGCGGAGGTCCGCAACGGGGGCCTGCCCGACTGGGTGCTGGCCCGCACCGACGCCCCTCGCACCGACGATCCGGCCTATCTCGACGCCGTCCAGCCCTGGTTCGAGGCGATCGCCGCCCAACTCGCCGGGCTGGAGCGGGCGTCGGGAGGTCCGATCGTCGCGATCCAGATCGAGAACGAACTGTACGATCAGCCGGGGCACCTGCTTACGCTCAAGCGGATGGCCCAACAGGCCGGAATGAGCGCGCCGTTGTGGACGTCCACCGCCTGGGGCGGCGTCCAGCTCCCCGGTGACGAGCTGATGCCGCTCTACGGCGGCTACCCCGAGACCTTCTGGACCGAGGCCGACGGGGGCTGGCCCGACACCTGCCGGAAGCACTTCTTCTTCACCGCCCAGCGGGACGACGAGGGCATCGGCGCCGACCTGCGCCCCACCACCGTCCGGGGCGTCGACTCCGCCGTCTATGCCGAGCGATTCCCGTGGGCCACCTGCGAGTTGGGCGGCGGGATGGCCGTCGCCTACCATCGCCGGCCGCGTGTCGACGCCGCCGACATCGGGGCCCTCGGGCTCACGAAGATCGGCTGCGGGTCCGTGTGGCAGGGCTACTACATGTTCCACGGCGGCACCAATCCGGCGCCCGGACTCCAGGAGTCCCATGCGACCGGCTACCCCAACGACCTCCCTGTCCTGACCTACGACTTCCAGGCGCCGCTGGGGGAGTACGGCCAGTACCGGGACTCGTACGACGAACTCCGCCTCCAGCACCTGCTGTTGGCGGAGTTCGGGGAGCGGATCGCGCCGATGGAGTCCGTGTTCCCGGAGCCGGGGCCCGTAGGGCAGTACGACCGGGAGACGCTGCGGTGGGCCGTGCGGACCGATGGGGACGGCGGGTTCCTGTTCGTCAACAACCATCAGCCGCACGAGGAGTTGGCCGAGCATCCCGGCACGGTGTTCGACATCGGGGGGCTCACCTTCCCGAGCCGGTCGTTCACCGTCCCCCAAGGATCCTATTTCTGCTGGCCTTTCAGGATGCCGTTCGCGGGGCTGCGGATCGAGTGGGCGACTGCCCAGCCGGTGTGCACGGTTCAGGACGGCGAACGGACGGTGCTGGTGCTGGCGGCGACCGAGGGGGTGCCGGTCGAGGTCGCCCTCGGGGGCGGGGTGGGGGTGCTCGTGACGCCGGAGGGGGCCGACGTCGGGCCCGCTTACGAGGACGGGAGCGGCGTGCTGATCACCGGCGTCCGGCCCGGGACCGGCGCCTGGATCGAGGTGGAGAACCTCGACGAGGAGCGCGTCGCCGTGCTCGTCCTCGACGCGGCCACCGCACGGACCGCCTACAAGGGGGTCGCCTGGGGCGCCGAGCGGCTGATCCTCTGCGCCGAGGGGGTCGTCTTCGACACGCACCGCGACGAGGTGCGGCTGCACGGGCGCACGCCGGGCAGCGGGGAGACGGTCTCCTTCGCCGTCCTGCCGGATCCGGGGCGGATACCGACGGGGGAGGGGGTGGAGGTGACCGAGGCACCGGACGGGGCACTCACGCGGTACACGCTCTCAGGCGCGGGGCACGTGGCTCCGGAGAGTGACGCGGCTTCGGCGGACGCGGCTCCGACGGGGGACCTGGCTTCTGCGGACTCGGCTGCGGAAGGGGACGCCGTTCCTGCGGACGCCGCTGCCATCGCGGACGCGCCTCCACCGAGGCAGCCGATACCCGTACCGCTCGTCGAACTCGTCCGGCCCGCCGGTGACCCGCCCCCGCCCGCCACCGGCGTCCTCCAGCGCGCCAGTGCGCCGGGGGACGAGTGGTACGAGCGCTCGGCCGCCATCTACCGCGTCCAGGTCCCGGCACCGGCGGTCGGCCGGGCCGGTGTGCTGCGGCTCCACTGGCACGGCGACGCCGCCCGCGCCTACGTGGGGGACCGACTCATCGCCGACCAGTTCTACTCCGGACGCCCCTGGGACATTGGGCTCGACCTGCTGACCGAGGGGGAGCCACTGACGGTACGGGTACTGGCAGCCGACCCCTCGGCCCAGGTGTATCTGCCGGTGAAGTGGGAGGGGACGGCGGAGGTGCGGGGCGCTGAGGTGGTGACGACGCGGGTGTGGACGGTGGGGTGAGCGGCGGGCCCTGGGGGACCCGTAGGACTTCAGGACCAGCGGGGGCGGACCGGTACGACCCGTAGTACTCCAGAGCCACCCCCGCACCAGCACCCCCGTCCCACCCGTACATCCCGTCATACCCCGCCCACCCCCACGAC
>DATCQX010001212.1:0-11416 GCA_036569285.1 Streptomyces sp.
TTGACGCCGGCCCGGGTGCGGTAGCCCTCCTTGCCCGTCGTCACGGGGATGACCCTGAGCGTCATACCGTCGCGCAGGACGCTCATCCGGTGGGCGGAGGCGTCGATGACGGCCTCCACCCTGGCGCCGGTGGAGAAGCTCAGGGGTCGTACGGGGGCGACCCGTAGGTGGTCGGTGAGGCGCAGTCCGGCGAGGTCGTCGGCGGTGACGCGGATGTCTGCGTGGGCGGGCCAGTAGGTGCGGGGGCGGTAGTGGAGGGTGGTGGGGTTCACCCAGTGCCAGGCGCCGGGGGCGGCGGCCGGGGTGGCGGTGACCCTGAGGTGGCTCTCCAGGAGGGCACGGCTCTCGGGGGGTACCGGGTGGCTGAGGTGGGCGGTGATGATCTGGCCTACGCCGTAGGTGTTACGGGGGTTGTCGGGGGCGGTGGGGTCGTGGAGGCTGCGGGGGCTGTCGGCGGGGGGTGGCTCTTGAGTACTACGGGTGCTACGAGGCCCGACGCCGACTGGCTCCTGAGTACTACGGGTACCCCCGCCCTCGGGGCCGAGGGTCACCGTGAGGAGGCCGTTGTGGGCGCGGGAGGTGGTGAACTCCGTGCGGTGGAAGGTGTCGTGGCCCTGGGGGACGGGAGTGTCCGCAGCGGTCGGAGAGGTCGGGGCGGTCCGGGGGTCGGTGCGGATCTCGGCGATGTAGTGGGTGGCGGCCCGTAGTACCTGGGTGCTGTGCCATACGCGGGTGGAGGGGTCGAGCCGTCCCGCGACCCGGTGGCCCGCGTCGTCCTTGAGGGTGACGTCCGTGAGGCTGCCCCGGCCGTTCAGGGTGACGGTGACGGGGGCGTCGGGGTCGACGGTGCCCGTACGTCCCAGGGGGTGCGCGCCGACCCGTACCTCCGGCTCCGGCGGGGCGGCCTTGTTGTCGCCTTCGGGTGCGTCGGTGTGCGGGTGGAGGGCGACGGTCAGGGCAACGGCCAGTGCGGCAGCGGCGGTTGCGGCCGTGCCGTACGTCTTGATGGCCCTGCCGCCGGGGCTGTTCGGGGTGCTCGGCGCCAACCTGTGCTCCAGCGGGGTGCGGGGTCGGATGGGTCGGCTCGCATGTAACCGGCTGGGGCGGCGGAGCGACCCGTACGTCCCCGGCGTGTCCCGAGAACCGCGAATGATGAGCATCCGATCAGACGAAACGGCGACCTCCGGCGAGGGCCCCGGGACAGTCGTACGCCTGCGGATACACCTGAGGAGCTACGGGTCTCCCTGTCGGGGGCGTGGCCCATCTCCCGTTGCGGGACCCCCGATTGGCCCGCACACCCTCCACCGGGCGCCCGCCAAAAGAACGGGGTGAATCCATGCGCCCATATGACGGTGGCTGCGCGTGCCGTCACCTCTGCGGACATAACCGTAATGATCAATACGTTCATGATCATCCGATTTCCCCAGTGCGACGAGCATGCCGGCGCCCCGGCTCCGCGGGCCGCAGCCGGCACCCTGGTCCGGCGGGCGGTCCTGCCCCTGGTCCTCGCCTGCACCGCCCTGTCCATCTGCTGGCCCACTCACGCGGCCTCGGCCCCTGCGGACGGGACCGGCACGAGGGGGCTGGTACTACGGGTGATCGTCAACAAGCGGCCCGGCACCGGCGCCGTCGACCCCGGTATCCGCACCGGTCACCCCGTACTCAAGGAGTACCGCCTCACCAACAAGGGCGGTGCCGACCTGCACGACGTCCGTATCTCGGACCCCGGTATGAAGGGTGCCCGCATCGTCTGCGCGGGCGGCGCGGACAAGGTCCGGCTGCTCCCCGGCCTGACCTCCACGACCTGCACGGCGGAGGGCGGCGCGCAGAAGGGCAGGCGGATCGCGCAGGCCATCGCCACCGGCCGGATCCCCTCGCTGAACGCGCCGGTCCGGGCCACGGCCCGCTCCGGGTACGCCGGGGTCGGCGGCACGCTCACGCTGAGCCAGCGCGCCACGGTCTCCGCGCCCGCCGGACCCGGCGACCCCGCGCGCGTCGACGTCCGCTACGCCCTGGTCAACACCGGCAACCTGCCCGTCCACGGCGTCCGCATCACCGACCGCCACCTGGCCCCCAAAGGGGTGAGCTGCGTGGAGGGTACTTCGGTACTACGCCGGGTGGCGCCGGGGCAGACCGTGCGGTGCACCGTCCGGCTGCGCCTCGACCCCGGTGAGCAGATCAGCGAGGGGCTCGCCGAGGGCAGCGACCGCAGGAGCACTCTGGACCGCAAGGGCCGGCTGATCGGGGCGCCGGTGCTGCGGGCGCACAGCATGCTGCGGTTCGGCGTGCCGTACCAGGGAGTTGACGTCACACCGGTGCCGATGCCTCTGGGCGCCCAGGTCGGGCCGGAGCCGGGTATCGCCCACGACGAGGTGCCCGCGACGGGGACGACGGTGCCGGGGCAGACGTCTCAGGACGCGCCGGTCGCCGCGCAGGATGTCGTACCGGGTGAGGTGCCTGCCACGGGGTACGACGAACTCCCGGCGGCAGTACCGGGATTCCTGCCCGGTGAGGTACCTGGGGGGTACCTCCCGGGTATCCCCTCCACGCACCCGAGCGGTGTGCACGTCACCGGCGAGCTGCCCGCCTTCTCGCTGCTCCCGCCGGGGCACCATCACTCCGACCCGAGCGCGCCCGGCGGTCACACCGGCTCCGGGACGCACCAGGGCGGGACGCAGTCCCCTGGCTCCCACCCGTCGGCCTCGCACGACGCGGCCCGTAGTACTCGGGTACCGGACCCGTACGACTACGGGGCCGCCGAAGCCTCCCCCGACGCCGACGGCGCGACCCCTAAGGGCGCCTCCGAGCTGGGCTGGTTCGGGATTCCGCGTAGCACGTTCCTCATCGGCGCGGTCCTGCTGGGGGTGTCCGCAGTGACAGCTGCGGCACTGTTCCTGCGGCGGCCCAAGGGCGGGCCGGACGATCTGGGGTTCTGAGCGGGCGGCGGTTCAGCCGTTCCACGTCTCGTCGTACGGGTCCGTCGGTTGGGCGACCGGGGCCGCTTTGGTCACCTGGATGAACGGAATGGGGCCGCCGTTCACCGGGTCCGTCATCCGGCGGGGTGAATAGGTGCCGGTGATGAGGAGCCAGGTGTCCGGCTGGAGCACCGGAGGAATGTCCCCGGTGAGCGCCACTTTCACCGGCTGGGCGTCGGCAGCACAGCAACTCAGCGCCATACGCACCAAATAGGGCGTTCCGTCCTTGCCCAGTGCCAGAAATCCGGCGATCTGAATGGTTCGCCCCTTTATCTTCCCGTTGTCGTAGATCGCCCGCCCCGCGTAATCGACGAGCGCCAGCCTCAGGGGCCCGGTGGCGGGGAGTTTTCCGTAGTAGACGGGTTCCTGGAGGGCCGTTCCGGTCCGGTTGGCGCTGTAGGAACCGAGGGCGGGCGGCGCGATGAGAATCAGGGCGAGGAGGGGGAGGACGAGCATCCAGGAGATCCGGGGTTCGCGATGGGAATGCCCGCCCTCCGCCTCGTCCGCATGAGCCTCACCGGAATAGGGCTCGACGGAATCCGGCTCGACGGAATGCGCCTCGGCGAAATGACTCTCGCCGGGGTGACCGTCCTCGACGGCCGGCTGCTTCCGCTCGTACCACCAGGTCGCCGCCGCCGCGACGATCAGGACCACCCCCGCCGCGAGCAGCAGCGGCTGGAGTCCGGCCTTGACGTAGCGCAGATAGAGGTCGGTGGACCCGGCGTGCAGCAGGGCCGCGCCGAGGAGGAAGAGAACGGCCGACTGGGCCTGACGATTCACAGCAGCACCGCCCCGGTGAGCACCGACACCACGACGGCGAGGACAAAGGTCGTCGGCGCAAATCGCAGCGCGAAACTCCGGCCGAACGTCCCCGTCTGCATGGCGAACAATTTGAGGTCGATCATCGGCCCGACGACCAGAAAGGCCAGCCGGGCGGTCAAGGAGAACTGCGTCAGGGAAGCGGCGACAAAGGCGTCGGCCTCCGAGCAGATGGAGAGCACGACGGCGAGAACGGACAGGGCCAGCACGGCGACCACGGGATTCTCGGCGGCGGTCCGCAGCCAGCTCTCCGGGGCGACCGCTTTCAGGGTCGCGGCGGCCATCGCGCCGACCACGAGAAATCCCCCGGCGTGCATCACGTCGTGCCGGACGCCACCCCAGAAGGCGGCGCCTTTCGTGCGCCCCTCATAAGCCGCGTGCGTGGGCGGTTTCAGCAGATCTGTCCGCCCGATCCGCAACCACAGCCATCCCATCACGCAGGCGACGAACAGGCTGCCCACGAAACGCGCCACGACCATTTCGGGATTGCGCGGAAAAGCGACCGCGGTGGCCGTCAGCACAATGGGATTGATCGCGGGCGCGGACAGCAGGAAAGCGAGCGCGGCGGCCGGCGTCACCCCTCTGCGCACCAAGGCGCCCGCCACCGGGACGGAGGCGCATTCGCAGCCCGGCAGCGCCACCCCGGCCAGCCCCGCGACCGGTACCGCGAGCGCGGGCCGCTGCGGGAGGGCGCGCGCGAAGAACGACGGGGGTACGTACACGGCGATCGCCGCCGAGAGCAGTACCCCTAGTACCAGGAAGGGCAGGGCCTGGACGACGACGGCGACGAACACGGTCGTCCAGCTCTGCATGACCGGGGCGCCCAGCGCCCGCCGGACGGGCGCCTGGAACAGCACCATCAGCAGCATGCCGACGACGAGGACCAGCGGAGAGTCGAGCCGGGCCGACCGCTCCCGCGCCTTGCGCGGCCTGCGCTCTTCCTGCCGCTTCGGGCCGTCGCTCCCGTGCTTCTCGTCCGGTACACCCTGGCCGGTGACAACGGTGGTCACGGTCGGGGTACCTCGGTACGTCCGGATCGCATGCACAGCCTCCGCTCTCTACGACCCCTGAGCCCCCTACGACTCAGGTACGACCGAAACGTCCGCTCCGTTCAGGTCCGGACAGAATCGTTGCTGGCACCGCCTGCCCCGATGAGGCAGTGTTCTCCCTCGTGGGGAGCGTTCCGAATCAGGCCGGGCCGAACGACGCCGAGGCACACATGGTGGTGTGCGGCGACGACGGACTCGCGCACCGTCTGGCAACCGAACTCCGGGGCGTGTACGGCGAGCAGGTCACGCTCGTGGTCCCGCCCGCGCAGAGCACGGTACGCCTTCCCGTGGTGGGCCGGGCCCGCGCGGTCTCGGCGGCGCTGCTCGACCGGGTGGTGAGCGCGGCCGTCAACAGGGCGGCGGGCAACGGTGGTTCGCCGCCACCGGAACCGGCTCCGGCCGGGGACGAGCGGACGCTGGAGGCGGCCGAGCCCACCGAGGCGGTCCTCTCCGAGGCGGGCGTGGCACGGGCCGCGGCCCTCGCCCTGGTCTACGACGACGATGAGACCAACATCCGCGCCGCCCTCACCGCCCGCCGTCTCAACCCGCGCCTGCGGCTCGTACTGCGCCTGTACAACCGGCGGTTGGGCCAGCACATCGAGGAACTCCTCGATCAGGCGGCTGTGTTGGCGTCCGGCGACGAGGGGCTCACGGCCGGCACGACGACGGTCCTGTCCGACGCGGACACCGCGGCCCCGGCCCTCGCCGCGGCGGCGATCGCCGGCACCACCAAGGTCGTCCAGACCGACGGCCTGCTGCTGCGGGCGGTCGAGCACCACGGCGACGAGGCCGCGCCCGGCCTCGCCACGCTCGCGCTGCTCTCCCCGGAGACCGACGGAGGAGGCGAGCAGGGTCCCCAACTCCTGCCGGACGCAGCGACGGTGGGCGCGTCGACGGGGCGCGGGACCGTGGTCTTGGAGCAGGTGTCGTACGCCTCGGAGGGCAGCCTCTCGACGGGACGCGGGGCGGGGCTGATCGCGCCGATGGCGTCGCTGTTCTCCCGGCGGCTGCGCTGGTCGCTGGCGGGGCTGGTGGGCTGTGTCCTCGCGCTGGCGGTGGCGCTGTGGCTGACGACGGGCATCCATCCGCTGGGTGCGTTGTATCTCACCCTGCTGGACCTGTTCGCCATCAACGACCCTGCCGTGGGCGACCCGTTGGCCCGGCAGATCCTGCAACTCCTCTCCGGGCTGATGGGGTTGCTGCTGCTGCCGGTGCTGCTGGCCGCCGTCCTCGAAGCGTTGGGCACGTTCCGCGGTGCGAGCGCGCTGCGCAAGCCGCCGCGGGGCATGAGCGGGCACGTCGTCCTGCTGGGCCTCGGCAAGATCGGCACCCGGGTGCTGATCCGGCTGCGCGAGCTGGACATCCCGGTGGTGTGCGTGGAGTCCGGGCCCGAGGCTCGGGGGCTCGCGGTGGCCCGGCGGCTCAGGGTTCCCGTAGTACTCGGGGATGTCACCCAGGAGGGGGTTCTGGAGGCGGCGAAGATCCAGCGCGCGGGCGCCCTGATGGCCGTCACCAGCTCCGACACCACCAACCTGGAGGCCGTCCTCTACGCCCGCTCCCTGCGCCAGGACCTGAACGCGGTGCTGCGCCTGTACGACGACGACTTCGCGACGGCCGTGTACCGCACCCTGCGTGCCGCGCACCCCTACGCGCGGACCCGCAGCCGCAGCGTCTCCCATCTGGCGGCCCCGTCCTTCGCCGGGGCGATGATGGGCCGCCAGATCCTGGGCGCGATCTCCGTGGAGCGCCGGGTGCTGCTGTTCGCGGCGCTGGAGGCGGGCGGGCACGCCCAGTTGGCGGGCCGCACGATGGGCGAGGCGTTCCGCGCCGGGCACTGGCGGGTCCTCGCCCTCGACACGGGGACCGGCCTCACGTGGGACCTGCCCGCGGACCGGGTGCTGCGGCCGACGGACCGGGTGATCCTGGCGGCGACCCGGCAGGGGATGGCGGATCTGCTGCGGCGGCACGAGCGGCGGGAGAGGTAGGGGTTTACCCGAAGGGGGCTGCCGCGAAGGAGCCGTACCTGGGAGGGGCCGTACCTCGGAGGTAGCCCCGGGGAGGTAACCCCCGAGAGCGACCCCTCAGGTACCCCACCCTGGGCTCCCCCTCAGGACCTACCTCCCCGGTACCCCCACCGGCTCCGCCCCTACTTCCCGAGGTGCCGTTCCGCGAACTCCAGCTCCAGCCGGACCTGCTTGATCCGCTCGTCCACGACCAGCGAGCCGTGCCCGGCGTCGTACCGGTACACCTCGTGGACGGCGCCCCTCTCCTCCAGGCGCTGGACGTAGTTGTCGATCTGGCGGATGGGGCAGCGCGGGTCGTTGACGCCGGCCGAGATGTAGACGGGGGCCTTCACCTGGTCGACGTAGGTGAGGGGCGAGGACGCCTCGTACCTCTCGGGTACCTCTTCCGGGGTACCTCCGAGGAGGGTGCGGTCCATCGCCTTCAGGGCCTCCATCTCGTCGTGGTAGGCGGTGACGTAGTCCGCGACCGGCACGGCGGCGATGCCGAGCGCCCACACGTCGGGCTGGGTGCCGACACCGAGGAGCGTGAGGTAACCGCCCCAGGAACCGCCGGTCAGGACGAGCCGCGCGGGGTCGGCGAGCCCGGAGGAGACGGCCCACTCGCGGACCGCGGCGATGTCCTCCAGCTCGATGAGGCCGACCCGGTGCTTGAGCGCGTCGGTCCAGGCCCGCCCGTACCCGGTGGAGCCCCGGTAGTTGACCCGGACGACCGCGTACCCGTGGTCGACCCAGGCGGCCGGCGCGGCGGCGAAGGCGTCGCTGTCGTGCCAGGTGGGGCCGCCGTGGATGTCGAAGACGGTCGGCAGCGGGCCCTGCGCACCGGCCGGCTTCTGGACGAGCGCGTGGATACGGCCCCCGGGGCCCTCCACCCACACGTCCTCGACCGGTACCGAGCCGGGCGACCTCATACCCGGGGGGTCCAGTACTACCCCTCCGGAGGTAGACCTCACGACCGGCGGCTCGGCGGCGGAGGACCACAGGTACTCGACGCTGCCGTCGGGCCGCGCCGTGGCACCCGAGACGCTGCCGGCGGGGGTGGGGATCCGCTCCAACTCGCCCCGGGCGAGGTCGTAGCGGAAGAGTTCGCTGCGCGCCTCGTGGCTGTGGGCGATGAGCAGGGAGCCCCCGTCGGGGAACCACTCCGCGCCGACGTCGCCCGGCAGGTCGAGGGTCAGCTCGGTCTGCTCGCCGGTCGCCACGTCCCACACCAGCGGCTCCCAGCGTCCGCGCCGCTGGTGCCCGATGAGCAGCCGGGTGTCCCCGGCGACGGGCGCGAACCCGAGGACTTCGAGGCCGAGTTCCTCCTCGCCGCCCCGGGTGTCGTCCAGTTCGGCGACGGCCGTGCCGTCGAGGGTCAGCACGCGCAGCGCCGAGTGCATGGCGTCGCCGTGCTCGGTGTGCTCGACGGCGATCAGTGTCCCGTCGTACGACAGGTCGCCGACGCCGGCGGACTCGCGGTGCCGGTAGATCTCCCTAGGGGTCTCCCCCTGGAGTACTACGTGGATCGTCGTGCCGTCCTCGTCGGTGGAGCGTCCCACCACGGATGTACGGCCGTCCCTCCCGAGAGCCAGTCCGGCCGGATAGGAGGGTTCGAGGCCGGGGGTGGCGGGCTCGTCGGGGCCGCCGGTGAACGGCTGCCGCCGCCAGACGCCGAACTCGTCCCCGTCCTTGTCGTCGAACCACCAGATCCAGTCCCCGTCCGGGGACAGGCTGCCGTCCGTCGTCCCGTTCGCCCGGTCCGTCACCTGCCGCTGGTCCCCGCTCGCGCGGTCCCAGGCGTACAGCTCGTACGTGCCGGTCGCGTTCGAGGTGAACAGCGAGCGGTCCGGGGCGTCCTCCGCCCAGTCGGGCAGGGAGACCCGCGGTGCCCGGAACCGCTTCTCCCACTCGGGCATGGCCTCAGCGTCACTCATACGTCCATCAAACCTGATCCGGGAGGTGCGGCGGGTATCGCTGCGCGTCAAGAACGGGCGGCTTCATCAGGCGTTATCGACGCCACTCGCCCATAACGATCTCGTCGCGCCCGAAGATCCTCACGGAATGTCCGCCGAAGCAGCCCTTCAGCACTACGGGGAGTACGGGCCCCTGCACGCCGTCTCGCAGCGCCCGCAGCCCGCGCGGCGGCGTACAGCGCGTGAACAACGACTCCTCCGGGTTCACCCCGGTACAGGCCGACCGGCAAGATCCATGGCAGGTTCCAGAAAGTGTGGGTCATGTGGTGAAACGTTCTGTCGACTGGAGGGGAGTTCTGCGAACAGGGGCGGTGTACGGGGTGTCCCTCGCGCTCTCGCAGATCCTGAGCAGAGCCGTGTTCCCCGAGGGCACCGCGCGGGACGTGTCCTTCCTGGTGCTCATCCCGGTGATCGAGATCGGGGCGAACGTCGTGCTCCGAGTGATCGCCGAACTCCGCTGACGAGAGGCGTCGAGGCCCGGCAGCGGTGAGTGAGGTACCGCCCGTCCCCCTGGAGTACTACGGGTACTGCCCCCACCCCGCCGCCCTCCGCCCCCTGCCCGGCGCGTACGGTGGAAGGCGTGTACCGGTTTCTGCTGACGCCCCGCTGGTGGGGGATCAACGTCTTCGTGCTGCTGGCCATCCCCTTCTGCCTGTTCATGGGGTCCTGGCAGCTGAGCCGGTTCGAGTCGCGGATGGACGACCACCGGGCGCTGGACAGAGCGGCGGAGACCGGGAAGGCGCAGCCCGCGCGGCCGTTGGCCGGGATGCTGCCGGTCGACAAGGCGACCGTCGGCAAGCGGGTCACCGTCAGCGGGCACTACGGCGAGCAACTGCTCGTGCCCGACCGGGAGGTGGACCGCCGGAGCGGGTACTACGTGCTCACGCTGTTGCGGACGGACTCCGGGAAGGCGCTGCCCGTCGTACGGGGCTGGCTCCCCGGCAGGGCGGACGCCGCGAAGGCCCCGGCCGTACCGCGCGGTGAGGTCACCGTGACCGGCGCGCTCCAGGCGTCCGAGACGCCCGGGGAGAACGGCGTCAGCGCCCGCGGCGGGCTGCCGGCCGGTCAGGTCGGCGCGATCAGCACCGGCTCGCTGGTCAACCTCGTCCCGTACGACCTGTACGACGCGTGGGTGACTCTGGACACCGCCGACTCGGGTATGACGGCCGTGCCCGCCGAGGCGCCCGCGAACACCGGGCTCGACCTCAAGGCGTTCCAGAACCTGGGGTACACCGGGGAGTGGTTCGTCTTCGCCGGGTTCGTGGTGTTCATGTGGTTCCGGCTGCTGCGGCGCGAGGTGGAGGCCGCCCGGGACGCCGAGCTGGGGCTGGCCACGGAGGGCTCCGGTGACACTGGGGGACCGGCGTCCGCGTCCCCCGTCGCGAGCACGTCCGGCACCCTTCAGGGGTAGTCCCCGAGAGCTACCGGCCCTGAGAGCTACCAGCCTGGAGAGCTACCGGCCCCGAGAGCTACCACCCTTGAGGGCGTCCCGCCGAAGGCACTGCGGCACCAAGAACGTCACCTCGGAGGCACGGCCCAAGGCCAAGGCCTCCGCTCACGGCGACGCCACCACGCCCGTCCGGTAGATCGTCCCCGCGCACGCGTTCGGCACGGTCGCCGTGACCGACGGCGAACCCGCGTCGGCCGTGTAGGTCACCGACACACTGCCCTCGGCGGTCGTGGTGCCGTCCTCCCGCATCAGCTGGGGACTGGTACCCGTAGTACCGGTGGTGGTGCTCGTGGTCTGCTCGGAGGGGCTCGGCGAGGGCGACGGGGAGGACCCGGTGTCGCCACCCGTAGTACTTCCGCCGGTGCCCCCGCCGTCGCTGGGACACGTCGACGACGGCACCCAGGCGAACTTCACGTCGTACGCGGAGCCGGGGGCCAGCACGAACTGCGTGACGTAGAGGGAGGGGTCCGGGAGGGCGGCGGCCGGGTCGCCCGCGGTGTGCTCGGTGACGCCGACCTTCGTGGCGTCGGCGGCGCCCTGCACCCCTGGGGAGAGGGTGACGGAACCGGCGACGGTGCAGCTCTTCGTGGAGACGTTGACGACGCGGAACGTGCCGTACACGACCCCCGTGGAGTCGGGGCCGTCCACCGTCGAGGTCGCCGAGCCCAACTGGTCGGCGGTACAGGTGGGGGCGGCCGGGCTGAGCGACTGGGTGGGACCCGCGCCGCTGGAGGCGTCCGCGCCGGGGGTCGGCTTGCCGGCCTCGGTCCCCTTGGGCCCGCCGGACCCCGTACCCGTAGTACCTCCGGAGGACTCCCCGGCCTTCCCGGTGGAGCCCCCGTCGGGGTTCTTGCCCTGGCCGGTGGAGCCGCCGGTCTCGGACGCCTGCCCCGCGATGGCGGGGTTCGCGTCGGGGCCGCCGACCCCGGAGACGGTCATCAGGGCGGGGACGGCGACACCCGCGAACAGGGCCGCGGCGGCCGCCCCCACGAGCGCCTGCCTCTTGCGGGCCTTGCGCGCGGGCACCGCCCGGCGGAGGTGGTCGAGGGCGCCGTCGCGCGGCGCCATCTCCTGCACCGCCCGGTGCAGCATGCGGCGCAGCTCCAGCTCGTCCGAGTCGAACCCGTCCTCCGGGCCCTGGTCGTCG
>DATCQX010001213.1:0-5392 GCA_036569285.1 Streptomyces sp.
CCGCCGATGACCCCTCCCAGTGCGCGACGGCCCCTTCGATGCCCCCGAACTCGTCGACGAACCCTTCGGGAGGGGAGTCCGGCAGGACCCGCCAGTGATACATCAGCGGAAAGCCCTCGTACTCGCCCCCGAGGACCCAGCCGGTGGTCATGACATGCACAGCCAACTCCCGCCAGGCCCCGAACCCCGCCGAACCCACCCCGTACTGGTAGTACAGAGGAAGCCCGAAGACGTTCGCCGTCGACCGCGCGTTCTCCAACTCGACGTCCGTCAGGGGCACCCGCTTGACGAACACCCGCGTGCCGTCGACGTCCAACTCCCCGGACCTGCCACCGATCCCGGCCCCGAGCGGAACCGCCCCAGCCACAACCTCCCCGAGCCGCCGGTCACTCAGAAGAGCCAGCCGCGCGGCCACGGCCCCATACGCGGCCAGCCGCGCGGCATGCAACGGGTCCGGACGGTCCATCGACGACTCCCCGGCGATCTCGCGCATGCGCTCGACCCTATCGCCCGGGATCGGCATCCACGCCGGTCAGGTCGCGGCCGGCGTCCCACAGGCGCGCCGCCACGGAGACGTCGGTGAGGTGGCCCCACACCCGCTCGCACCGAGGCCTCCCACGCAGCCCGAAGACACGCGGCCCCCACACCTGCCCGCCCCGCACGGCGGGATCCAGCACCGCGCGCACCGCGGGCCACGCACCGGCGTGCTTGCCCTGGACGAGGAGGGCGGCCGGGGCCCCGCGCAGCCGCGCACCGGCGGAACGCGCGTGGACCGGCGGGCGTGACGGGGTCAGTGAGTCCAGCGCCCCGCCGGGATGGACGACCACGCTCGCCACCGTGCTGCCGACGGCACGCAGACGGCGGTCGAGTTCGAGGCCGAAGTACATCTGGGCCAGCTTGGAACGCCCGTAGGCGCGCGCCGGCCGGTAGTCCTGACGGGACTGGAGGTCGTCGAGGTCGAGCCGCTCGGACTTCGCCGCGAAGCTGCCCACGGTGACGACGCGAGCGGCCGGCGCCGCCGACAGCAGCGGCATCAGCCAGTGCGTCAGCGCGAAGTGCCCGAGGTGGTTCGTGCCGAACATCAGCTCATGCCCGTCCCCGGTCTCCCGGCGCGGCGGAGCATCGAGCGCGACGCCCGCATTGTGGACCACCGCGTCGAGGCGCCCCACCTCCAGCGACTCCACCGACGCCTTCAGCGACGAGAGATCGGCGAGATCCAGCCGGACGGCCTTCAGCCGCGCACCAGGAACGCGCGCGCGGATCGAGGCCATAGCAACTTCAGCCCTCGCGGAACTCCGGCTCCCCAGCACGACAGTGGCCCCGGTCGCCGCCAACTGCTCCCCGACGAAGTACCCGATACCGGCATTGCCCCCGGTGACCAGGAAGACGCGGCCGTCGGCACGCGGCAACTCTTCGACATCCCAGGGCGAGGAGGACTTGGACGACATGGCGGCGGGGCTCCCTTGCGGCTGAAGGCGACCGCGGTGCGCGGCAGTTCACCCCCACGCTTCCAGCGAGCGCCGACAGATCGCCTACGGAACACCGACAGCCTCGCCGCTCCACGGCACATACCGTAGGTTCGACCCCCAGAAAGGCGGGACGACATGAGCACCGCGACCGTGGTCGGCGCCGGCCCCAACGGCCTCGCCGCAGCCATCGCCCTGGCCCGCGCGGACGTCCAGGTCACCGTGCTGGAGGCGGCCGACGAGATCGGCGGCGGCACCCGCTCCGGTGAGGCGATCCTGCCCGGACTGCTGCACGACCACTGTTCCGCCGTCCACCCGATGGCCGTAGGCTCCCCCTTCCTGCGGGAACTCGGCCTGGAACGCCACGGGTTGACGTGGAGGCTGGCGGACATCGACTGCGTCCATCCGCTCGACGGCGGCACCGCCGGGGTGCTGCACCGCTCGGTCGCCGAGACCGCCGAGGGCCTCGGCGTCGACGGCCGCCGCTGGCGACGTCTGTTCGACGGCCCCTCGGCGTCGTACGACGCCCTGAGCGGCGACATCCTCGGACCGCTGCTGCGCGTCCCACGGCACCCCGTGCGCCTGGCCCGCTTCGGCATCCCCGCCCTCGCGTCGGCGTCCCTGGTGGCGGGACTGTTCACCGGCGAGGAGGCGCGGGCGCTGTTCGGCGGGGTCGCCGCGCACGCCTTCCACCCCCTGGACCGTCCGCTCAGCGCGAGCATCGGGCTCGGCATCCTGACCGCCGGGCACCGGCACGGGTGGGCCGTCGCGGAGGGCGGTTCGCGCCGCATCACCGACGCGATGGCCGCGCTGCTGCGCGACCTCGGCGGGAAGATCGAGACGGGGGTGCCGGTGCGGTCCGTCGCGGACCTGCCGCCCACGGACGTCACCGTCTGGGACGTCGCACCCACGGCCCTCGCGGACATCCTGGGCGACCTGCTGCCCGCCCGCGTCGTCCGGGCCTACCGGCGGTTCCGCTACGGACCCGGGGCGTTCAAGGTCGATTTCGCGGTCGAGGGGGGTGTCCCCTGGACCGCCGAGGCGGCGCGGCGGGCCGGGACCGTGCATCTCGGCGGGACCTTCGCCGAGATCGCCGCGACGGAGCGCGCGATCCACGCCGGACGCATGCCCGAGCGGCCGTTCGTCCTGGTCGGCCAGCAATACCTGGCCGACCCGTCCCGTTCAGTCGGCGACATCCACCCCGTCTGGACCTACGCACACGTCCCCCACGGCTACCCCGGCGACGCCACCCACGCGATCACCGCCCAGATCGAACGCTTCGCCCCCGGATTCCGCGACCGCGTCATCGGCACCGCCGTCCGCACCACCCCCCAATTCGCCGCCTACAACCCCAACTACGTAGGCGGCAACATCATGACCGGCGCCAAGGACATCCCCCAACTCCTCACCGGCCCCCGCCCCACCCTCCACCCCTACGACACCGGCCTCCCCACCCACTACCTCTGCTCCTCTGCCACCCCACCGGGCCCCGGCGCCCACGGGATGTGCGGGGCGCATGCCGCTCGGCGGGCGCTGCGGCATCTGCGGAGCCGAGGCGGATCCGCCAACAGGGGCTCCAGAGCGGCTGCTTGACGTTCCCTCATATCCGTTCGACGAGCCGGACCTCTGTGGCCTGGCAGGTCGGTGCGCCGCGCGTCCACGAGTGAAGCCGGCGATGACCGGATCGCGCATTTGTGAAGGCGTTCAGCGTGGAATCACCCACCCCGGCACCCAAGTCCCCTCGCTGTCCTCCCCGTCCGTCGTGGCCGCAAGGTAGGCGCGGAGAGCGGCGAGCCCCGGGTGAGGATTGTCGCGGTGCCACAGCAGTGAGTGCGGATAGACCGGCGTCGGACCGGTCACCGGAATGCGGCGCAGGTCGTGTCCGCTGGGCCAGATGAGACGGGTGCGGCCGCCCATGAACGTGGCCAGAGCAGGGGTGTCGGCGATGGTGTCGAGGAGGGCGTCGGAGCCGAAGTTGGGTCCGGTCACCTCGATGGTGAGGCCGAACTCGGCGACGAGGTCGTCGTAGTAGGCACCCCACTCGGTACCGGGTGCGACGCCGGGCATCCAGATCCGGTGCCCGGTGAGCTGGGCGATGCTCACGGACCGAGCGCCTGAGAGGGCGTGGGCGGGGCCCGTCAGGAGGTCGAGCGGCTCGTCGAGCACCCGGACGGAGGCGACGTCCTCGGGAAGAGGCCGGCCGGGAGCGGCGACGGCCCGGAAGGACGCGTCGATCTCACCGGAGCGAATCGCGGCGACGGCGGTGTCGATGTCGAACAGCGTCAGGACGTCGAGGTCGATCTCGGGGTGCGCGCGGTGGAAACCGCGCATCAGACCCGATTGCGCGCTGCGCGAGGTGAGCACGTCGACGCGCAGCGGACGGCGGCCGGGCCGCACCGACGCCCCCGCACGCTCGGCGACACGCAACAGCTCCTGCGCGTGGGGCAGGAACGCCCGACCGTCGATGGTGAGGTCGACGCCGCGCGGGGCACGGGTGAACAGCCGCACGCCGAGGGCGCGTTCCAGCGAGGCGACACGTTTGGAGACGGCCTGCTGGGTGATCGACAGATCGGCGGCCGCTTTCTGGAACTGGCCCGCATCCGCGACGGCGACGAAGGTGCGCACTGCTTCGAGATCCACGTCGGCCCACCTTAATGAACAACCAATGGTTGTGCATCGCCGGTGAGCCAGTTGTTTGACCTGCCCCTGTCGCGCCCGCTTGGCTCTGCCCATGGTGAGCAGGAGAAGGCTGGGCCGCCGGTTCGGGTGGCTGTGGGCGTCGTACGCGGTCAGCGCGTACGGATCCGGACTGGGGTTCGGCGCGTTGCCGCTGATCGCCGTGCTGGTGCTGCACGCCGGACCGGCCGAGGTGGCCGCGCTGTCCGCGGTGGGCCCCGCGATGGGTGCGCTGATCGCGGTGCCGCTCGCGCCGTGGGTGGAGTTCCGGCGCAAGCGCCCGGTCATGATCACGATGGACCTGGCCCGGTTCACGGCCATGGCGACCATCCCCGCGGCCTACGCCCTCGGGTGCCTCGGCTACGCCCAACTCCTGGTTGTATCGGCCGTGGCCGCCGCGGCCAAGATCGCGTTCAACGCGGCGAGCGGCTCCTACGTCAAAACCCTCGTCCGACCGGACGACCTGCTCGTCGCCAACGCCCGCTTCGAGTCCACGAACTGGAGCTCCATCGCGATCGGCCCCCCGCTGGGCGGCGCGGCGATCGGCCTGTTCGGACCGGTGACGACCGTGGTGGCCGACGCGCTCAGCTACCTGCTCTCCGCGCTGGGCATCACCGCGATCGGCGGCCAGGAGGAACCACCGCGGACGACCGGCAAGAACCCGGAGACGGCAGGTGCACTGCTCGACGGCTGGCGACACCTCATGACCCACCCCGTCCTGCGGCCCCTCTACCTCAACCAGATGCTCGTCGGCGGCCTGATCATGGCCACCGAACCACTGCTGGCCGTGCTCCTGCTCCGCCAACTCGGCTTCCCGCCCTGGCAGTACGCCCTCGCCTTCGCCGCCCCCTGCCTCGGCGGCCTCATCGGCTCCCGGCTGGCCCCCCGCGTCGTCGCCCGCCTCGGACAGCACCGGGTCTTCCGCGTCGTCGGCACCCTGCGCGCCGTCTGGCTGATCGGCCTGGCCTTCGTCGGCCCCGGCGCGCTCGGCCTCGTCACCGTCATGTCCGTCGAACTGGCCATCATCGTCAACATGAGCCTGTACGGACCGGTACTCGCCACCTACCGCCTGGAACACACCCCCAGCCATCTCGTCGCCCGCACCCTGACGGCCTGGTCCATCGGCCAGCAAGCCTCCATCGCCGCCCTGACCGCCCTCGCCGGCCTCCTCGCGGACGCCACCACCCCCCGCACCGCCCTCACCGCCACCGGCCTCCTCATCCTGACCACCCCCCTCCTGCTTCCCCGCC
>DATCQX010001214.1:0-3038 GCA_036569285.1 Streptomyces sp.
GGTGTGCCGTCGCGGGTGGTGTTGCCGTCGTATCCGTTCCAGCGTGAGCGGTACTGGCTGGAACCCGGGGACACCGCCGGCGTCTCCTCGGCGGAGCTCTACGAGGTGGCGTGGAAACAGCTTGAGCTGCCGGGAGCGGACGTCGTCCCGGGCGCCTGGGCCGTCCTCACGTCCTCCGAGCACGCGCAGGACCACGTACTGGCGGAAGTAGCCAGGTATTTGGGGAGTGCCGTCGAGCGCCTCGTGCCTGTGGAGGTCACCGGTACCGAGCTCGACGAGGCCGCCTTCGCGGAGCTGCTACGGCGGCAGGTGGGCGACGTCCCGCTCGCCGGCGCCGTGTCGCTGCTCGGCCATGACGCCGGAAACGTCGTGGCGATGGCGCGAGCGCTGGACACCGTACCGCTGTGGTGCCTCACCCGAGGAGCCGTGGCCGTGGACGCCGACGACCTTGTGAACCCGGACGCGGCCGGTCCCTGGGCAGCCGCACGGGTACTCACCCGGGAACGCGCCGACAACTGGGGCGGGGTCGTGGACCTTCCCGCCACACCCACCGAACGGGACTGGGAACGAATCCGTGACCTCCTGGCCGCAGGTCACGAGGCGGACGACCAGGTCGCCGTTCGCGACGGCCGGATCCTCACCCGGCGCCTGGCTCATGCCCGGGCCGGTGGACCGGCCGTGAACCTCGATGGAACCGTGGCCGTGGTCGGTGACCTCGACCACCGGGCAAGGGAGTTGTCGGACTGGCTGCTCGCAGCCGGGGCCGAGCGGGTGGTCCTGGTGGGCGGGACGGCCGAACCGTCCGAAGGTGTCGAGGTCATGGCGTGGAACAGCGCCTCTCGGGCCGAACTCGCCGGCAGCACCGTGTTCTTCCTCGACGAGGCACGCGCAGACAGCCATCGCCTCACCCCGGGCGAGTGGCGGAGCCTGGTGAAGAGCAGGGTCGAACAGCTCGTGGAACTTGATGAGTTGGCCGGAGACGGGATGCTGGTGGTCGTCTCGTCCGCCGCCGGTGTCATCGGAGGCGCACCGTCGCCCACCACGACCCAGGTCGCCGCCGACGCAGTGCTCCACCATCGGCGTTCCCTCGGCCGGCCCGGCATGTCCGTCGTCATCGGCTCCGGTGAGGAAGGACACGGCACTCCCGGATTCCGGCCCGTCCCTGTGCGGGAGGCGTTCGGCCTGCTCAGCGCCGACCGGGAGAGTGTGATCGTCGCGGACGTCGACTGGAAGCGCGTCATCGCGTCCTCCACGACGGATCGGGCCCACCGGCTCATCAGGGAGCTGCCCGAGGTCACGCCCTTCCTGACCAGGAGCGCCGACGCCGAAGCGCTGCGCGAACGTCTGGCGGGCATGGCCCCGGCGGATCGGCGCCGGTCGTTGACGGACTTGGTGCGGACCGAGGCCGCGGCCGTGCTCGGCTACACGCAGCCGGAGCGGCTGGCGCCCGACCGGGCCTTCACGGACCTGGGCGTGACCTCTCTGAGCGCCGTCGACCTGCGCAACCGCCTGAACAGGAGGTCCGGACTGCGCCTGCCCGTCTCACTGGTCTTCGACCGCCCCACGGTCTTCGCGGTGGCGGACCATCTGGAGTCCGAACTGTTCGGCACGGCCGACGACGACACTCCTGCCGTGCGGCGGGCAGCCACCGACGAACCGCTCGCGATCGTCGGTATGGCCTGCCGGTTCCCGGGTGGCGTCGGGTCACCGGACGACTTGTGGCGCATCGTCGCCGACGGTGTCGACGCGATCTCGCCCTTCCCCACCGACCGTGGCTGGAACGTCGATGACCTGTACGACCCCGATGCCACCGCGTCGGGAAAGAGCTACACCCGCGAGGGCGGGTTCATCCGTGACGCCGCGTATTTCGACGCGGAGTTCTTCGGTATCTCACCGAGGGAAGCGCTCGGCATGGACCCGCAGCAGCGGTTGTTGCTGGAGACCTCCTGGGAGGCGTTCGAGCACGCCGGTATCGATCCCACGTCCCTGCGCGACAGCGACACCGGCGTGTTCATCGGCGGCAACGGTCACGACTACGCCACGTCCATGACCTCGGTCCCGGCCGGTGTCGACGGCTACCTCATGACCGGCAACGCGGCCAGCGTTCTGTCGGGGCGTGTCGCGTATTCGTTCGGGTTCACGGGGCCGGCGTTGACGGTGGATACGGCGTGTTCGTCGTCGTTGGTGGCTTTGCATGTGGCGGGGCGTGCGTTGCGTGATGGTGAGTGTGGGGTGGCGTTGGTGGGTGGGGTGACGGTGATGTCGTCGCCGGGGACGTTCGTGGAGTTTTCGCGGCAGCGGGGTCTTGCGTCTGATGGGCGGTGCAAGTCGTTCTCGGCGTCGGCTGATGGGACGGGTTGGGCTGAGGGTGTGGGTGTGTTGGTGGTGGAGCGGTTGTCGGATGCTCGTCGGTTGGGGCATCGGGTGTGGGGGGTGGTGCGGGGGAGTGCGGTGAATCAGGACGGTGCGTCGAATGGTCTGACGGCGCCGAGTGGTCCGTCGCAGGAGCGGGTGATCCGTCAGGCGCTGGAGAGTGCGGGGTTGTCGTCGGCGGATGTGGATGTGGTGGAGGCGCATGGGACGGGGACGCGGCTGGGCGACCCGATCGAGGCGCAGGCGTTGCTGGCGACGTATGGGCAGGGCCGTCCGGAGGGTCGTCCGTTGTGGCTGGGGTCGGTGAAGTCGAACATCGGGCACACCCAGGCGGCTGCGGGTATGGCTGGAGTCATCAAGATGGTGATGGCGATGCGGCACGGTGTGATGCCGAGGTCGTTGCATCTGGATGCTCCTTCTCCTCATGTCGACTGGGCGTCAGGTGGTGTCGAGCTGTTGGCGGAGGAGCGTGAGTGGCCGGCGCTCGAACGTCCGAGGCGGGCCGGACTCTCTTCCTTCGGAGCCAGTGGGACGAATGCGCATGTGATTGTGGAGGAGGGTGATCCGGAGCCGGTTCTGGTTCCGGGGTCGGGTGGTCGGGTGGTGCCGTGGGTGGTGTCGGCGCGTGATGGTGGTGCGTTGGAGGAGTTGGTGGAGGGGTTGTC
>DATCQX010001215.1:0-5902 GCA_036569285.1 Streptomyces sp.
CGCGCCGTGCTTGCGTTCAGGGGCGGGACTTGAGAGCTACGACCTGAGGAGGACGCGATGGACGACCTGGCCTGGGAGCGGGTGCGGCGGCTGGTGGGCTGGCTGGACGAGCACGCGGAGCCGGCCGCGGCGGGTGACGTACGGCTGCTGCGGGTGCTGAAGATCGGGGAGGAGTTCGGCGAGGTCGCCGAGGCGCTGCACGGCGCGCTGGGCGCCAATCCGCGCAAGGGGGCGTCACACACATGGGACGACGTGCACCAGGAGCTGTGCGACGTGATCGTGACGGCGATGGTGGCGCTGTCGTCGTGCGCCGACGACCCTCAGGAGCTGCTGGCCGGCAGGCTGGAGCTGCTGGTGGAGCGCGCGGGGCTGAACTCGGGGGTGAACGCGGGGCTCGACGCGCCGCCGTTCGGGGACGGCGGCGCGCGGTGAACCGGCGTCGGGGGGGCAGCCCCTGAGGTGTACGGGTACTACGGGACTACGGGTACTACGGGGCCGCGGGACCGCAGCACAGCGGGTCTACGGGTACTCCGGGCGGCTTGAGGAGGAGCGGAAGCGGGGCGCCTTGAGGGGTACGGGAAACCCCGTAGGGGCTACTTCGGCTCCTTCAGCCCCAGCGGCTCGGCGATCTCCTCCGTCATCACCTGGCCCGCCTCGATCTCCAGGGTCTCGTCGCCCACGGCCTGGTCGGTGTCGAGGCCGTCCAACTCGGCGAGCGGCTGGTCGAGGCGGACGTGGGCGAGGACGGAGTGCAGCGCGCGCAGGGTCGCCGACGCCGTCGTCCCCCAGTTGGAGAAGTACGAGAACTGCCACCACCACAGCGCCTCGGTCGTACGACCCGCGCGGTAGTGGGCCATGCCGTGACGCAGGTCGGTGATGACGTCGGCGAGGTCGTCGGAGATCCGGGCCGGTACCGGAGGCTTACGGGGCTCGTAGGGGTCGAAGACCTCGGAGTAGACGTCGACCGGTTCGAGGAGGCGGGCGAGGTTCTCGCGGAGTTCGTCGACGTCGGCGTCGGGGCCCGCGTCGGGTTCGTACCGCTCGTCCGGGACGATGTCCTCGTGGGCGCCCAACCTGCCGCCGGCCAGCATGAGTTGGCTGACCTCAAGGAGCAGGAACGGGACCGCTGAGCCCGGTTCGTCGCCCTTGGCGACCTCGGTGACCGCGACCAGGAAGCTCTCGACCTGATCGGCGATCTGGACCGCGAAGTCGTCCGGGTTCTGGCCGGTCGCGTGCAGCGTGGCGTCGGGCATCGTGACGTCAGACATCTAGGAGTCGTCTCCCCTCGAAGGCGCGGCCGAGGGTCACCTCGTCCGCGTATTCCAGGTCGCCACCCACCGGGAGGCCGCTGGCCAGGCGGGTGACCTTCAGGCCCATGGGCTTGATCATGCGGGCGAGGTACGTCGCTGTCGCCTCGCCCTCCAGGTTCGGGTCGGTCGCGAGGATGAGTTCGGTGACCGTGCCGTCCGCGAGGCGGGCCAGGAGTTCCCTTATCCGCAGGTCGTCGGGGCCGACGCCCTCGATCGGGCTGATCGCGCCGCCGAGGACGTGGTACTTGCCCCGGAACTCGCGGGTGCGCTCGATCGCGACGACGTCCTTCGGCTCCTCGACGACGCAGATCACCGTGGGGTCGCGGCGCGGGTCGCGGCAGATCCCGCACAGCTCCTCCTGCGCGACGTTTCCGCAGGTCGCGCAGAATCTGACCTTCGCCTTGACCTCCAGCAGAGCGTGCGCGAGGCGGCGTACGTCCGTCGGCTCCGCCTGGAGGATGTGGAAGGCGATCCGCTGCGCGCTCTTGGGACCGACGCCGGGCAGCCGACCCAGCTCGTCGATGAGGTCCTGGACCACGCCTTCGTACACGGACTGCCGTCCTTCCTGGGGTTCCTTCAGTGCGTACGGTAGTTGCCGGATGCCCCTCCAGAAAGGCGACCGGCGTGAAGAAACCGGCCTGGCCTCGGGGAAGAGCCTCGGGATCGGGGTCGTACGGGGTGTAGGGGTCGGGGTTGTCGGGGTCGGGATGCTCGGCGTCGGGGTGCGGGAGCCTGGCTCTCGGGTATCTCGGGGTTCCCGGTACTTCAGAGCCACGGGGTCTCAGGGTGTCCGGGACCTCGGAGCCACGGGGGTCAGAAGGGCAGGCCCGGGATGCCGCCGCCGCCCAGGCCCTGGGCCAGCGGGCCGAGCTTCTGCTGCTGGAGGGTCTGCGCGTTCTCGTTGGCCGCGTGGACGGCCGCGACGATCAGGTCGGCGAGGGTCTCCGTGTCCTCCGGGTCGACCGCCTTGGGGTCGATCACCAGGGCGCGCAGTTCGCCGGAGCCGGTGACGGTGGCCTTCACGAGGCCGCCGCCCGCCTGGCCGTCGACCTCCGTGTTCGCCAGCTCCTCCTGGGCGATCTGGAGGTCCTGCTGCATCTTCTGCGCCTGCTGGAGCAACTGCTGCATGTTGGGCTGGCCACCACCGGGAAACACCATCGGCTCCTGTGTCGTACGACGTCGGGGGCGGGGGTTTCCCGCTCGGCACGAGCCTACGTGGTCTGTGCGGGCGCTGCCTCGGCACTCTTTCGAGTGAGAGTGCTCCACGGCCTATACCTGATCAAGGCCCACTTCCGGGCGTAAAACCGGCGAAACCTTCCTCTTCGCCACCCATTGGGAGGTAGGAAGGTCCAGACGCACCGGCACCACGCGTCACGACGCCGTGCGCGATGCCGTCCGGCGGTGTCCGGAGGTATACGGCGGCTTCGGGGGCGTAGGTCTCGCGAGGTAGCTCCTGGGAGGTAGCTCCCGGGGTGTGCCTCTGCGGGGTGACCCGCGTGGTGCCACCGAAGTGTGTCAGTTCAGGTCAGGTAGCGGAACGGGGTTCAGGAGGGAGTGCCGGGTGGGTCAGCAGCCGGAGATGCAGCCCGAGGGTCCGCCTCAGGACGGACGGGACGAGGGCGCGGCCGGGCTGCGGCCGGGCGATCTGACCGGGAGGACGTTCCCGCACGGCGACTGGGGCGAGCCCGCGGTGCGGCTCGACGAGCTGTACCGGTGGGTGGAGCAGGGGGCGCTGGAGACGGCGGCCTGGTACCTCGCCGACCGGGGGTGGAAGCGGCGCGGGGCCCGGGTGCTGCGGGGGGCCGCGGCGGGGGGTGCGGTGATCGGCGCCGCGCTGCCGCTGCTGGACCTCGGCGGCCTGTGGCACGGCGCGTCCCCCTGGGGGTACCTCGCGCTGCTGATCGCCGTCTCCTGCGTCGCCGTCGACCGGTCCTTCGGGCTGACCTCGGGGTGGATGCGGGACGTCGCCACCGCGCAGGCCGTGCAGCGGCGGCTCCAGGTGCTCCAGTTCGACTGGGCGTCGGAGAGCGTCCGCGAGGTGCTGGGACCGGCCGAGGGGACCGCCGGCGAGGCGGCGGAGCGGTGCCTCGGTGTGCTGCGGCGGTTCTCGGAGGACGTCACCGAACTGGTGCGGACGGAGACGGCGGACTGGATGATCGAGTTCCGGACGGCGTCGACGTCGCTGGCCCTCCAGACGACCGCGCCCTCCGTACCGCGCCAGGAGGTGGCCGGGCCGCATCCCGGGCGGTTCTCACCTCCGCCGGTGAACGGGACGCGGCCGAACATGCCGCGACAGAGGCCGCCGGAGCCGCGGTGAGGGGTGGGGGTGTGGCTCTCGGGTACTAGGGGTGACCCTCAGGGTTGGCTTGCCTCTCAGGGTTGGCGTGGCTCTCAGGGCGGGCGTGCACCTCAGGGCCGGGTTGCTCCCTCAGAGCTGGCGTGGCTCTCAGGTACTACGGGGCGTACGGGGCCTGCGCCGTCACGACTGTGGCGAAGGGAACGACACCGGCCCCCGCAGCCCCGCCCGGTTGACGGCGCGTACCCCGAAGAACACGTTGTCCTTCGACAGGTCCACCTCGTACTCCGTCACGTCTCCGGCTTCGACGACGTGCGTCCACTCGGGAGCCGTCGTCTCGCGCCAGACGATCTCGTAGCCGGCGAGGTCGGGTTCCGTGCCCCGACTCCACACCAGGCGCGTCGAGTTGGTGAGCGCGGAGGTGACGATGCGGGTTCCGCGCGGCGCGCCCGGCGCCTGGGCGAGCGTCCACAGCGCGGCGGCGTTCACGCGGGCGACGCGGGTCGTGAAGGCGAAGTCGCAGAACTCCGGGAGGTCACCGAACTGCCGCCCGTTCTCGACGCGCACGTCCTGGTGCTGGTGCGCGAAGTCCTCGGCGGGCTCGGTGAATCGCAGCGCGGGGTACCCGTTCTCCAGGAACGGGATGTGGTCGCCGCCCCTCAGGTAGCGGTCGCGCCGGTAGATCACGCGGACGTGCATGCCGGTGGCGTCGTTGTCGGCGACGTCCCTGACGAACCGGGCGAGTTGGCGTGTCTCGGAGTCGTTCTCGCCGCCGACCGAGCGCCGGACGGCGGCCTGTTCGGGCGTCTCCGACGTGGGCACGCCCTCCGCGAAGAGCCGGATCGTGTACGGGTCGCGGCTGCCGTCGTCGGCGGTCGAACTGCCGACGATGTCGTTGGTGAACATCGCCCGCACCTGAGCCCCGGCACCCTTCAACTGCCGTGCCAGGTAACCCGATCCGTACAGCCCCTGCTCCTCCCCCGCGACCGCCGCGAACACGATCGTCGACGCCGGACGGCGCCGCGCGAACACCCGCGCCAGCTCCAGCACGACGGCCACCCCGGAGGCGTCGTCGTCCGCGCCGGGCGCGTCGGAGACGGCGTCCATGACGTCGCTGACCCGCGAGTCGTAGTGCCCGGAGACGACGTGCACCCGCTCGGGGGTGACCGAACCCCTCAGCGTGGCAAGGACGTTGGTGATCCGGGTCGGGACGGGGATCCTCGACGCCGGTTCCTGGACGTACGACTGGAGTTCCACCGTCATCCGGCCGCCCGACTCGGCCGCGTACGACTGGAGTCGGTCTCTGATCCAGTCGCGCGCGGCTCCGATGCCACGGGCCGGGTCGTCCTGGACGGAGAGCGTGTGCCGGGTGCCGAAGGAGACGAGGGTGCGGACGGTCTCCTCGATCCGGTCCTGGTCCAACTCCTTGAGAAGGGATCGGAGTTCACGGTTCGGCCGCTGGGCCGTCGCCGGGCGGGGTGCGGCGGTCCGGTCGGCCGCGTTCGCCTGGCCGGGCGTCGCGCCCAGGGCCGCGGCGGTGGCCGCTGTCGCGGTGAGGACGGTGCGCCTGGTGGGGGTGGGGGGCATGACTCCTCCTGGGGCAGTGTCCCGCCGATGCTCCTGGACAGTACCTCGGAGCGGCAAGAGGGCCTGTGTCAGCGCGAGTTGGCGGGCGAAGGGCCGCAGGCGCACTCGATCTCGCGGTACGGGCAGGCTCTCGGGAGACGTGCGCCCGGATAAAGCGGATCAACTCCCTTGCGCTATCGAGAAGTTCACGCCTTGCTGTAAACCAGCTTCTCCCCCGTGGCAGCGTTGACCCGTTGCAGGCCGCCGTTCGGCAGGAGGGTGACTTCCGTGGCGCCGCCCGGGGTGCAGGAGGTCAGGGGGCGGCCGGTGGTGACGCGGGAGGGGCCGTAGGTGAGGGGGCCGTCGTCCGTGGTGGCCCTGCGGGTGAGGGTGGCGGTGAACTCGCAGTGGTAGCCGGGGCCTTCGGCGATCAGGGTGAGGCCTGCGGCGCCCGGTTCGCCCTGGGCGATGGTGAGTTCGCGGGTGCTCACGCCGTTGGCGTTGTCGATGGTCGCCTTCCAGGTGCCCAAGTAGGAGGCGGGGACGGCTCCTTCGCCCGTGGGCGTGCCGGACGGCGAGGGGCTCGGGGCGGGTGACGCGGTGTCCGGGGCGGTTCCGTTCCTGTCGGCTGTCGGGGAGGGGTCGGGATGCTTCGCGTCGGCGGTGCCGTCGCCGTTCATCAGCGTGTAGACGGAGGCGCCGGCCGCGACGGCGACGATCAGGGCGACGG
>DATCQX010001216.1:0-2961 GCA_036569285.1 Streptomyces sp.
GCAGTTACAGCAACAATCAGGAGGGCGGGGCCCAGTGCTGCGAGGTCGCTCGTCTCCCGGCCGGTGTCCGAATACGTGACTCCAAGCTTCGCGCGGGGGCGATGCTCAGTTTCTCCTTCCCCGCCTGGCAGGCCGCAGTAGCGTACTGGGGAGAGGGAACGGCTGCTGGGGGCGCCCATGAGCAGATGTGATTCAGCTGATCCGGATGGTGACGGCCCGAGCGGACGGCGGGAGTTCACCCGCTACTGCCTGGTCACCGGGTTGGCCTCCGCGGCGACAGGGGCGGCCGTGTCGCTCCTGGGCGGGGACCCCGTCGTCCGGCTGGTCCTGTGGGCGTCGGTCCTGGTGCTGATGTCCGCCGCGGCCGGCTGGTGGTGGGCCTCGGCTCCGGCTACCGCTCATCGGTGGACGGTGGGTCTTTTGGTGCGTCCGGCAGGGAAGGGCGTATCGACTCGAACGCCTTCGCGGAAGTCCTGATCAGCAGCACCGCCGCGCTGAAACTGCCTGCCACGCACGCTTCCGGCGGGATGCCCATGCGGACGCCGGCGTAGGCCACGAGGGTCAGCATGGCCGACGAGAACAGCGCCAGGGCGGTGAGGTTGCGCAGCACGCGTATGAGGTCGTCGGTGTGCGCCCTCCGCCGCCGTATGGCGTTGTCCGTGTCCTCGGCACGCAGCCGCTGCAACCGTGCGCATGTTCTGTCGCTGGCGAGGCCCTGCGCGGTGAGCGAGCCGGGCACCGACGGTTCGCGGGCGGACGCCCGTTTCGTCGGCCGGGTGGTGCTGCCTGGCGAGCGGCCGGCGCCTGGCCGCCGACTCCTTCGCCTCCGCTTCTCGTTCACCATGGCCTGTGTGCCCCCGTCGGTGCCTGGTCGGAATCAGGACAGATTCAGTTGCCCGATGACCTCGTCGAGGAGCGCGACTGACTCCTCCTGGCTCAACGCCTTGTCAGAGAGGTCTTCGAAGCACTCCTGGTAGCGGGCCACCTTCGCGCGGTCGTCCCGGTTCGTGAGGACGCCACCCGGTCCGGCGAGATAGAGCACGTCCTCGTCGTCGTGGTAGCCGAAGAGGACGAAGCTGTCCTCCAGACTGTCGTGCGCCCCCGCGGTGAACGGCAGGATCTGGAGCGCGATCTTCCCCGTCTCCGTCAGGCGCTTGACATGTGCCAGTTGGTTGCGCATGGTGCTCGCGCCACCGATGAGGCGTCGCACGGCCGCCTCGTCGACGATCATCGCCACGGCCGGGCCGTCGTCGGCGAAGACGCGTTCCTGCCTGGCCGTCCTGAGGTCGGTGAAGCGCTGGACCTCAGTGGCGCCGGGCGATGCGGCGAAGAGCGCGTCGATGTAGTCCACGGTCTGGAGCAGGCCGAGAAAGAACGTCGGGTGGTATCCGCGAATGGAGTCCGCCGCGCTTTCATAGCCCAGATACTGAGCGAACGTCGGCGTCACGATGTCGCTGTACTCCGACCACCACGACTGCCCCTTGCTCCCCCGGGCCGCCTGTTCGAGTTCCTGTACGACCGCGTCGTCCTCGATCTCGTACAGCCGCAGCATCGCCTGGAGGTCGGTGACGGACAGACTCACCGTCCCGGCCTCGATGCGAATCACCTTCGAGAGTGACCAGTCGAGACGGTCGGCGGCCTCCCGCTGGGTCAGACCCGTCTTGTCGCGCGCGGCCTTCAAGGCCAGGCGCAGCCGGCGCCGGTTCAGGCTCGGGTCGGAAGCGGTGGGCATGGTGTCTCCCTTCCTGGCCGCGCCCGCCGCGCCGACCAGGACCTGAGCACGGCCTGGGCGTGTAGGTCAGCTCTGTTCGCGGCTGAAGGTCCTGATCATCGAGGCGAGCCTATGACAACGTCACTCCGCTCGGTGCCGTTATGTAATAAGCCGATCGGTCTACGCTGAACGCGACTGTCAAGAAGGCGCTTACCCAAACGACATGTGGCTAATCGACCGATCGAGTGACGGATGTTCGACTGTGTCCGGCATCACATTCGAGCAGGGTTTGCTGAGGCGCGTGAGACGAACGCGTTAAAGACAGGAGATCTACAACTCGGCTTGGTGTTTTTCTCATCTTGATGGTCCAAAGTGGCTTCGATGAACCGCACCCGCCCGCAGGGCCACCGAAGGTTCGCGCTGCTCGGCGCGACGGTGTTGATGGCAGGGAGTTGTGTCCTGGCGTCGGCAGCTGTCGCGGACGACGGCGCGGGCCCCCTCGGGGTGACGGTGGTGGCGTCGGGGGCGGCAGCCGCCGCGCGGGTGGGCGTACTGCTCGATGTGGACGACCTGGCGAAGCCGGCCGGCGCGCACTTCTGCACCGCGTCGGTGGTGCAGAGCGCGGGGCGGAACCTGATCGTGACCGCCGCGCACTGCCTGAACGGCGACGACAGCGACGGGTCCGGGTACGTGTTCGTGCCCGGATACCGGGACGGCAAGGCGCCCTACGGGGTGTGGAAACTCCAGAAGAGCTTCCTGCCGGACCCGTGGACCAAGGACCAGGACGAGGACAGCGACCTCGCGTTCGCGACGCTCGCCCCCAACGCCGCGCACAAGAACATCCAGGACGTCGTCGGCGCGAACCTCTTCGCCCCGGGGACGACCACCGGCGCCTCGCCGGTCACCGTCACGGGGTACCCGGACACCTCCGAGCGCTCACTCACCTGCACCAACCGTCCGGACGTCGAGAGCGACACCCAGCAGCGCATCGCCTGCCCCCGCTTCAGCGCGGGAACCAGCGGCAGCCCCTGGGTCAACGGGCACCACGAGGTCGTCGGCGTGCTCGGTGGGCACGAGCAGGGCGGGGACACGGACGACGTGTCGTACAGCGTCGTCCTGGGGAAGGCGGCGGAGGCGCTCTACGAGAAGGCGGGTGGGTGTGCTGCTCGACGCGGACGACCTGGCGAAGCCGGCCGGCGCGCACTTCTGCACCGCGTCGGTGGTGCAGAGCGCGGGGCGGAACCTGATCG
>DATCQX010001217.1:0-5481 GCA_036569285.1 Streptomyces sp.
CTCGGGGACGTCGAGGTCGCGGTAGCGGTCGATGCGCCGCAGCCGGTGACGGACCTGGGCCTGCGCCATGGCGAGGATGCGCTCCGGGTAGTCGGGGTCGTCCCCGGCGAGGAAGGCGAACCACGCCTTCTCGTGCCCGGAGTCCTCCTTGGACCTGAACGGCCGCACCGTGCGCCAGTCGATGCCGTCCACTTCGCGCAGCCCCTCCAGCCGGGCCCGGTCGGCGTCGGAGGAGGTGTGGTGCCACAGGGCCACCGGGACGGGGGGCGTGGCCGGGTTGTAGTCGAACCAGCCGGAGTCGTTGTGCCGGAACGGCAGATGCGGGGTGGGCGTACGCCTCTCCTCGGGGCCGAGTTCGACGGCCCACTTGGAGGGGAGGCTGGAGTCCGCCTCCGTGTACGGCATGACCTTGGCGTGGCCTATGAGGGTGTCGAGCGAGGTCGCGACCATGGAGAGGTAGTCGTCGTCACCGGTGACCGTGGCCGCCGCGAGCGCCCCCACGCAGGCCGCGTGGCCGAGACTGTGCCAGCCGTGCGGCCAGGACCAGCCGTAGTGGCCGCCGTACCAGCGCCCTTCGAGCAGGCTGCCGACGACGCCGTCCGGGCCCACGTTGTCCGGTATCAGTCCGCCGTGTTCCCGGGTTCGCTCGCGCCAGGCGCCCACGTACTCGACGATCCAGTCCCGGTAGCGCTCCTCGCCGGTCAGGATCCAGGCGTTGAGGACCAGGCCGGCCGCGGCGAGGTTCATCGTGGTGTCGCCGACGCCCATCCGGTCCCGCATCTGGTCGCCGAGCCGCGGGTCCGCCGAGAGCGGGTAGGGGCCGTCCTGGGCCTCGGGGATCCATTCGAGCGGGTAGCCGTAGGTGTCGGCCTCCTTGGGCAGCCAGGGGTAGACGTCGCCGTCGAAGAGGCCGGTGCGGTCGGGGTCGCTGCCGTTGTGGGGGCGGGTGATGACGCGGTGTTCGGGGTCGTAGTTGCCATGGGCGGGGTCGACGTACAACTCGGCGAAGCGCAGGGCGCGTTCACGCCAGCGGTCGGGGGCCGCCATGCACAGGAAGTAGAGCAGCAGCAGGCTCTCGCCCTGGTGGAACCAGTCGTAGCCGCGCTCGAACTCGTCGCGCAGCATGTCCAGTTCGGTGAGCTGCTTGGTGACGCCCTCCCAGTGCTTCTCGCTTGCGGGCAGGAGGTCGTCGGCGCCGCCGAGGAGGTAGAGCTGGGGCCAGTTGAAGAACACTTCGTAGAAGTCGTCCACGCCGTCGCGGGTGGTGAGCGGGCCGGTGTAGTTGAGGCGTCCGTCGGGGCCGGTGAAGTCGCGGGCGAAGCGGCGCCAGGCGTGGTCGAGGAGGTCGAACAGGGACCGCTGGGCGACGGCCCAGCCGGGTGGTTCGAGCAGCGGCACCGTGGCCTGGACGTCGGGAGCGGGGTGGTCGGGGCTGTAGGGCATGAGGACTGTTACTCCTTGGTGGCGCCGGCGAGCATTCCGCTGACCAGGAAACGCTGGGCGAACAGGAACACGACGAGCACAGGGGTGATGGCGACCAACGTGGCCAGTGCCAGCTGCGGGCGTTGGATCGCGAGGTCGCCGACAGTCGGGTTGAACGACGGCACGTTGCTCAGCAGGCTCGCGACGCCCACCTGGATGGGCATCTGTTCGCTGTCGGGGAGCATCACGTAGGGCAGGAAGTAGTTGGTCCAGTTCGCGACGAAGCTGAAGAACCCGACGAGCGCGATGACGGGGGTCGCCAGCGGCAGGGCCACGTGGCGGAAGACGCCGAACTCGGAGCAGCCGTCGATACGGGCCGCGGCCAGGAGGTCCTTCGGGACGGCGGTGCTGAAGTAGATGTAGGTGAGGTACACGCCGAACGGGTAGAACGCGTACGGCAGGATGATCGACCACATCGTGCCAATGAGCTGGACCGCGTTGAGTTCCAGGAACAGCGGCACCACCAGCGTGGCGTTCGGCATCAGCATCACGACGAGGGTCGCGATCAGGAGCGTGCGCCGGCCGCGGAACTCGGTCATCGCCAGCGCGTATCCGGCAGGAACGGCCAGGCAGAGCGTGATGGCCAGCGAGATCGCGGCGTAGAGCGCGGAGTTGCGCAGCCACAGCAGGACGGCGTCGTCCTGGAACGCGGTGAGCGCCTGCCAGTTGGCCTTGAGCGCGTGCCAGGATCCGAAGGACAGGGGGTTGTCGTGGACGAGTTGCTGATCGGTCTTCGTCGCCGCGAGCAGCAGCCACAGCACCGGCAGCACGAAGAACACCACGAAGACGACGAGTATCGAGCCCGCCAGCAGCCGTGAGGTCACGTGGCGCTGCGGACGGTGACGCTGCCGGGGTTCCCCGTGCCGGCTTTCTCGTTTCGCACGAGGAGCGGCGTCGGGAAGGGTGGGGCGGGTGTCAGTCGGCATCGAAGAACCCCGATCGTGCGACGAAGACCCCGGCGACCGACACGCTCACCACGAGCAGTTCCACCGAGACGGCGGCAGCACCGTTGACGTCGTTCATCTGGAACGCGAAGTCGTACGTCAGCTGGTTGAGCGAGTAGTCGCGCCCGGCCACCCCCACGCTCGCGAGGGACAACAACTGCGGCTCGACGAAGAGCTGCGCGCCGCCCGCGAACGCCAGGATCACCATGTACACGATCCACTTGCGGAGCATCGGGATCTGCACGTGCCAGGCGGTCTGCCAGGCGCCCGCCCCGTCGATCCGGGCGGCCTCCATCACATCCTTGGGGATGTTGTTGAGCGCGCCGTACATGACGACGATCCAGCCGCCCGCGCCGGTCCAGAACGCGATGACCGTGAACAGCAGGGGCAGGTTGCCGGGCGCGATGACCTCGCCGAAGGTGTCGAAGCCCAGCGACTCCAGGAGCGAGGCCACCGGACTGACCGTCGGGTCGAGCATGAACAGCCACACCAGGACGCTCGCGGCGCCGGCGAGCGCTCCGGGGATGTAGTAGAGGAAGCGCAGGGCTTGGCTGAGGGGCCCGGAGGACAGGCGGTGCAGCATCAGCGCCAGGGCCACGACGAACACCACGAGGGACGCCAGCCAGAACAGGAGGTACAGGGCGACGTGGCTCAGGGAGTCGACGAAGCGGAAGTCCTGTGCGGTGGTGACGAAGTTGGAGAAGCCGGTGAAGGTGCCTCCGGCGTCGGTGAAGGCGAAGTAGATCGCGTACCCGGTGGGCAGGACGCCGAAGGCGAGCAGCAGGATCACGTACCCGGCGACGAAGGCCATTCCGGCCCGGCTCTGCCGGGCGGTGCCGCGGGGGCGCCGGGCCGGGGAGTGGGTGAGGGTCACGGGGAGACCTGGTATCCGTTGGACTTGGCGTACTTGACGATCGAGTCCTGCCAGGCCGGCAGCAGCGATTCGACGGTCTTGCCCTGGGTCAGGCCCGGCTTGACGGTGGCGGCCCAGATCGCCTCCTGGCTGAACTGACCCGACCCCCACTCCGGCCACACCTGCGTGGACGCGGCCTTGAGGGCGTTCAGGTCACTGGCGTAGTAGCCGGAGGCGCCCTGTCCCGTCAGCCAGGTCTCGGCCGCCGGGGCGTAGGCGGGGAAGCCCGGTGCCTCCTTGCCCTGGTAGGCGGTGTCGGTGGTGACCCACGTCAGGAAGTCGGTCGCGGCCTTCAGGTGCGCGGAGTGCTGGGACAGCAGCCAGGTCCCGCCCCCGACATTGCCGGTGGAGGGGGACGTCTCGCCCTTCCACTGCGGGACAGGGGCCACCGCGATCCGCCCCGCCGCGACCTTGAGGGTGCTCTTGAACACCGCGCCGCCGTACCAGGCCGGACCGGGCATCATCAGGATCTTGCCGGCTTTGTTCTTGGCGAAGTCGGTGCTGAACACCCCGCTGATGGACAGGGACTTGTTCTGGATCAGGACGTCCATCAGCTTGGCCATCTTCGTGCAGGCCTCGCTGGTGGTGTTGACGGAGACGGCCTTCGGGCCGGTGATGTGGTTGGCGCCGCACTTGCCCGCCCACAGGTAGATCTCGGGCGTGAAGGAGTCGCCCGCATCCCCCACGAGGTACCCGGGGTGTTCCTTGGCGACCTTCTCGCCGAGCGCCTGGTACTCCTCCCACGTCGTGGGCACCGTGTAGCCGAACTTCTTCATCAGCGGCGCGTCGTACCAGAGCACCACCTGGGAGAGGTCGTTGCGCAGGCAGTACAGAGTCCCGTTCACCGTGCAGACGTCATTGGCACCGTCCGCGAACCCTCCGAGGGTCGCGGCAGGTATCAGACCCTTGTTCAGCGGAGCCGCGAAGCCCGCCTGGACCGCCCAGCTCGCCTCGTTGTTCTGGGAGCTGAAGACGACGTCCGGCCAGCCCTTCTTGGTCCGGTTGAACAACTGCACCTTCGTCTGCAGGTAGTTCGAACCGTTGGCGTCACCGTCGTAGGTGACGATGTTCAGCTTCACGTCGGGATGCTGCTTCTGGTACAGCTTCGCGGCCTGGACCCGGGTCGCATCCACCCACACGGTCAACGTCCCGTCCTTCTGCGGGACTTGGGCGAAACCGTCCTTGTTCGTGGTGCGCTCGGTGCCGCCACCACAGGCGGTCACGGTCAGCAGCACCGTGGCCGCACAGGCGGCCAGCGACGCGACACGTCTCCTGCTGGTCCCTGTCTCCCGGGTGCCCAAAGGCTTGTAGACGGACATGAGCGACTCCACTCCGTTTGCGTGAGGCTGACGGCTCTGTCATCACCGCCGCGGAAGAAATTAGCTGCCACATCGAAGTCCGAGTCAAGAGGTGTGTCAGTCTTTTCTTGAGATTCGATAGAGGTATCAGTGCGACTACTATGAGTCATATGCGCAGCTAAATAGGCATGCCAAGCCCTGACATACACACGGACCCACGATCAAGAGCAGCCGATGAGTACGACTTATCTGAGCCGCGCGCCTATGATGAACGCGGTTTAAAGTTGATCATTCACCGTCGCCGCAGCCACCCGGAGGCAGGACAGATGAACGACACGCCCGCCGTGCCAGCAGTGGCGAACGGCGCGGACGCGCGACGCGACTACCGGCCCGGATACGAGGTCGCGGCGGAGCGGATCCTCGAATTCATCGCCGAGTCACGGCTGGTCCCCGGCGACCGGATGCCCACGGAGCACGACCTCGCCCTGCGACTGCACACCAGCCGGGGCATCGTCCGAGACGCGGTGAAGATCCTCTCGGCGCTCGGCCGGGTCCGGACGCACAAGGGGCGCGGACTGTTCGTCGCGGACGACGAAGGCATGCTGATCACCAGCCGCTGGGGCGGTTTCTTCCGGCCCGTCGACCTCGATCACGTCCTCATGCTGTTCGAGTTCCGCAGGGTCCAGGAGACGGCCGCCGCCAGGCTCGCGGCGACCCGGGCGACGCCAGCAGAACTACGCACCGTCGAGGTCGCCATGCAACAGTGCCGGCACGGATACGTCCAGGGTGCGACCGACATCTTCAACCAGGCGGACGACGACTTCCACACCGCGGTGGCCGAGGC
>DATCQX010001218.1:0-4542 GCA_036569285.1 Streptomyces sp.
CCCCCCGACACGGAGAGCCCATGTTCAATCGAGCAGCAACGCTTCTGCCCCAGTGGCGGATGCGCTACCGGATATCAGCACTCGCGGCGGTCCTCGCCGCCGTCGCGGTCATCCTGACCCAGGCCCTCGTCTCGACCAGCCCGGCGCGCGCGGTAGGGTACGGCTTCTGCGCGGGCGGCTTCGGCAACGGCTCCTCGTGTTCCAACATCGTCAACACCGACACGGTGAGCGAACGGCAGTTGCCGAACGAGGTGTACCGCGGGGACTCGCGGTCGCCGTACGAGATCTTCAACAACGGCTTCACGGCGGTCGGTACCGACTACGACCTCCCGCGCCACATCCAAGGCCGCGACGGCAGCGGCTACATCTCCACGAGCGCGAGTCTGTCGGTGTCGGAAACCTTCGCCCGCAGCCAGGGTGGCCGCAATCTGGGTGCGGCGCTGACGAATCCCTGCCGGTCCGGCCGCCCGAATGCGCAGTGGACTCCCTTTCCGGGGATGGGTTGGACGCTGACCGGTCAGTGCACCGGCCGCTGGGTGGAGGCGGACACCTACGTGTACGTCATCGATTCCCAGATGGCGCGGAACGCTCTTTACACCGACGACCAGGTGCGCGGAAACCCCGGGCTGGCGCGTTTCGGGGGCCAGCAGGAGTGGGCGTACATCCACCACATCCCCAACACCGCGATCACTGGCGTGCGCGTGTACCGCATGAGGGCGCAGGTCGTCAATGGCCAGCTCGAATACCGAGGTCAGACGTTCACGTACGACCGCTTCATAGGCAACCCCGCCCATGCCCAGGCGCGGATGACCTATGACCCGTCCGCTGACCCGAGCGCCCACTTCAACAGGGACACCTACCTCGGCGTGCCCTCGATCCCGGCGAACCCCTACCACCGCGGCTGCTCAGCGATCACCCGGTGCAGGGGCGATAACGGCAATGGCTGAGACCGGCTCGACCCTCGACACAACCGGCCACGCAGACGCCGCCGTGATCGCCCGCCCTTCGGACCCAAGGAAGACCATGTTGGAAAACGCATCAACAGCGCCGCGCCGCATGCGCTCCGCGCTGCGGGAGCGGCCGCACGCCGCCCTGCTCGCCCTCCTGTCGCTCGTGCTGGCGGGCGGGTCGCTGCTGCCGGCCGCGGCCGCACACGCCGACACCGCCACTGGTTCCGACTGGGAGGAGGTGGTGGAACTCGCGGGCTACAACCACGCCCTCACCGCGTTCGAGGACCCGAAAACCGGCTCCCCGACGATCATCTTCCCGTCCGACTACACCGGTGACATCAACAACCTGCAACACCCGAGCGACTGGACCGACTCCAACGGCAACACCCCGACCAGTTGGCCCACCCCCACGACCGTCAAAAGCTCTGTGTTCACGCAGGACCAGCTCAACAGCGTGCAGAACGCGGTCCTCGACGCCATCCAGCCCGGCAACGACACCACCACCTACTCCCTGGCCGCCGCCTACGACGGCGCGAGCGACCGGGTGATCGTGCAGACCAGCGCCCCCTCGTCCGTCACCGACCCGCTGGCCGCCAAGTACCCCGACCAGGTCGTCATCCAGGGCCCGCCCGCGAGCACCCCGCCCACCGTGTGCGAGCCGCAGCTCTCGCTCACGTCCAACCCCGGCAACAAGAGCGGCGCGACCGCGGCAAGCGAGCAGTTGCAGGCGCTGGCCGACTACAACTGCGCCCTGTCCGCCTATGAGGACCCGAACACCGGCCCGGTGATCACCTTCCCGTCCGACTACGCCGGTGACATCAACAACCTGCAGATCCCGCAGCACTGGACTGACTCCAACGGCAACACCCCGACCAGCTGGCCCACCCCGACCACCACCCGCAGCGCCCAGTTCACCGCCGCGCAGGTCCAGAAGATCATCGTCGCCGCCGTCGACCAGATCGAGCCGGTCGGCTCGACGATCTACTACGCCGCCGCCCACTACGACGGGATGAGCGACCGGATCGTGGTGGACACCGATGCCCCCTCCTCGGTCACCGACCCGCTGGTGGCCGCCTACCCCGGCCAGGTCACCATCGCCAGCCAGAAGGCCCCGGCGATCCAGATCACCAACAAGAAGAGCAACCTCGACCTGGGGATCGACGGCGCCTCCACCACGGACGGCGGTGCGGTCGTGCAGCAGAGCGCGGACGCCACCGCCAACCAGCAGTGGCGGCTGATCCCCGCCGGCAACGACCAGTACAAGCTCAAGAACGTCAACAGCGGCCTGCTGCTCGGCATCGCCGGCGGCTCCGGCAACGCGGGCGCGGGCGCCGTGCAATGGGACGACGACGGCCACGACGACCACCTGTGGAAGGTGGTCGAGGCCGACAACGGCTACGTCAAGCTGGTCAACGTGCGCAGCGGGCTCCCGCTGGACGTCTCCGGAGCCTCGACCGACCCCGGAGCGAGCACGCTCCAGAACACCGACAACGGGGCCGACTCCGAGCTCTGGCAGCTGACTCCGATCAGTTGACGAGTGACGGTCGCCACCTCGGGCATCGCCCGGGCCGGTTCATGTGTCGCGCTCCTCTCCCTCGTCGTCGATCATCGGCCGTTCAAAGCGCCACCGATCGAGTACCGCGAGAGACTGAACCCGGATCCACCGGCTTGACGCCTGTGGACAGCCCTTCCTGAGACGCGGAAGAGCCTTGTGACCTGCGATCATGGGAGCCCTTGAGGCTTCCGGCACGCACGGCGACAAGGCTCTTCCGCGATTCGGTCTTCCTCTGCCGCCGTCCATGTCTTTGCGCTCTTCGACGAGCCGGATCCGATCGCGGACGCAAGGCTGCTGCCTCTGGTCGCTCTCGCCGAGCGGGCCGGGCTCGCCGTTCGCATCTAGGCGGCCGACAACAGCGGCGGGGCCCATCCGGCGGCCAAGGTGAAGTCGCTGCTGAACGCGCTGCGGGCCGGGGCCGGCTCCATCGTCGATGCCGACCGGCTGCGCCACGGCGCGAGGGATCGGGCCTTCACCGGCATACGGGCACCCTCCACGCCGGGCACCTTCCTGCGCTCCTTCACCCACGGCCACAACCGGCAACTCCACCGGGTCCACCGCGACTTCCTGGCCAGACACGCCCCGCTGTCGCCCGGCGCAGGTGAGCTGATTCTTCATCGACATCGACCCCACCCACCGCCGCGTCTTCGGGCGGACCAAGCAGGGTGCCGAGCACGGCCGCCTCAAGGGCCGACGCACCCTGCACCCCATCCTGTCTGTCCACCCCGGTCCCCCGGCCGGTGATCGCAGCGGTGCGGCTGCGCCGCCGCAAGGCCGCTGATGTCCGCAGCGCGAAGGGTTTTGTGGCCAAGGTCCTGAACATGGCCCGCGAAACGGGCGAGACAGGGATCCGGATGGTGCGCGCAGACAGCAAGTTCCGCACCGCCGACGTGGTGACCGCCTGCCGCACGGCCGGCGCGAACTTCTCGCCGACTACCGGCATGGACCCCTCCATCACCGCCGCGATCGGCAGCCTCAGCGACGATGCCTGGGTGCCGATCCGCTCCCCCGACGCCTTCATGGACCCGGTCACCGGCGAGACGATCTCGGACGCGGAGGTCACCGAAATCACCTGCGCCGGGTGAGGCACTTGATTCCCCACGCACCTTCCGGGCAGGGCGAGTTGTTCGACTCCTGGCGCTACCATCCGGTCTTCGCCAACAGCCCCTTCACCAGGCTGGAGGCCGAACTGCACAGCCGGCAACACGCGGTCGTCGAGCAGGCGATCGCCGACGGAAGGTCCGCGGCCCTCGCGCACCTGCCCTCCGGAAACTTCCAGGCGAACGCGGCGTGGCTGACCCTGTGGGCAATGACCTCCAACCTGCTACGGGCCGCGCGCGCCCTGGCCTCCGTCTTCCACGCCAAGGCCACCACCGCCACCCTGCGCGCCCACCTCGTCCACGTCCCCGCCCGCCTGGCCCGCACCGTATAGCCGCCGTCGGTGACATGGTCAACTACGCGAATCCCGACCGTTTTGCTGCCGCCGCCGACCTGGCCCCGGTGCCCCGGGACTCCGACCAACGCAGCGGCAACCTGCGCCGGCCCAAACGTGTCCGAGCACATCGCGGGACTACTACCTCAAGAAACGTGCCGCAGGACTGATCCACACCCAAGCAGTCCTGTCGCTGAGCGATGAGAGGCTCTACACCCTTGCCCCACCGATCGCGCAGGCGACTCGACACGGTCGTTGAGTGAGCTTCTTCGAGTTGGCCACCGATCAGGTGACGGCTGCGAAGCGCAACAAGCGAGGCCCCCGGGCTGTTGATCGAGATGTCTGACGTCTCAATCACGTTGCTCGGGGGCCTCGTTGGTCATCCAACCTGCCGCATGCACTCGTGGAGTGGGTGGCCATGCTGATCGTCACCCGCGAGGGCGACCGGCGCTGCAAGCTCCGTCCGTCCCGGTGCGCGAACACACCACGCTGGCGAAGATCGCCGCCGGGTTCGGGATCAGCGAGTCCACCGCCCACGCCTGCACCCGCACGTGCACCGGGCCTGCTAAAGACGCTGCGCGAGCACGAACCCGGCTTCATCCTGC
>DATCQX010001219.1:0-3219 GCA_036569285.1 Streptomyces sp.
ACACGGTGAGAGGCAGGTAAAAAGGGTGATCGTCATGGCGGTCGTCACCGCCCTTGAGCCTTTCGGCTTGGCAGACTGGAGCAGTGCCTCAGACCGTATTGCTTGCCGAAGACGACCGAGCCATCCGCCATGCCCTGGAACGGGCACTGACGCTGGAGGGGTACCAGGTCACGGCGGTGGCGGACGGTGTGGAAGCGCTGGCGCACGCGCACAAGTCACCGCCGGACGTGCTCGTCCTCGACGTGATGATGCCCGGCATCGACGGGCTCCAGGTATGCCGGGTACTACGGGCCGAGGGTGACCGCACCCCGATCCTCATGCTGACCGCGCTCGTCGAGACCGCCGACCGGATCGCCGGCCTCGACGCGGGTGCGGACGACTACGTCGTCAAGCCCTTCGACGTCGAGGAGGTGTTCGCGCGGCTGCGGGCGCTGATGCGGCGCAGCGGTACCGGCGCGGTCGGCCCCGCCCCGGCCAGCGCGCCCGCCCCCAAGGAGGCGCCCGTGTCCGACCGGCACATCGAGGCCGCCGGTCTGCGCATGGACCCCCAGGCGCGGCGGGCCTGGCGCGGCGCGCGTGAACTGGAGCTGACCCGCACCGAATTCGAGCTGCTCGAACTCCTCGTCCGCAATTCGGGGATCGTTCTCGACCACTCCACCATTTACGACCGCATCTGGGGATACGACTTCGGGCCCGGTTCGAAGAATCTCGCCGTCTACGTGGGATATCTGCGGCGGAAACTCGACGAGCCCGGAGCACCTCAGCTGATTCACACCGTCAGAGGTGTGGGGTACGTCCTCAGGGAGGACTGAGTGGGCCGGCTGCGGCGGCTGCTCGCGCGCCGCCGGCCGGGGCTCGCCGCGCTCGGGACGACGTTCGCGCTGTCCTTCGCGGCGGTCACCGCGGCCGTGACCATGCTCGTCGGCATCCTGTCGTACAACGCCGCCGCGCGGCTCGTGCGCGTCGACCAGCAGACCGTCTTCAGCGAGGTCGTGCAGGATCTGCGGGACGAGGTACGGCAGCAGAAGATGCGGCCCGAGGACTTCTCGTCGTCCGCGCCGGGGCACGATCTCGTGCGGCCCGCCCGGACGAACGTGCAAGTTCTCGGCCCCGGTGGGGACGTTGTCGATCCCGGGCAGCCCAAGCTGCCGGTCACCGACGCGGATCGCAAGGTCGCCGCCGCGACCGGCGCCGGGACGCTCGTCGAGCACAAGGACGTCGATGTCGGGGACGACGTCTACCGTGTCGCCACCGTCTCCCTCGGGCGGGGCTGGGGGGCCGTTCAGGTGGCCCAGGAGTTCAGCGGTACCGAGGACTTGCTGCGCAATCTCCAGCAACGCACCTTTGTGCTCATGGCACTTGTCGTCACCGCCGCCGGGCTCTTCGGCTGGTGGCTGGCCCGCCGGATCACCCGGCGGCTCGTCGTGCTGACCATGGCCGCCGAGGACGTCGCCCGAACTCGCCGTCTGGGCATCCAAGTTCCCGTCACCGGGTACGACGAGGTCGGGCGGCTCGGGCGGGCCTTCGACCGGATGCTGGGGCGGCTCGCGCAGTCCGAGGAGGATCAGCGGCGGCTCGTCCAGGACGCCGGGCACGAGTTGCGGACGCCGCTCACGTCGTTGCGCACCAACATCTCCCTGCTGCGGCGGATAGACGAACTGCCGCTCTCCACAAGGGAAGAACTGGTCGCCGATCTCGGGCAGGAGGCGCGCGAGCTGACCGATCTCGTCAACGAACTCGTCGATCTTGCCGCGGGGCAGTCCGATACGGAGCCTCCCCAGCGGGTCGACCTCGCGGACATCGCCGAGGAAGTCGCCGGGGTCGTCCGGCGGCGGAGCGGGCGGGACATCGTCGTGCGGGTCAGTGGGGACACGACGACCGACGGGCGGCCGGGGTCGTTGCAGCGGGCCGTCTCCAACCTCGTCGAGAACGCTGCCAAGTTCGACCGCGAGGGGAAGGGGCCGATCGAGATCAGCGTCACCGGGCCCGCGCGGCCGGGGACCGTGCGGGTCGAGGTACTGGACCGGGGGCCCGGGATCTCCGAGGACGACCTCACGCGGGTGTTCGACCGCTTCTACCGTGCTGCGGACGCGCGTTCCCTGCCGGGGTCCGGGCTGGGGTTGTCGATCGTCCGCGAGGTCGCGTTGTCGCACGGGGGGACGCCGTATGCGCATCGGCGGGCGGGGGGTGGGTCGGTGATCGGGTTCACTGTCGGGGGTGGTTGAGCATCTCCGGTGGGCCGCCGGGGAGTTGGGTGTCGTCCACCGGTTCGGGGGCGCGTCCGCCGTGGTCGCGGCCGGGCTGTCCGGGCGGGACCGGATCGCCGTGGAGGGGGACGCGGACGACGCCGTCGTGCTCGTCGGGCGGTTGCTCGCGGAGTTCGGGCCGACGTATCGGCCGTTCGGGGAAGCGGAGTTGGTGCGGCGGCTGGTTCGGGGGGTGCCGCAACTCTCCCCTGGTGGGCCGGAGTTCCTGTGGATGGAGACCTCCGTGCCGCCCGGGGCCCCCGAGGGGGTCGAGTGGCTCGACGCGGCGGGGGAGCGGGCCGCGGGGGAACTGTTCCGGGAGTGGTTTCCCTCGTCGCACGCCCAGCCCGGACGGGCGGGGGTGGGGCGGTGGGCCGGGGTGCGGGACGGGGACCGGGTGTCGGCCGTCGCCGCCGATGCCTGGTCCGCCGAGGGGTGCGGGTTCCTCGCGGGGGTCGTCACCCGACCCGACGCCCGAGGGCGGGGGCTGGGGGCAGCCGTCTCGGCGTACGTCGTCGACTTTCTCGTGCGGCGGTACGGGTGTGCGGCGCTGATGGTCGACGCGGACAATCCGGCGGCGGTCTCGGCGTACGAGCGGGTGGGCATGAGCAGGTATGTGTTCGGGGTGGCCGCTGTGGCCCCCTAGGGCTCTCAGGTCCCCTAGCTCCGTCCCCTAGGTCCAGGGAGGTACCGGCACGTGTACACCGAGCGGGAGGCCGCTGTGCTGGCGGCCGTCGATGAGGGGGCGTTGGTGCGGACGTTGGAGGAGTTGATTGCCGTGCCGAGTGTTTCCGGGAGTGCGGCGGAGGCGGAGATTCAACAGGTGCTGGCGCGGAAGTTGGGGGAGTTGGGGGCGGAGGTCGATTTGTGGTCGATGGATCTGGGGGAGTTGTGTGCTGATCCGGGGTTTCCGGGGATGGAGGTGGAGCGGGAGGAGGCTTGGGGGGTTGTGGGGTATTACGGGGGCTACGGA
>DATCQX010001220.1:0-6338 GCA_036569285.1 Streptomyces sp.
CCGTTGAACACGGCCTCGGGGTTACCGACCTCGAACTCGGTCCGCAGGTCCTTGACCATCTGGTACGGGTGCAGGACGTACGAACGCATCTGGTTGCCCCAGGAGTTGCCGCCGTCCCCCTTGAGCGCGTCCATCTTGGCCTGCTCCTCCTGACGGCGCCGCTCCAGCAGCTTCGCCTGGAGGACGTTCATCGCGGTGGCCTTGTTCTGGATCTGCGAGCGCTCGTTCTGGCAGGAGACGACGATCCCGGTCGGCAGGTGGGTCAGCCGCACCGCGGAGTCCGTGGTGTTGACGCCCTGTCCGCCGGGCCCGGAGGACCGGTAGACGTCGACCCGCAGCTCGGACTCGTCGATCTCGACGTGGTCGGTCTGCTCGACGACCGGCAGCACCTCGACCCCCGCGAACGACGTCTGCCGCCGCCCCTGGTTGTCGAACGGCGAGATCCGCACGAGCCGGTGCGTGCCCTGCTCGACGGAGAGCTGGCCGTACGCGTACGGCACGTGCACCGCGAACGTCGTCGACTTGATGCCGGCCTCTTCGGCGTACGACGTCTCGATCAGCTCGGTCTTGTAGCCCTTCTGCTCCGCCCACCGCAGGTACATCCGCTGGAGCTTCTCCGCGAAGTCCGCGGCGTCCACGCCGCCGGCCTCCGCGCGGATGTTGACGAGCGCCTCACGGGAGTCGTACTCGCCGCTGAGCAGCGTGCGGACCTCCATCTCGTCCAGCGCCTTGCGGACGGACGCCAGCTCGGACTCGGCCTCCGCGCGGGTGTCCGGGTCGTCCTCCTCGTCGGCCATCTCGAAGAGGACGGCGAGGTCGTCGATGCGACCGCGCAGGGTGTCCGCCTTCCGCACCTCGGCCTGGAGGTGGGACAACTTGCTGGTGATCTTCTGCGCCTCGTCCGGGTTGTCCCAGAGGGAGGGAGCCGCAGCCTGTTCCTCAAGCACGGCGATGTCTGCCCTCAGCCTGTCGAGGTCCAGGACGGCCTCGATCGACTCCATGGTCGAGGAGAGGGACTTCAGCTCTTCGGATACATCGACGACTGCCACACCCCCAGCCTAACGGCTACCACCGACAGAGACTCCGCTCGCCCGGCAAGTACGGCCTCAGGGGGCGGCGGGGGACGAGTTCCCGGTCTCCTGCGCGGGCGCCGAACCGGCGGAGCCGTCCGCCGTCGCGAGCCAGGCGCCCACGCCGACGGCTGCGGCGACGGCGACCCCGGCGACGCTGATGACGACGCGCCGGCGGCGGGCGGCGGGCCGGTTGCGCGCGGAACCCGGACGGGGTGCGCCGGAAGCGCGCGGCACGCGCGCGGTGCCGTGCGCGCCCCCCGCGAGCTCGTCGGCGGCGGGCACGCGCATCGAGGTGTGGGTGTCGCGGTTGGAGTCGGGTTTGGCGCCGGGCACGAGCGGGACGGCGCCCCGGCGGACGGCGCTGCGGGGGGCGGCGTCGGCCTCCGTGTCGCTCGCTGCCGTCTCCGCGGGTTCGGCCTCGGGTTCGTCGACGTCCAGGGGCGGCATGCCGGCGAGGGACGGCAGCAGCTCGCGCAGGCGGGCGGCCAGCTCGGAGGCGCGCAGGCGCGAGGCGGGCGCTTTGGCGAGGCACTGGACGAGGAGCTGCCACAGTTCGTCGGGGATGCCGGGCAGGGGGGCGACGGACTCGGTGACGTGCCGCCGCAGGACGGCTCCGGGGTGGCCGCCGCCGAAGGGGGTGAAGCCGGCGAGGAGTTCGTAGAGGACCGTCGCGAGGGCGTAGATGTCGACGGACGCGCGCGGGGGGAGGCCTTCGACTATCTCGGGGGCGAGGTAGTCGGGTGTTCCGATGATCTTCGTGGCCTTGGTGCGCTTCGGCGTGTCGATCAGCTTCGCGACGCCGAAGTCCGTCAGGAGCGCCTGGTGGGACGCGCCGGGCCCGAGGGGTCCCTGCATGTCCAGGAGGACGTTCTCGGGCTTCACGTCGCGGTGGACGACCCCTGCCGCGTGCGCCGCGGCGAGTGCCTCGGCGATGTCGGCGACGATCGCGACGGCCGCCTCGGGCGAGAGCCGCCGGTCGCGGTCCAGGCGCGTGCGCAGGTCCGTGCCGCGGACGAGGTCCATGACGAGCGCGAGGTCGTTGCCGTCGACCACCAGGTCCCGTACGGAGACGACGTTCGGGTGGGAGAGCCCGAGCAGTGCCGTGCGCTCCTGGACGAACCGTCCGACCAGTTCCTCGTCCGACGAGAGGTCCTCGCGCAGCAGTTTGATCGCCACGGGACCCTCGGGACCCTCACCGAGCCACACCGTGCCGGCGCTGCCCCGCCCGAGGATCTGGTGGGCGGTGTACCGGCTGCCGATCTTCCGTGCCAAGACTGCTCCTACCGACGCGTGTTGCAGACAACGTACGCGCCCGGGGAGCCAACCTCCGCAGCGGAGGCGGAAATCACCCGCTGGATGTCGACAAATCCCCAGACTCGCCGGTCAGTCGCCCGCGCGGGCGTTCGCCCCGGCCGGTCAGTTGCCCAGGTTGTCGAGCCACCCGGTGACCGAGCCGAACCAGTCGGTGAGCTGGTCCCAGTAGCCCTTCCCGGACCCGATCCAGCCCTGGAGCGGCGAGAACTCCCAGATCAGCCAGCTCGCGACGAACAGGATGACGATCGTGAAGAGGCAGCCCTTGAGGCAGCCGAGCCCCGGGATGCGCATCGGGTTGGCGCTGCGCCGGCGCGGTTCGCGGGACTCGCGCTCGCGCGGCTCCGGGGCGGGCCGCTGGGGCCGCCGCTCCGGCGCGGGCGCGGGCGCGTACCGCTGCTGCTGGGGAGGCGGCTGCGGGGGCGCGTACTGCTGCGGCGGAGGCGCGTACTGCTGCTGGGGGGCCTGTTGCTGCGGGTAGCCGTACGCCTGGACGGACGGGCCCTGCTGACGGCCCTGGGGCGGGCGGCCCTGCTGCGGGCGTCCGGGAGGCGGGCCCTGGTGCGGCGGGCCCTGCGGGGGCTGCTGCTGGGGGCGGGCGACCTGCCGCTGAGGGCGGCGGCGCAGCGGGTCCTCACCGGGGTCGAGGTACTGGACCTGCGTCTGCTCGTTGCGGTCCCGCGCGGCGCGCAGCTGGCTCTGCCAGGGGTGCGGCTCCTGCGCGCCGGGGCCCTGCTGGCCCGGGGGGACCGGCGGGAGGACGGCCGTGGGGTCCGGGGCGCCGACCGGGGGGAGCACGGCGGTGGGGTCGGCGGCGCCCGCGGGCTGGGGCGCGCCGGTGTGCGGGAGCACGCTGGTGGCGGCGTTCGGGTCGTACGCGCCCCCGGGGGCGCTGTGCGGCAGCACCTGGGTGGGGTCGGCGGAGCCGTCGGCGCCGGGGACGGCCGCGGGGGCCGGGTCGGGGGTGAGGATGTGGCCGACGCCCTCGGCGGCGGCGATCTGCATCGAGTTCGCGTGCACACCGACGCCCTCGGCGACGATGCGCAGCGCGCGGGCGAGGCTCTGCGCGCCGGGGCGCTGTGCCGGGTCCTTGCGCAGGCAGCGCTCGATGACCGTCCACAGGGGTTCCGGGACGTTCGAGGGGCGGCGCGGTTCGGCGCTCAGGTGCTGGTGGAGGACTTCGAGCGCGGAGCCCCCGCCGAACGGCGGACGGCCGGTGACCAGCTCGTACATCAGGATGCCGGCGCCGTAGATGTCGACGGCGGAGGTCTGCGGGCGGCCCTCGGCGGACTCCGGCGCGACGTACGCGGGCGTGCCGACGAACTCGCTGGTGCGGGTGAGGCCCGGGGAGTCGGCGAGGCGCGCGATGCCGAAGTCGGTCAGCAGGGGGTGCATCTGGCCGCCGTACTGGCGCAGCAGGACGTTGGCGGGCTTCAGGTCGCGGTGGACGACGCCGTCGGCGTGGCTGGCCGCGAGCGCGTCGGCGATCTGGGCGGTGAGCAGGCTCGTGGCGACGGGGCTGAAGGGGCCGTTCTCGCGCAGGTAGCGGTGCAGGTCGGGGCCCTCGACGAGGTCCATGACCAGGGCGAGCAGATCGCCCTCGACGACCAGGTCGCGGACCCGGACGATGTTCGGGTGGGTCAGGCGCAGCAGGACCGAGCGCTCGCGCAGGAAGCGCATGACGACGTCGGGGTCGCTCGCCAGCTCCTCCTTGAGGACCTTGATGGCGACGGTCTCACCGGGCTGGCCGGGCACGGCGGCCTCGGCACCTGCGGCTTCACGCTGGCGGGCACGCCAGACGGTGCCCGTGGCGCCGCGCCCGAGCGGCTCCTCAAGCAAGTACTTGCTGCCGACTGGCCGCACGTCACGCGCTCCCTGGTGATTGCCGATGTGCCTGCATATGTTCCGACCACTGTAGTGCCGTGGCCCCGGGACGGGGCTGTCGTCCCGCTATGGGTACGGGCGTCCTCCCTCGCGCGTTCGACGGCCTGTCAACGTCCTGACGGCGAATGACCGGGTTGGACCGGGAAGTCCGCCTGCTTCCCCGGAAAGACGCGTTCCGCGGTCCGATGGTTGCCGGTCCCGAAACGTGACGGATCTCAAGTGATCATCGGCGGAACATCCGCCAGGCACTTTTGCGGGCAGAGCCGACCAATCAAGATCACTCGGGGGCCGGCGGCGTCCGCGTTGTCAGTGACAGGTGCGAGGATGCCCCCAGTACTGGCCGACGTGCTCGTGCGGGGCGGGGGAAGCCCGCGCCCGGGGCAGAAGGGACCGCTGACGGCGATGCAGATCCGGCTGACCGTCGTAGACCCGCAGGCCCTGGTCCCGGAGGGCCGGGGCCGGACCGCGAGCCGCGACGTGCTGGTGACGGCACCGGCGGGGACGGCGCTGTCCGCGGTCGCCTCCGCGCTGGCGTCGGCCGTGACCGGCGAGGCCCCCGGAAGCGGGGCGGTCGCCCTGTACGCGGGCGAGCAGCGCCTGGACGCGACGCGGACGACGCTCGGCGAGCCGCCCCTGACCGACGGCGCCGTCCTCTCCCTGGCCGTCCCCGCGGCCCCGGAGGCCCACCCCGAGATCGACGACGCGCCGGCCCGTCTGCACGTCGTCGCGGGCCCGGACGCGGGCGGGGTGCACCTCCTGCACGGCGGGCAGATCCGCGTCGGCCGCTCCACGGAGGCGGACGTCCCGCTGGACGACCCGGACGTGTCGCGCGTGCACTGCGCGGTCACCCTCGCCCCCGACGGCCGGGTCACCGTCACCGACCTCGGCTCCACGAACGGCACCACCCTCGACGGCGCGCGCGTCGCCGACCGCGCCGTCCACTTCCCGCCGGGCGCCCTCCTGCGCATCGGTGAGTCCGCCCTGCGCCTGGCTCCTCCCGGCGACACCGCCTCCCGCGTGCCGACGACCCCGGACGGCGAGGGCCACATCCGCGTCGCCCCCGCGCGCGTGGACCACGACAACACGCCCACCGCGCACGCGTACGGCGGCCTGGACCCGGAGTGGGGCTCCACGCGCGCGGGCGCCGGGCAGTTGGTGCCGGGGCAGGGGGGCGCGCCCCGGATGGAGAGCCGGGGAGGGGACGGGACGCACGCGGGGGGCGAGCGGGCCGGGGCAAAGACGCCTGCCGGAGCCGACGCCCGTGCCGACGGCGACGGACGCGCCCGGTTCGACGGGACGCTGCCCGGAGGGGCCCGCCCTGTCGCCAGGTCCTCCGGTGCGTCCACCGGCGCCCCCGGCGCCTACACCCCCGCCTCCGGCGAGACCCACGGCGGCCGTTCCGGGTTCGGGACCGCCGCCGAGCAGGCCGAAGCCTCGCGCACGCGCGCGGGCGACGGTGTGCACGGCGCGCAGGAAGAGCCCTCTCAGGGTGGCCGCAGGCGCGGGGGCCTCTCCGCGTGGGCGCGCCGGCTGACCGGGAACCGGGGCGCGCAGGAGGCGGACGGCCAGGAGACCTACGCGGAGGACCCCGCCCACGAGGACACGCCGTCCGGCGCGCCCGCGCCCGGCCCCGAGATCTGGCCCGACCCGGCGGCACTGCTGCTCACCGCGCTGGGTCCGGGACCGCGCCTGTGGGAGCGCGCCCCCGAGCACTCCGAGTTCCTGACGGTCCGCCTCGCGACCGCCGACCGCACGACGGCGGACGGCACGGTCCTGCCGGCCGTCCCGGTCACCGCCGGTCTGCGGGAGGCGGGCGCGCTGGGGCTGGCCGGTCCCCGTCCCCGGCTGTCGGGGCTGGCCCGCGCGGTCCTCGCCCAGTTCGCCGCGCTGCACTCCCCGGACACCCTGGAGGTCGTGCTGCTGACGACCGACCGGGCCCGCACGCTGGAGGAGCGCGCCGCCGAGTGGTCCTGGCTCGGCTGGCTCCCGCACGTCCGCCCGGCCCACTCCCAGGACTGCCGCCTCCTCCTGGCCCACGACCACGACCAGGCGACGGCCCGCGTGGAGGAG
>DATCQX010001221.1:0-4750 GCA_036569285.1 Streptomyces sp.
CTGGAGGACGTCATCCAGAAGCTGATCAGCGTCCCGGGCGTGGTCCGCACCCGGACGGAGGTCGCGCTGCGGGAGCGGGTGCCGCACCGGCTGCTGCCGCTGGTGGAGTCGGTGGGGCAGGCGGCGGCACGCTGACCACCACAACTCCCGCACTGCTAGAGCCCGTTGAAGCTCGGCCGACCCCGCCGGCACTCCGACGACCCCGCCGGTTTTCCAGCCGACCCTGTTGGCGTTCCGCCGGCCCCGCCGGTGTCCTGCCGTCCCCTCCGGCCGTCCTTCTGAAGTCGCGCCGGATGCTGTGCAGAGCGCGTGCGGGAGCGGGCGGCCGACCTGCGCGGGTCACACCCCGGGAGACTCACCGTCGTCCCGCCGTCGTCTACTTCCGGCGCCCCGGCTTCGGGCTCGCGGCCTTCCTCGCGGGCTTCTTCCCTCCGCTCGCCGCCCCCTTCGCCGCCACCCTCTTCGCCCCTGTCCCCTTCGCCGCCCCCTTCTTCGCAGCCGCCCCCTTCGCCGAAGGCTTCTGCTTCGGCTGTTCCGGCTTCGCCCTGCCGCGTGTGCTGTTCGCCGTCCGCCCCCGCACCACGCCGATGAAGTCGTCCACGAGGTCCGTCGTCGCCTCCTCCGGCCAGGAGAGGGCGACGGTGGAGCGGGGGGCGTCGGTGACGGGGCGGTAGGTGAGGTCGCGGCGGTGGTGGAGGCGGGCGAGGGACTGCGGGGTGATGAGGACGCCGATACCGGCGGCGACGAGGTCGATGGCGTCGGCGGTGGTCTCGGGGCGTTCGAAGGCGGGTTCGCCGGGAAGCTCGTCCCAGTCGAAGACGTCGTCCTTCGGGTGGACGACGGTCTCCTCGGCGAGGTCGGCGAGGGTGACCTCCTCGGCGGCCGTCACGAGGTGATCCTTGGGGACCACCACGACGGTCGTCTCCTCGTAGAGGGGGATCGCGCTGAACGTCGTCCGGTCGACCGGAAGCCGCACGAGCCCGGCGTCCGCCGCCCCCGAACGCAACACGTCGGACGCCTCGACGGACGTCACCTGGAGCAGGCTGAGCGGGACCTCCGGATACCGCTCGCCCCAGATCCGCGCCCACTTGGCGGGTGTCGCACCGGGTACATAGGCGAGCCGAAAGCTGGGGAAATCCGCCGAGTCAGTCACGCCGCAAGGTTACCGGCTGTGGTCGGACCTCTGTCCGGTGGCGGATACCCTGGGCGTATGAAGTCGCACCAGACCGCCCAGACGATGAAGCCCGCCACCGCGGCGAAGAAGCTGGGCGTGTACCTCCCCGCCACCCCTGCCGCATTCAAGGAGGGTGTCGTCTCCCGTGCCGAGCTGACCGAGCTCCAGGAGAACCCGCCGCAGTGGCTGCAGGAGTTGCGGCTGAACGGTCCGCATCCGCGTCCGGTGGTGGCGGCACGGCTGGGTGTGTCGATCGCCGGGCTGGCGCGGGGCGGGGTCACCGAGGCGTTGTCGACCGCTGAGATCGAGGCGCTGCGGGAGGAGATGCCGGAGTGGCTGGAGAAGGAGCGGGCCACGCAGGCGGAGGTCCGCAAGGAGGCGGCCCGGATCAAGAAGCGTGACGCGGAGCGGGCGGCGAAGGCCGGGCAGGGGCGCGACTGAGGCCGTACCGGGTCGGTGTTCTGACCGGGCCTTGGGTGTGTCGCGGGGTCTCGGTGCTGTCGCGGCGATAGATGTGCCGTCGTGCGAAATCTTCCTTTTCTTCCCCGGTTCTCCCCTGGCCCTCTCCCTCCCCGTCGGGCGCTCGCCCGGTGGTGTCTGGCGGCCGTCGTGGCGCTGGGCGCCGTGGGGTGTTCGGGGAGCGGTGACGAGGGGACTCGGGGCGCCGGGAGCGGGGGGACGGCGGCTGTCGTGCGGGTGCCGCAGGACGCGCCGTCGGTGCGGCGGGCCGTGGAGCTGGTGCGGGCCGGGGGGCTCGTGCTGGTGTCGCCGGGGGTGTACCGGGAGTCCGTGACGGTGGCGAAGCCCCGGGTCGTGCTGCGCGGCACGGACCGGAACAAGGTCGTGATCGACGGGGAGTTCAAGCGGTCCAACGGGGTCACCGTGACCGGCGCGGGCTCGGTCGTCGAGAACCTCACCGTGCGCGACCACCTCGCGAACGGCGTCCTGTTCACCGGCGTGACCGACGAGCGGCTCCAGGCGGGCCGGGCCGGGGGTTCGGCGTACGACCCGCTGGACACGGTCAAGTTCCCGCCGCTGAACGGGTTCCGGGCGTCCTATGTGACCGCGTACAACAACGCCCTGTACGGGATCTACGCGTTCGACGCGCGCGCGGGGATCATCGAGCGGTCGTACGCGTCGGGGCAGGCGGACTCGGGGATCTACGTCGGCCAGTGCCGGCCGTGCGACACGGTCGTCCGGGAGAACGTGGTCGAGCACAACGCGGTCGGTCTGGAGGTGACGAACGCCTCGGAGCGGCTGTATCTGCTGGGCAACCGGGCCTCCCGCAACCGTGTCGGCCTGACGCTGAACTCCAACGACCTGGAGGCGCTGGGCCCGCAGCACGGCGCGGTCGTCGCGGGCAACGCGTTCACCGACAACAACGACGCGCGCAGCCCTGAGCAGGCGGACGGCGGTTTCGGGATCGGCATCGGGTCGGGGGGCGGGCGGCAGAACGTCGTCGAGCGGAATCTGGTGACCGGGAACCGGGCGGCGGGTGTCGTGCTGGCCGACGTGCAGGGGTATCCGGCGCGGGACAACACCGTTCGGGACAACCGGGTTTCGGGCAACGGGGCCGATCTGGTGCTGGCGACGGGGAACGCGGGCGGGAACTGTTTCGCGCGCAACGGGGAGTCGCGCAGGAGTCCGGGGCGGCTGCCGGGGGCGGAGCTGTGCGGGGCTCCCGCGCCGACAGCCGCCGCCTCGCCCGCGGCGCGCACGCTGGGGTCGGTGCCGGCCGTCGCGGCGCCCGCGGGTGTCTCCTTCCAGGACGCCCCCGTCCCCCCGGCTCAGCCGAATCTGCCGGGCGGGTCCGGGGCGCCCGCGCGGGCGGCGGTGGGGTTGCCGGGGCGGGTGGACGCGGGGGCGTATCGCATGCCGTCGTAGGACGCCTGGAACGAGAGCCGTCGTAGGGGCGAGAAACGAACATTTTCGAAACCCGGTGACCGGATCTGCGCTCCCTGAGGGGGCGTCGATCCGGTCATTTTCGGTCCCACGGACCCTTGGGCACGTTCCCTGAGACCTTCTCCCCCGTCAGATCGAGCGTCACGATCCGCTTCTCCCCGAGCCGCACCGTCACGCGGCGTACAGCTCCGTCCGCGTCGATCCAGTAGGTGACGGGGGAACGGCCGGTGAGGGGTGCGGCGGTGGCGGCGGGTCGGGGACGGGGGCCGGAGAGGACGGCGTAGGTGCGGCCGTCGACGGTGTCCTCCCGCAGGTGCAAGGGACCTGACTGTGCGAGGAGTTGGGCGTTGTCAGGGCGGTCGGCGGAGAGGGCGAGGGCGACTTGGAGGGCGGTGTCGAGGGGGGTGCCGCCGTAGGGGCGGCGGGTCCAGGCCGTGCCGCCCAGGCGGGCCGCCGCGCGCAGGGCGTCGCGTGCGGGAGGCGCGCCCGCGGGGGCGCCGTAGGTGCCGGGCCGGGCGACGGCGAGCCCTTCGCGGCTCCAGGCGAGCAGCCCGGGAGCGCCGTCCGTGTCGTACCAGCCGACCGCGCGGTGCGCGCGGTGGTCGACGACGGCGTGCACGGCGGTGTCCCCGCCGGGGTCGGCGATGCGCAGGTCCATCGTCGAGGTGCCGGTCTGGTAGGTCCTGAAGCGGGCCAGGGCGAGCCGCTGGGCCTCGTCCGCCGTCAGAGGTCTTGCCGCCGGGCCGGCGGGGGCGGCGCAGGACGTCAGGAGGGCGGCCAGGGCGAGCGCGGCGGCCGGCGCGAGACGGGAAAGTCGTTTTGTCCGCATGGGAGGTCTCTATACGGCGTCGGCGGGCGCGTCGGCGTCAGCCGCGCGGTCCGGTCACCCGGCCGGTCCCGGTGGATGTGCCGGACATCACAGGTGGCCTGATCCAGTGCGCGGCAAGGAGCGCTCAGGGCGACGGACCCGCACCTCATACGGGTGAACCGCGGATCCCGGCGGTGCCGTGCGTGAACTGCTCGGGGGACGGCGCGGGTTGACGGCGTCCGCTCTCGTCCGGAATCGTCCTCCGGTGGGTGTGGGACGGCGGGCCGGGGCCGTACGCTAGGTGTGCGGCGGGCCGATCCGTGCCTCGCCGCGCAGAGCGTGACCGAGTCGCTGACCGCCCCGTATCGCGGACGGTGAACGCCCGCGGGTCGCCCTGAGGGCCCCGCCTTGGTTACGATCTGCCACAAGTTCACCGGAGTGGGTGTTTCGAGGCTGTTGGGGGTCGGGATGGTTGCCGGTCGTGTGGTGCGCTTCGACAGCGCGCGGGGTTATGGATTCATTTCTCCCGACGACGGCGGGGAAGATGTCTTCCTGCACGTCAACGACATGTTGATGCCTGAATCGCAGATCCGCCGCGGCGTTGCCGTGGAGTTCGAGATCGAGGACGGCGAACGCGGTCCGAAGGCGTCCGACGTGCGGCTCGCACGCGGCGCGGACGGAAAGCCGCTGACGCCGGACGACGACGTCCTGTGCGACGTCCTGAACACCGAGGAGTTCACCCGGGAGGTCACGGAGGCGCTGCTGTCGTCGGCTCCTTCGCTCACGGGCGAGCAGATCCTCCAGGTGCGTCAGGGCCTGGCGCAGTTCGCCAAGCACCATGGCTGGGTCGAGGGCTGATCCGGTCG
>DATCQX010001222.1:0-3704 GCA_036569285.1 Streptomyces sp.
CCCACGAGGTGCTCGCGAGCGCGGGTGGACGGTATTACAGCGCGTTCATCGGCACCACCGACGGCTGGCGCCACCCCGCCGGCACGGTCCCCACCCCGGACGAGGTCGCCGCCCACCTGGACGCCGTCCGCTCGCGCGACGGCTACCGGGTTCCGCTGTCCCTCGGGGACGACGTGAAGGCCGGCCTCGACCCGTCCCACGCCCCTGAGCAGGCCGCGCAGGGTTACTTCGACGCCGTCCTGCGCAAGGACGCGGAGGCGCTGCGCGCATTGTTCACCGAGGACGCCGAACTCGACGTCCCGGGCGCCCGGCGGACCGGGAACGAGGCCATCTCCGAGTTCTACCGCGGAGTCTTCGCCGCCGGTACGCCCACCCCGAGCCCTGGCCCGTTCATGGTCCGGGGCGACTGTGTCGCCGTGCAGATCGCCCTGCGCCATGAAGGGCAGGACCGCCGGATGGCCGACTTCTTCACCGTCACCGCCGACGGCCGCATTTCCCGGCTGCTCGCCTACCAGGCCCTGTAGACGCCTCCCGCGAGATCACCCACGCGCGTCGCGCAGGATGGTGTCGACCATGTGGTGGGCGAAAGTGGTGAGCGACTCGGGGTCGTGCTGTCCGAAGGTGGCGGTCCACAGCGCGAAGCGGCCGAAGAGCGCCGACCACAGGGCCATGGCGGCGTACTCGGCGCCGTAGGGCCAGCGCAGCCCCTCCTCGCGCTCGCAGGCGTGCACGGCGTTCAGCCACTGCTGCCAGAGGAGGGACGCGGGATGCGGTCCGCCGCGGGTGCCGAAGCTGGAGGCGTCGTGGCCGAACATGAGACGGAAGATGCCCTTCTCGGCGAGGGCGAAGGCGTAGAAGGCGTCGGCCTGGGCCCGGAGCCGGTCGGGGGCACCGGCCCCGTCGGCCGCCGCCTCGGCGTCGGCGTCGCGCAGCATGGCGACGAGGCGCTCGTAGCCGTCCGCGGTGGCGGCCCGCGCCAGTTCGTCCTTGTCCGCGAAGTGCAGGTACATGCTCTGGGCGGCGATGCCGACCTCGCGTGAGACCTCGCGCAGGGAGACCGGAAGGGCGTTCTCCTCGACTTTCTGGTCGAGGAGTCTGGCGAACGCGGCCAGGATCTCCGCACGGAGCCGTTCCCCCTGGCCTCGGGGGTTGCGGCGGCGTCCGGTCGAGGTCTGCTGGCTTTCCACGCTGTTCATTGTGAGGTATCCCCTCGGGGGGACCGGTTCCCGGGCCGTCGCGGCGACGGCCCGGGACCGGAGTCCGGCGGTCTACGTCTCCGAGAGGGCGCGGGTCGCGGTGGCCATGGCCTGGCCGCCGGTGGGATACCCGACGTACGGAACGGCGTGCAGGACCGCCTCCAGGATCTCCTCGGGTGTCAGGCCGTTGGCGAGGCCGCCGGTGATGTGGTTCTCCAGCTCCCACTGATGGCCCTGGGCCATGAGGATGCCGAGGGTGACCAGGCTGCGGCTGCGCCGGTCCAGCCCCGGCCGGGACCAGACGTCGCCGAACACGTGCTCCAGGGTGAAGCGGGTCAGCGCGGCCGTGGGCCCCTCGGCGCCGGCAGGGGCGACGATCACGTCCCGCAGGAACTCTTCGCCGAACATGTCCCGCACGACCTGTTCACCGGCGGCCCGCCGGGTCGGGGGCTCGGAGGCCGGCTCGGTGCCGTTCATGAGACGCCTTCTTTCTGTGCCGGGAACATCCGGGGCAGCATGCCCAGCACGGTGGCTGTGCCGGTGCCCGCGTCCACGGGGAGCATCGCGCCGGTGATCCAGCGGGACTCCGGGCCGGCGAGGAAGAGCGCGGCCCAGGCCAGGTCCCAGGCGGTGCCCTCCAGGCCCAGCAGGTTGGCCTTGCGCCGCAGCTCCCGGCCCTGTTCGCCGCCGTGGTCGCCCATGGGGGTGTGGAGGTGCCCGGGGACCAGGCAGTTGACGCGGACGTTGTCCGGTCCCCAGGAGTGCGCGAGGTCGGTGGTCAGGGACTGCAGGGCGCCCTTGCTGGCGCCGTAGGCACCGCTGCCGAAGCCGCGGACGGCCGCGAGGGAGGAGACGTTGACGATGGAACCGCCGCCCGCGCGGACCAGATGGGGGTGTCCGGCGCGCGCGACCTGCATCGCGGCGGTGACGTTGAGGGCGAAGACCCGGTCCCAGCCGGCCCTGGTGGTCGTCAGGACGCCGCCCTCACCGCTGATCCCGGCGTTGTTCACGATCACGTCGAGCCGCCCGGCCCGCCCGGCGAAGTCGTCCACGGCCGCCTGTGCGTCGGACTCCCGGGTGATGTCCACGGGGATCGCGAGCGCCCGCCCGCCGTACGCCTCGGCGCGTTCGCGGGTGTGCTCGGCGCGCTCCTCGCTGATGTCGAGGATCCCGACGGTGGCGCCCTGGGCGGCCAGGAGCAGCGCGGTGGCGGCGCCCGTGCCGAGGAAGTCGCCGGTGCTCCCGGCGCCGGTCACCAGCGCGGCCCGGCCCGCCAGTCTGCTGCCGCGGCCGTCGACGTGCCCGCCCACCTCGAAGGCGTCCGGCACCCCGCTCACCAGGTCACCGGCAGGGACTTCAGGCCGTAGACGATGGAGTTCGTCTTGAACGGCAGTTCGTCCTCGGCGACGGCGAGGCGCAGGTTGGGGATGCGCTCGAACAGGCGCGGCCAGGCGATCTGCAGCTCCACCCGGGCCAGGTTCTGGCCGAGGCACTGGTGGGAGCCGAAGCCGAAGGCGATGTGGTGACGGGGGTTGCGCCCGAGGTCCAGCCGGTCCGCGGGGCACTCGCCCTCGCCGGTGCCGAAGGCGCGCGGGTCCCGGTTGCCCGCGACCAGCGAGACGATGACGGCCTCCCCGGCGCGCACCAGGTGCCCGCCGATCTCGACGTCCTCCAGGGCCACGCGGCGCGGGTCGGTGGAGACGATGCTCCAGTAACGCAGCATCTCCTCCGCCGCGCCGGGCGCCAGTTCGGGGTGCTCGCGCAGCCGGGCGCGCTGCTCGGGGTCGAGCAGCAGGGCGAGTGTGCCCAGGCTCAGCATGTTGGCGGTGGTCTCGTGGCCGGCGCCGACCAGGATCGAGATCACCCTGGGGAGTTGCCCGGGGGTGAATCCGTCCGGGCCGGTGTGGTCGGCCAGCAGCCGGCTGACCATGTCGTCGCCCGGTTCCCGGCGCTTGCGCTCGACGAACTCCGTGAAGTACGCGTGGGCTTCGCGCTGTATCCCGGCCCGGTCCTCCTCGCTCACCCCGAGGTCGGTGCCGGCGTCGGCGTACCGCTGGAAGGCGGCGTGGTCCTCGTACGGGACGCCGAGGATCAGGCAGATGGCGAGGGAGGGCAGCGGGAGCGCGAAGTCGCGCACGAAGTCGGCCGGGGCTCCCTCGGCGAGCATGGCGTCGATCAAGTCGTCCGTGATCGCGAGGAGTTTCTCGCTCATCGCGCGGGTGCGTTTGACGCTGAACTCGCGGGTGAGCAGTTGCCGCAGCCGCGCGTGCTCGGGGTCGTCGAGACGCAGGAACAGGCCGCTCTCGTGGTCGCGCTGGTTGGGGTGGACGAGAGGGAAGCCGGGGTTGCGCACGTCGGCGCTGAAGGAGGGGCTGGCCAGGACGGCGCGGATGTCCTCGTACCGGGTGGCCAGCCAGGGCCGGGAGCCGTCCCAGATGGTCACCCTGTGCAGGCCCCCGGCCTCGCGGAACTCGGTGTAGCGGGGCGGGGCGTCGAAGGGGCAGGTGC
>DATCQX010001223.1:0-6491 GCA_036569285.1 Streptomyces sp.
TTGCGGGTATGCGGGTGCCTGCGGGTAGGGCGGTGGCGCTTGGGCGGGGATGCGCGGTGGGTGCGGGTACTGCGGTGGCTGTGGGTACTCCGGTGGCTGCTGGGTCATGAGGGGACTCCTGTCGGTCGCTTCGGGTGGGGAGGGCGTGCGGTGGGTCAGCCGATCAGCAGTGACGTGGGCAGCAGGACCGTGCCGAGGCAGAAGGCGGTCAGGCCGACGCGGATCCACTGGTGTTTGCGGGCCGCTATCCGGCTCGACTCGGCGAGGGCCGAGGTCAGCGCGGCGACCGGATCGCGTTCCGTGTCGGCCAGCGCGGGTTCCAGCCGGCCGTGGCGGACGGCCTGCCGTATGTCCCCGAAGTACGTCAGGGGCAGGCCCGGCGCCCACGACCCGGTGCGGTAGCGCGGGAGCACCGCGAGCAGCAGGGCGAGAAGGGAGCCGGCCAGGAGCCCGGCCCCCGTCCACCACAGCGTGGCGCCCGGGGTGGAGAGCGCGGCGGGGGTCCAGTCCCGCCCGGCGAGCAGCCCGCTGAGCAGGCCGGCGGTCATGCCGAGCGCGGCGACCAGGACGGCGGCCTTGTTGTCGGCGCGCGCGATCTCGGTGCGGAGTTCGGTGAGGAGGCGTTCACACAGGCGTATGCGCTCGGGGGAGCCGGAGGAGCCTGGGGAGCCGGAGGGGGCGGGTCGGCGGACCGGTGTGGGGTCGGTGGCCGTCATGTGCCGGAGCCGTCCGCCGGACCGCTGGATGCGGGCGGCGTCGGGGCGGGCAGGGTGGGGAGGTGGCCGTAGCCGGGAGGGGGCTGCCAGGTCGGAGGGTGCGGGGGCATGGGCGGCACGGGCGGCATGGGTGGAGGTGCGGCCGGGGCCTGCTGGTCCACCGGGGCCGGGGCCTGCTCGACCGGCATGCCCGGGAGTCCGGGCGGCGGGATCAGGGGTGGTGTCTGGGGGACGCCCGGGAGGCGCTGGTTCAGGATGTCGCTCACGGTGCGCAGCGCGAGCTTCTTCGGGCCCTCCAGTTCGTAGCTCTCGTGTGTACCGTCGCTCAGGAGCTGCTTCACGAGGTCCATCTGGTCCTGGATCAGCCGGAGTTGGTCCTCGCGCATGCTGGACATGACCAGCTGGGAGTCCTCGGGGTGCTGGGCGAGGTGCAGGGCCCACGCCTGGACCCCGCCCTGGGACAGGTGCCACTGATAGAAGTTGATCTTCTCGGTCTCGAAGCGCTGCATCTCCAGCATGTGCTTCTCCTGCCGCACCGCCAGTTCGTGCTGCCAGCGCTGTTGGCTGAGCGCGAGTTCCTGCTGCTGGACGCCGTACGCCATGCTCCGTTCGAGCTGGAGCCGGTCCTGCTGAAGGTCCCGGCGGTTCGTCTCGACGTCGACACGCATCCCGAGTTCCGCCGCGCGGATCTGCTCTGAGGCGGAGTGGTCGATGGTCTGGAGCCGGCGCTGGTGGTCGAGGTTCTCTTGGTCGCGGCGCAGCCGCAGCGTCCAGTCGACGCGCAGCCCCACGGACGCGCCCAGCGGACCGAGAGCGGTGACCGTCCGCATCAGTTCGCGTTCGGCGTCCGCGCTGTCGGCGATCGCGAACCCGCGGGTCACCGGCCGGGCCGCCTGGTGCAGTTCGCCCAGCACCAGTCTCGGCACGTCCCGGTGCCCGCAGGCCACGAACCGGGCTGGGTCGAGGACCTGCCAGGACAGATCGACTGTCGCAGTGAACTCGAACGCGTCGTTGTCGCTGGGCAGCGGCAGTTCGGCGGTGAACGGGTGCACGCCCATGTCCACCTCGTACACGGCCGTATAACGCCGTGCCGCGAGCTCGCCGCGCGTGGGGCGCCGGGGTGGAAGGAATGGGTCGTAGCCGCCCTTCGGTGTGGTGAAGACGAGGGCGTGGTCGATGCGGACCAGGAACCTGAGACTGAGTTCGAGCCGGCCCAGTTGGCGCACGGTGAGCACAGGGTCGACGAGTTCGGTGTGCCGGTCCGCCGGCTGCTGCCACTCGGGCGGGCGTTGGAAAGCGGGCATGGTGGACATCTCCTCGATGGGTGCCGCTGGGGCAGTGGGTCAGTGGAGCGGGAGGACGGCCAGGAGGCGTGCTGCCACCTTGGGCGGGGGGCTGCCGTCCCCGCCGGGCATGGTCCGCAGCAGATGGCTCAGCCGCTGGTGCTCGGCGAGGGTGGTGACGAGCCGGGGCAGCAGGGCGGCGAGCGCCCATTCGGCGGCCGTGGACCGGTCGGCGGTCAGCACCCAGTCCCGCAGGACGGCCAGCGAGTTGTCGGTGGTCCGCGGATCGGCGAGCGCGGTCCGCCAGAGGGCGGGGACGCCGTCGGCGACGTCGGCGTCGTCCGGAGAGCGGGCGTACCAGGTGAGGACCAGCGGATCGCCGTACCGTTCGTCGGCCTCCGTGTGTTTGCAGGCGCTCAGGAAGCCGTGGAGTGTCAGCTCGCGCACCGGCCGGTCGTCGTCCACGTGGGCCCGCAGCTCGGCGAGGGCGCGGGCGCCGGTGGGCGAGAGCAGCAGCAGGTCCACGGCGCCGGCGAGTTCGCGGAGCATGTCGCTGTCGTCGGCGTCGTCGGCGTCGTCCTTCTCGTACAGCCTGTGCACGGCCCTGCGCAGCGCGGCGAGTGCCTGCTCGGGCCGCTCCGGGCCGAGCAGGCCGTAGGCCCGGACGGCCACCCAGCGCAGCCTTGGGTCGTCGCCGTCGCACCAGCCGTCGAGGATGCGCGGGACGTGGGGTGTGCCGATGAGGTGGGCGAGCGTGAGCGCGCTGACGGCGACCAGCCGGTGCCGGAACAGTTTGGACGTGCCCCACGGCTCGATGATCAGCGCCATCGCTGAGGGCAGGTCGGTCAGAGCGAGGACCGCGACGGTGGACGCGGCCCGGGTGCGGACCAGGGGGCGGCCGTCGTCGGCGAGCCTGCGCAGCCACTCGATCAGCGCGGGACGGGCGGACGGGTGGCCCGTCCACGCCTCGCGCAGCAGCACGTAGGAGATCCGCTCGTCGACGAACCTGGCCTTCTGCTGGGGTACCGGTCCCCACTCGGTGTGTTCGTCCTCCTCGAACCTCTCCGCCCTGGCGAGCTGGAGACGCTTGCCGATGTGGGTGCCGAAGACCGGGACCTCGGGGGCAAGGGAGCGGTTCCAGGTCTCTTGCAGGAACCGGTAGAGCAGATCGCTGACCTCGGCGGTGAGGGCGTACGGTCCGCCGTCGAAGGCGGCCAGCGCCACCAGGAACGCCTTGTCCCGCAGGTGGATCGACGCCTCGTCCTCCTCGAACCACTCCTGGACCTGGTTTTCCAGCGACACGAGGGAGAACTGCGCGATCGCCTCCGCGCCGACCTCCCGGGCCGCGTACCGGGCGAGCTGCCGGGCGAAGGCCGCGACCTCGCGCAGTTGGTGGCGCCGGTTCAGGAACTCGGTGACGTCCGGAAGTCCGAGAAGCTTGGCGGCGGTCGCCTCGTCGGTGCGCGACCTCAGGTGTGCGGCGAGGACGTCGGCGGCTTCGGGCGGTTTCCAGGACGCGACGAACGGCACGCTCTCCAGGACGGCGGTGAGGTCGACGGTGATGATCAGATAACCGTGCTCCCCGAGCCGGTCACGGGCGGCCAGCAGGTGCGGTTCGCGCAAGGGGCGGTCACGGCGGGTGGAGACGTCACACATGACGTACCCGCGTGAGGGGTTCGCGTCGGCGTCCGTGACGGCGACCTGGTCGGCCAGGGAACTCGGCTCGGCCGTGCGGTCCAGCGCGCGGACGCTTCGCAGGCCGAGCCGGTGCAGCAGCATCAGCGCGGCCGTGCGCCGACCGGTGAAACGGGCGCCGGACAGGACGAGGACGTGATCGCGGCGCAGCCGGGCGAGCAGGCCCTCGACGACGGTCTTGTCGGCGACGAAGTCCGCGTCGAGCCGCTCCAGGGTGGCCGCCGGGATCTCACCGGACGCGGAACCCGAGGACGAGAAACCGATCGTGGAGAACTGGTAGACCGTCTTGGTCCCGATGATCACATCGCCGTCGACCTGGTTGCCCGTTACGTTGTTCTGGTCCCCGCCGACCGTGCCGCCGCCGAAGCGGGCCTGGGCGCCGATCCGCATGCTGCGCGGGCTGTGGTCGACCAGGTCACGCCTGGCCGACCAGGCTGTCTGCGGCTGGTCGCGCTCCTCCGCCTCCTTGTCCGCCTCCTCTCTCCGGGCCTCGTCCGCCGACCCGGAGTCGGCCTGCGGCCCGCCGGGTGCGGGAGAGTGCTGGTCGGTCGCGGTCACGGGCGCTCACCTCGCCCGCCGATGGTGAAGTCGCCCCCGATGTGGTTGCCGGTGATGTTGTTCTGGTCGCGGCCGATGGTTCCGCCGCCGATGGTTCCGCCGTCGACGGCGGGACTCCAGTCGCGGGCGAACGCCGCCTTCTCGGCGTTGCCCGGCACCGGGCCGTGCAGCCACGCCCTCAGCGGACCGTTCTTGCTGTCCACCGTGACCTCGTGGAACTGCTCCCTCGGAATACCGACGTGGTCGTGCCGGACGACCCCGGCGTACACCGGGTCCGAGACGCACAGTGCGAAATCGCCGGCGCGCTCCCGCAGGGCGTCCCGCAGCACATCGGCGTCGAGCAGCCGGCAGGCGTGGTTCAGGTCGGAGCCGACCCAGCCGTCGTGCCTGTCCACGGCGACCCAGCCGGTGGCGACGACGCCGCGCAGCCGGATCTGCGCGGAACGCGACGCCATCCGGTTGACCGAGCGCAACTGGTCCGGCACGCCGGTGAGCAGGCTGCGGAGCAGGGCCGTGACAGGGGCGCTCGCCTCGATCAGCTCCATCACGGAGTCCCCGCGGTCGGCGCGCAGCCGCAGCGTCTCGTCGATGCCGGCGCTTTCGAGCGCGCGGTCGGCGATGTCGTAGAGCATGCGCCGCAGGTACGCCTGCTCCACGTCGTCCCTGTCGCTGAACCTCTCGATGTCCAGCAGCAGGATGGTGCGGCTCACGGGGTCGGTCATGGCTGCCTCTCCGAAGGGGGCCGGTGCGAGGCAACAGCGTGGCGCTCACCTGCCCGGGGCGGTGAGGGCGTATGACTCACTCGTTCTGTGACCGTGTGCACAGAGCGGAGGCCGGGGGAGGAGAGGTCACTCCTCGCGCGGCCCCTGGGACGAGGGAATGCCGGGCAGGTCCGTCGCCGCCGCGATCCGCCGCAGTACGTCCGGGCGCCGGATCAGCAGTGTCCGGCGGCCCGTGATCACCGCCTCCTTGTCGCGCAGCTCCCGCAGCAGCCGCTGCACCATCTCCCGGGACGCGCCCACCGACCCTGCCAGCTCCTGCTTGCTCAGCGGGACGGCGAGTTCGATGCCGCCCTCCGCGCGGCGGCCGTGCGTGCGGGCCAGGTCCAGTAGGAGGACGGCGAAACGCTGGCGCACACTCATCGACGCGAACTCCAGGCGGCGCCGGTCGGCGGCGCGGGTGCGGTCCGCCGTCAGGCCGAGGAGAGCGAAGGAGACTGCGGAGAAGCGGCCCAGGAAGTCCTTGAACCGCTCGTGTTCCACCGCCACCGCTGTCACCGGCTCCAGCGCGGTCACCGTCGCCGAGCGCGGGCGCCCGGTGAGTGCCGCAGACTCCCCGACGATGTCACCCGGCCCGCGCAGCGCGAGCAGGGCCTCGTATCCGTTGGCGGCCGAGGCCGTGACCTTGGTCCAGCCGTGGACCAGGAACAGGACGTGGGACGAGGGTTCGTGCTGGTGGATGAGGGTCACTCGGGCCGTGAAGTCCAGCCGACGGCCGAGGTTCAGCAGGGCCGAGCGGTCCTTGGCCTCCAGCCGGGCCAGGAAAGGCACCCGGTCGTCCAAGCCTCCGTCGTCCGTTGAGTACACCGCCGTGCTTGTCACTCTTACCCCCGACTTCCTCGCAGCGACCGGTCAACGTACTGAAGATGCGAGACCGCCGGACCGGGAAGAGCGCGAATCGGCCAACACAGGCTGATACGGGCCGGAGAGGGGGTGTGGAACCGTGAGGCCGTGTCGGGCGTTGGGGGATGATAGGGGTAAGAAGCGAAGCAGTGCCGTCCGGGGGAGGTCCCGTGTCGTATCCGACGCCGTGGCAACCGTGGCAGCAGGGCCCTTCGGGGATGGAGCAGGGCATGCTGGCGTCCACCGCTGATCGGGAGCGGGCTGTGGATGTGCTGCGGGCCGGGTTCAGTGAGGGGCGGTTGCAGGCGGACGAGTTGGAGAAGCGGGTGGCTCGGGCTTATCAGGCCCGGACTGTGGGGGAGCTGACGATGGTGGTGGCGGATCTGCCGCAGGGGCCGACGCCCGTGCAGCAGTTCGGGCCGCCGCAGGGGTATGTGCCGCGGACGTTTCGGCCGATGCCGGCGCCGCCGACCAATGGGAAAGCCGTGGGGGCGTTGGTGTGTGGGGTGCTGACGACCATGACGTTCGGGTTGACCGGGATTCCCGCGGTGATTCTGGGGCACACGGCTCGGAATGAGATTCGGCGGAACGGTGAGGGGGGCGATGGGTTCGCCATG
>DATCQX010001224.1:0-3086 GCA_036569285.1 Streptomyces sp.
CGAGGACCTGGACGGCGTGGCCCTCGCGGTCGCCGCCGGAGCCCGCGGCTACCTGCACAAGGACGCGTCCCGCGCGGAGCTGCGCGCGACCGTCACCCAGGCGCTCGCCGACCCCACGTGGCGGCTGGCCCCCCGGCGGCTCCGTTCGGCCGAGATGGGCGCGGCGCCGACACTCACCGCGCGGGAGATCCAGGTGCTCGAAGGGATGAGCCACGGACGGTCCAACGCGGAGATCGGGCGCGAGCTGTTCCTCTCCGAGGACACCGTCAAGACGCACGCGCGGCGGCTGTTCAAGAAGCTGGGCGCGTCGGACCGGGCACACGCCGTGGCGCTGGGCTTCCGGTGGGGGCTCGTTCGCTGAGCGTGGTGCGCCTATGGGGGTGCCGCGTTCTGCCGTCGGGCGGGTGCGGGTTCGTCGTGGCTGCTCGCGCCCACGCGGCGGAGCCGCACATCAACACAGCCCCACGCCCCTGCCGGCACTGCGGCTCGGCGGCGTCTCCAGAGTCATCTTGGACACACTTCCCGTGCGCCGTGGTTGTTCGCCGTCCTCCAACTCTCCGCTGGTGAGCGGGATGGTGGAGTGTTGTGCGCGTCGGCTGTACGGAGTGGGTCGTCCGAGGCGCGCTGCTCGTTTCGGCGGGGATGCCGCATGCTTGAGGGGTGGAGTTCCTCGGGGACGAGTCGGCCGAGCGGGAGGGGAGGGCGCGGGGGATGAGTTCCGGCGCACCTGCTCATAACGCTTCGGTGCACAACGAAGGACACGGCGCCACGGACGAGACGGCCGCAGTGCACCATGGACCGATGCGCGATGACGAGGCGGTCCGAGCCCAGGGGACGACCGGCGCCCTCGTTCATCGCGCGGTGGACGGCGACGAGCAGGCCACGCACGACCTGCTCGCCCACGTCCACCCGCTGGCCCTGCGCTACTGCCGCACCCGCCTCTCGCGCCTCCCCGGGGACGCGCGGCACTTCGTGGAGGACCTCGCCCAGGAGGTCTGCGTCGCCGTCCTCCTCGCCCTGCCGCGCTACCGCGACACCGGCCGCCCCTTCGAGGCGTTCGTCTTCGCCATCGCCGCCCACAAGGTCGCCGACCTCCAGCGCGCCGCGATGCGCCACCCCGGCTCCACCGTCGTCCCCTCCGACGAGATGCCGGAACGGCCGGACGACTCCCTCGGCCCCGAGGAGCGCGCCCTGCTCAGCAGCGACGCCGCCTGGGCCAAGAAGCTGCTCGCCAACCTTCCCGAGAACCAGCGGGAACTGCTCCTGCTGCGCATCGCCGTGGGGTTGACGGCCGAGGAGACCGGCCAGATGCTCGGCATGTCGCCCGGCGCGGTCCGGGTGGCCCAGCATCGGGCCCTGAGCAGGCTGCGGGCCCTGGCGGAGCAGTGAGGTAAGTGGCGTCCGCCTGGCTCGCGCCCCTTACCGGAGGGCGCCCTGTCCGAACGAGGGCACCTTGGTTGAACAGGCCGCCCGTCAGTTCCGTACGAACATACGAAGCCCGAGGTCACCTCGTACCGTGGAATTTGCGGCCCCTGCTTCCCGTTAGCATGGACATCCGCACCGATCAAGGCCATTTGGGGAAGGTGTCATGACTGCCAACGTCGACGGAGTGCCCGACAAGTTCGCGACTCTCGGGTTGACCTACGACGACGTGCTGCTGCTGCCGGGAGCCTCCGAGGTCCTCCCGAACGCGGTCGACACCTCGTCCCGCATCTCCCGCAACGTCCGGGTGAACATCCCCCTGCTGTCGGCCGCCATGGACAAGGTCACCGAGTCCCGCATGGCGATCGCCATGGCCCGCCTCGGCGGCGTCGGCGTGCTGCACCGCAACCTGTCCGTCGAGGACCAGGTCAACCAGGTCGACCTCGTGAAGCGCTCCGAGTCCGGCATGGTCTCCGACCCGATCACGGTCCACCCGGAGGCGACCCTCGCCGAGGCCGACGCCCTGTGCGCGAAGTTCCGCATCAGCGGCGTCCCGGTCACCGACCCCTCCGGCAAGCTCCTGGGCATCGTCACCAACCGCGACATGGCCTTCGAGAGCGACCGCACCCGCCAGGTCCGCGAGGTCATGACCCCGATGCCGCTGGTCACCGGCCACGTCGGCATCTCCGGCGGCGACGCGATGGAACTGCTGCGCCGCCACAAGATCGAGAAGCTCCCGCTGGTCGACGACGCGGGCGTTCTCAAGGGCCTCATCACCGTCAAGGACTTCGTCAAGGCGGAGAAGTACCCGAACGCCGCCAAGGACTCCGACGGCCGCCTCCTCGTCGGTGCCGCAGTAGGCGCCAGCCCCGAGGCCCTGGAGCGCGCGCAGGCGCTCGCCGAGGCCGGCGTCGACTTCCTGGTCGTCGACACCTCCCACGGCCACAACAGCAACGCCCTCAGCTGGATGGCGAAGATCAAGTCCAGCGTGAACGTCGACGTGATCGGCGGGAACGTCGCCACCCGCGACGGCGCCCAGGCCCTCATCGACGCCGGTGTCGACGGCATCAAGGTCGGCGTCGGCCCCGGCTCGATCTGCACCACGCGCGTGGTCGCCGGTATCGGCGTCCCGCAGGTCACCGCCATCTACGAGGCGTCCCTCGCCGCCCGCGCGGCAGGCATCCCGCTCATCGGCGACGGCGGCCTCCAGTACTCCGGCGACATCGGCAAGGCGCTCGCCGCCGGTGCCGACACCGTCATGCTGGGCTCCCTCCTCGCGGGCTGCGAGGAGTCCCCGGGCGAGCTGCTGTTCATCAACGGCAAGCAGTTCAAGTCCTACCGGGGCATGGGCTCCCTGGGCGCCATGCAGTCGCGCGGCCAGGGCAAGTCCTACTCCAAGGACCGCTACTTCCAGGCCGAGGTCTCCTCGGACGACAAGCTCGTCCCCGAGGGCGTCGAGGGCCAGGTGCCCTACCGGGGCCCCCTCTCCAACGTCCTGCACCAGCTCGTCGGCGGCCTGCGCCAGACCATGGGCTACGTCGGCGCGGCCACCGTCGCCGAGATGGAGTCCAAGGGCCGCTTCGTCCGCATCACGTCGGCCGGTCTGAAGGAGTCGCACCCGCACGACATCCAGATGACGGTCGAGGCGCCGAACTACAGCCGCA
>DATCQX010001225.1:0-3083 GCA_036569285.1 Streptomyces sp.
GTGTTCGATGGTGAGCTGTGGAACGACAGATCAGCACGGACCCCCGCACGGCCGTCGAGACCGTCTTCCGGATCGAGTACGCACGCGTGATCGCGACCGTCACGCGCGTGGTCCGGGACGTGGGGATCGCCGAGGAACTCGCCCAGGACGCGCTGGTCGCCGCGCTGGAGCAGTGGCCGCGCGACGGCGTCCCCGACAACCCGGGTGCCTGGCTGACCGCCACGGCCAGGCGCCGCGCGGTGGACCTGATCCGCCGCCGCGAGGTCTACGCCCGCAAACTCGCCGAGATCGGCCGGGACTTGGCGGAGACGACCCCACCCCCTCCGGACGACCCCGACGACTTCGACGACGACGTCCTGAGGCTCGTCTTCATGACGTGCCACCCCGTACTGACCCCGGACGCCCGCACCGCCCTCACCCTGCGCCTGCTGGGCGGCCTGACGACAGCGGAGATCGCGCGGGCCTACCTCGTCCCGGAGCCGACGGTCGCCCAGCGCGTCGTCCGCGCGAAACGCGCCCTCGCCGCGGCGAACGTCGCCTTCGAAGTCCCCTACGGCCGAGGCCGCGAGGCCCGCCTGGGCCCCGTCCTGGACGTCATCTACCTCATTTTCAACGAGGGTTACGCCGCGACGGCCGGCGACGACTGGCTGCGCCCCTCCCTCTGCGAGGACGCCCTCCGCCTCGCCAGACAACTGACCGCCCTCATGCCGAAGGAGCCCGAAGTCCACGCCCTGGCCTCCCTGTTGGAGTTCCAGGCGTCCCGCATCCTCACCCGCACCGCCCCCGACGGCACCCCCGTCCTCCTGCGCGACCAGAACCGTCGCCGCTGGAACCGCCTCCTCATCGGCCGGGGCATCCACGCGCTCTCCCGGGCCCAGGCGGTGACGACCGGCGGGCCCGGGCGGTACACCCTTCAGGCGACGATCGCCGCGTGTCACGCCCACGCGTACACGTACGACGAGACCGACTGGGCCGCGATCGCCACCCTGTACGGCCTTCTCGCCGCTCGATTCCCGTCCCCTGTGGTCGAGTTGAACCGTGCGGTGGCTGTCTCGATGACGGAGGGGCCTGCGGTGGCTCTGTCGCTGGTCGACGCGCTTGCCGCCGAACCCGCCCTGAAGGGGTACCACTTGCTGCCCAGCGTCCGGGGGGATCTGTTGGAGCGGCTGGGGCGGGTCGAGGAGGCTCGGGTCGAGTTCGCTCGGGCGGCGGGGTTGGCGGGGAACGGGAGGGAGCGGGAGTTGTTGCGGCGGCGGGCGGGGGTGTCTGGGGTGTCTGGGGTGTCTGGGGTGTCTGGGGTGTCGTAACTATCCCTGCACAAAAGGGGGTTCATCGACCAGCCTCGCTGTCACAATCGTCCGAATGAGGGGGTATCTCGCGCTGGACAGCGCGTCCGTCGTCACGGCTCTGGGCGGGGTGCTCGTGGCGCTGATCGCGGCCGGTGTCGCGCTGTGGCAGGTGCAGCGGGCGCAGAGTCTGGAGCGGGAGAAGATCCGGCTCGAACTCGACTCCCAGCTCCGGTTGAAGGAGCAGGAGTGGGACCACGAACGGCAGTTGACGGAGCGTGAGCGACGCCGGGTCGAGCAGGAGGCCCGGCGGGAGGTGGAGCGCGCGGCGCAGCGGGTCGCCGAGCATCGGTCGACTCTGGAGGACGGGGCCGCGCTGTACTGCGCGCGGCTGGTGCAGGAGCTGTCGACGCTGAAGATCCTGGACATGTCTCGGCCGTTGCGGCTGGAGCGGCTGTATGTGCAGGTGGGGGTGCAGGAGCAGCAGCCGTTGCGGTTCTTGTCGGAGGAGGAACTGGGCTATGACGCGGAGCGCGCCACCCTGGACATGGCCCCGTTCCGCGAGGAGCTAGGCCCCGATGAACCGTTCCGGCGTTCGAGCCACTGGGATTCCCCGGACGAACAGGAACGCGCCCGCGCCCAGGCCGAACGCGCCCGCACCCGAGCAGCCGCCGCCGAAGCCCGCGCCTCCGCCGTCCACACCTATGCCCCGATGGACGCCCTCCAGCGCTACCGCCGGATCGTGGTCGTCGGCGACCCGGGCGCGGGCAAGACGACCATGCTCCGCCACCTCGCCCTGCGCCTGGCGACCCGTACGACCCAAGAGCCACCCCTACTCCCGGCGTACGTCGAGCTGTTCAGGTTCGTGGAGAGCCAACACGCCTCGCTGCTGGACTACTTGGCGGAACACTGGTCCGAGCACTACGGCTTCGAGGACGCCCGCGACTACATCGTCGAGCGACTCGCGGACGGCAGCGCGGTGTTGCTGCTCGACGGCCTCGACGAGGTCCTCGGCGGCGAGAACGCCCAGGAGGCGGAGAGCGCCTACCGCAAGGTCACCGCCGAGATCACCCGCCTGTCGGCGAGGTTCCCGCGCGCCCCCATCGCCGCGACCTGCCGCCGTCAGGGCTGGCGCGGTGGCCTCCACCAGTTCCAGGTCCTGGAGGCGCTGGACTTCGAGTGGCCGCAGATCGAGACGTTCGTCGCGAACTGGTTCGGCACGGCCGACCGCCGCCGCGCCGGCCTCGTCCGCGCCCTCTCGGCGAACGGGCGGCTCCAAACCCTCGCCGCGAACCCGCTGTTGCTCAGCCTCATCGCCATCGTCTACGAACGCGACCTCGAACTCCCCGAACGCCGGGCCGCGTTGTACCAACGGTGTGTCGAAGTCCTGCTGCGCGAATGGGACGCGCACCGGGAGATCACCCGTTACAGCCGCTTCACCACCGACCGCAAGCAAGACCTCCTGAAAGAGCTGGCCCGCCACTACCACCAGCGAGGCCTGCGTTACTTCCCCGAGGACGACCTCCTCGAACAGATCGCCCGTTTCCTCCCCACCATCGACCTCGACCCCGCCGACAGCCGCACGATCCTCGACGAAATCAGCACCCAGTACGGCCTGTTGAAACCGCAGGCCCACGGCTGGTACGGCTTCCTCCACCTCACCCTCCAGGAACACTTCACCGCCGCCGCCCTCCTGGAACGCGGCGCGGAGGGCGTCCGCCAGGCGGCAGGCTCCCGTTACGACCCGTGGTGGGAGGAGGTGATCCTGCTGCTCGCGGGGGCGCTGCCGGACGCGAC
>DATCQX010001226.1:0-20894 GCA_036569285.1 Streptomyces sp.
CCATGTTCGACAAACTCCCCGTTCAGCCCCAAGGCAGCCCCAGGTCGGCGGATCGCCGCATCCCGGCTGATCACAAGATGGGGATGTGGCCGGCCCCTGCAAGACGTCGGCCGGTCTTGCCCGTGCTGCTGGTGGGGGCTGTGCCACCACCGCCGCCGCCACCACCGCCACCACCGCCACCGCCGCCACCGCCGCCACCGCCGCCGCTGGAGCCGCAGGGGTCGAGGAGGACGTAGTAGCAGCCGCTGCCGCCGCCCGGCTTGGTGGTCGTTCCTCCGCACGGATCCGTCAGCATGAAGTAGCAGCCGCTGCCCCCGCTGCTGGCGCCCTGATCCGCCGGGTACTGGCGGCCCGTCGGGTCGGCGTTGTTGACGGGGCTGTTGCCGCCGTAGCTGTAGCCGTTGAGGGATTGGTGCTGTCCGAGGGAGAGGACCGGGTCGACGCTGATGAACTGGCCGATCCCGGGGTCGTACTCACGGGCGCCGATGTGGGTCAGACCAGTCGTGTCGTCGGCCGGCTTGCCCAGGAACGCCTTGTCGTCCGGCCATGTGGCCGCCTTCGTGGCCCGAGGTCCGCCGAACGGCGAGCTGTAGCGCTTGGTGACTGCGTAGGTAGCCGCGTCGAGGGCGATGCTCGACGTGCCGTGGTGGTCGCCAGCCAGGAAGCAGAGCTTCGTGCCCGAGACCCCAGAGGTCGCCGTACGGACTGCGATGGTCTGCCCGTCGGCCCCGTAGTAGCGGGTGCTGGTGACCGTTTTCGCTGTGCCCTTGGTCGTCAGCCGGACCTCGGTACCGCCCGCGCCGAGGTAGAGGACGGTGTCTCCGTCGCCCTTCGCCCGGCGGATCAGCAGCTCACCAGCTGCGTCGTAGAGGTAGTTCGTCTCCTTGGTGTCCTTGGCTTCCTTCGTGCTCTCGGTGAGCTTGGTCAGCTGTCCCTCGGCGTTCCAGTCCAGCTTCTGCTGGGCTCCAGGGCCGGGGCGGGAGGTGGTGTTGCCGCTGTTGTCGTAGGAGTAGCTCGCCGCCCGCGCGCCTGTCGTCCTGTCCAGGGTGTGCGGCTTCTTGTCGGCGGTCGTGTCGTCGTAGACGTATGTGGTGGTCTCGTCGGTGGACGTGGAGTGCTGCGTCTCCGTCTTTCGCTGGCCACCCTCGGTGTACGTGTACGTCGTCCAGTACGGGGCCGCACCATCGATATTGGACGCCGTGCGCCCAGAGTCCGCGCAGTCTGCGGTCTTCGGGGTCCATGCCTCGGTCAAGCGACGGTGGCCGTCGTAGGCGAAGCACTGGTGGTCGGTCTTCGTGGTGCCGCCCTGGGTGGTGGCGTCGAAGATCGAAGTGACGTTGCCGGCGTCATCCTGGGTGTACTTCAGCTCCTGCGGCATGTAGCCATGCACGTCGTCGGTGACGTAGGAGCGGGTGAGTCGGCGAGTGCCCTCCTCGTAGTCCCAGTTGAGGTACGCCTTCTTCGCCGAGGCCGAGCCGTCCAGGCCCAAGGTCAGCTGGCGCAGGTCGCCCAGCGGAGAGAACGCCGCGCCTTGGAGGTAGCCGGTCGTGCCCTTCGAGGTCAGCTGGTGGCCGGTCGAATCGTAGGTGTACGACACCGTCTCGGCCGGGAGACCTGCCACGGCCGGGGCCGTGGTCTGGCTCACCGTGCCGTCCAGGTTGTAACCGGTGCTGAAGGAGAGCGACTTGGCTACCTGGCCGTCGGCGACCAGGGGTTCGGTGTCAGGCAGAAGCAGTTGGCTGGCGGTCGGCCGGTAGAGCGAGTCATAGGACGTGACCTTCTGGGTGTAGGCCTTGCCGGCTATGCCGCCGTCGTACCGGGTCGCGGTGTCCTGCTGCCCCTTGGCGGCGGCGTCGAAGGTCCAGGCCGCGAGCTTGTTGGCGTCTGTTTTGGACGTCTGCCACATGCCCGTCTTGCGGCCGAGGCTGTCGTACTCGTAGACCAGCTTCTTGGTCTGGTCGTTGTTAGGCGTGGTGCCGACTACCTGGTCGAGCTCGTTGTACTCGGTGGTGCTTGTGCCCTTGTCGGGGGCGGTTGCCGTGGCCTGGCGGCCGAACAGGTCGTAGGTGTACGACCATGTGGCCTTGTCGGGCCCGGTGATCGTCTCCTGCTGTCCAGCCGGCGTGTACGTGTAGCCGGTCGTGGTGTAGTCGGTGCCGGTCGGGGTCGGGCTGCCGTACTCACGGCGTTCCTTGGTCCGGTCGAAGACGTCGGTGACCACTGCGGTGGCTTGGCCGCCGCGCGGTGCGCTGGTGGCGACCGTGTCACCGGCGTAGGTGGTGTCGACGCTCCAGCGGGTGACTCCGTGGACCTTCGTCACCGCGTTGGTTGGCCGGCCGGCACCGTCGTAGGTGGTGTCCGTCTGGAGTGGTGCCTGGCCGCCGTCCGGCTGGGCCGGGGTGCTGGAGGGCGCCGACTTGTCGTCCCAGATGTCCTGCTGGAGGCTCGCCACCTGTCCGCGCTCGTCGTACTCGGTCAGCGAGACGATTCGGCCGCCGGCCGGGCTGGGCGCCTGGACCTGGCGCGTGCGCAGCAGGGAGTCGTAGAACTCGTAGGTGGTGTTGTAGCCGGAGCCGTCGCCCTTGAGGGTCCCGGTGGAGACCCAGGACATGTCCCTGTTGGTGACCCTGTACTCGTAGACGTAGTTCGGCGTCTTGTTCAGCGACCGGGAGCGGTTGGCCAGCCACACCTTCGTGACCCGGCCGAGGCTGTCGTACTCCCGTTCCGTCACCTTGCTGTTGGGGTCGGTGACCTTCAGTGGTGCGGCGGTGGCGAAGTCGACGCTGGTCACTGTCTTGTACTGCTTGGCGTCCTCGACGACGGTCGAGGCGAGCGGACCTGTGGCAACGGGCGCGTAGGTGGTCTTCGAGACGGTCAGGCCGTTGGCGTCCTTCACGACGGCTGGCCGGCCGAGCGTGTCGTACGTCGTCGTGGAGACCTTCTGCCACGACGGCGCGTCGCCACTGTCGTATCCCTTGACCCGTCCGGCCCAGTTCGCCTCACCCTTGGTGGGCTTTTGAGAGGCCGACCAAGCCGTTGCTGCGGTGTCGTCGTACACGGTTGCCGTGTCGGAGATGACATCGCCCGCGCGTTTTGCGTCGGCCGGGAGGTCGAGTGCCGAGTCTGCGGTCTTGCACAGCTTGGCGACCGTACGGACTCGGGAGACCAGCGAAGTGAGGCCGGCTGCCTCGTTGCGGGCGTACCAGGTGCGGGTGCACGTCTCGTCGTCGTCGACGGCATCGTCGCCCTGATCTTCGGAAGTCTCGGCCATGCCGTAGCTGTCGTAGCTGGTTTTCACCGTGCGCACCCGGTCATAAGGGGTGAGCTTGCTGGTGATGGCGGTACGGGTGTGCGTTGCTCCGGTGCGCACGTAGTACGCCTCGGCATCCGCGTACGACTTGTGCTGGGTCGCTGTCCGCTTCGACCACGGATCGTTGACGACTCCGCCGACCTCGGTGTCGCCGTTGTAGGTGACCGTCTCGCGTGCGAAGCCCGAGTACTGGTCGGAGTCGGTGACCTCGCCCGCCTTGATGCCGGAGACCTTGACGGTCTTGCGGGCGTCCTTGTCCAGGGTCTTACCGTCGGAAGCCAGGACTCGGTCACCGTTCATGCCACGCAGATAGACGGTGACTGTCTTGCTCTGAGTACGGCCGGAGACACCGGTGAGGTGGGTGACCTTGCCGTAGCCGCGCCAGATGGACCAGGTGCGCTGCTTGGCTGGGGTCAGCGGGTCCTCGTTGTAGTGCCAGGCGCCACCGCCGGAGTACTGGTAGGTGTGCTGCACCGCCTCGGAGCCGCCGAAGGGGTCGGTCGTGGACACCGACGTCACCGGGTACTTCTGGAACCAGTCGAGGACGGGCTCCTTTTCGCCGTTGGGCGACCAGTACACCGGGTAGCAGCGTGTGGTGTTCTGGTCCAGCTTGGGCTTGGTGCCGCCGGCCGAGCACTCGGAGGGAGCGTAGGTGACGATCGTCTGCGCGCCGGTTTCGGACGTGACTGTCTTCAGCCTGGGCTTGTTCAGCGGCAAGATGTTGTCGGCCGGGCCATCGACCCGGTTGGGCATCATGACGTGGCCGAACTTGACCGGGTCCAGGGACAGGTCGGTGCCGTGCTTACCGGTGTGCTTGATCTCGTCCAGCCACAGGGACTGGTCGGTTGCGTCACCGGTATCGCCTGGGTCGAGGTAGAGATGTTTGAACGTCCACTCGTCGACCGCGTCGAAGGCGGGCGTCGAGGCCGCTGCGTTCCACGCGTAAGTGGTGATGCTGGTCAGGCGTTTGCGGGTGAAGAACGTCGGGCCCACGTTGCCGGTGCACTTGTCGCCGTCCTTGCAGATGGCGTCGAACGGTACGTCCGGCCACCTGTCCCGGGTGTCCTTGGTCAGCGAGTCGCAGCCGGTGCCGGACGCGAGGCAGCGTTCCGAGTAACTGAAGACGACCTTGTCGGAGGCGGCCGGGGAGCCGGAGAAGAGGGCGGCGGCGCGCTGGCCGTAGCGGATCTCCTTCAGGTAGCCGCCGCGGACGTAGTCGGTGCCGGTGGTGTCGTCACCGAGCATGTCGTAGTTGTTGTGCTCGGCCGTGTACCAGTACGACATGGCGTTGCCATGGGTGTCCTCGACGTAGTCGAGGTTCCAGCGCCAGGCCTGTTTCTTGGAGCGGCCGGAGAAGGCGGTGCCGTCGTCGTAGCCGGGCTCGTCCTTGTCGTCGCCGAAGACCGGAACGGTCCACACCGACTGGGTGCGGTCGTCGCTGCCCGCACCATCGAGCTTGTTCTGGCCGAAGACGTACTTGGTGCCGTCGCCGGTGACGACCGTCCAGTATTCGCCGTCGTCGTCGCCGTTGTCGGCGCCTTTGCCTCGGGTGACGACGGAGGCGTCGTCGTTCTTCAGCCGCCACTTGCCGCTGGTGTCGTCCTTGACAAGTTCACTGGCCTTGCCGTTGAGGACGATCGAGGCGTTGTCGTACTTCCAGCACAGGTCGTACTTGCCATCCTGGCCGTCGTCGTCGCACGAGCCGTAGGAGCGCTCGATGTAGGACGACGTCAGGTCGAATCCCTCGCCGACCTGACTGCCCTGGTTATTGGTAGAGGCGGTGCGCCCGTCCACGGCACCGGAGTCGTAGGAGATCGCCAGCGAGGGCTGTGCGCCGGCTGCCGCGGGCGGGACTCGGAGTGGGTACGACCAGGTGAACGAGCCGGAGGAGCCGCCGGCCTCCCAGGTGGAGGACGCGGACAGCGGGGTTGCCTTGTAGTCGCCGGAGCCTGACTTGGTGCCGGCTGCGAGTGCCACCATGGTCGGGGCACTGCTCGCCGCCAGGCTCAGCGTGGCGGAGATCCGGTCCTTCGCACGGTTGTTGACCGCGCCCAGGTCCGTGCGGGTGCGGCATTTCGCCGCAGTCGGATCCTTCAGTGCGCAGTCGGGCAGTCGGGCCAGGCGCAGGCGTCCTGCCCAGTCACCGCCATAGGCGGAGGCGAAGGCCGAGTAGTCGACACCGAGTTCGGTCCGGCCGCCGCCCTGGGTACCGGTGACCTTGAGGACGACGCCCTTGACACCGAGGGCTGCGGTTGCCTTCTGGTCCAGGACCTCGACGGTGATGGCCTTCGCGGCTGTGCCCTTGGCCGGGGCGCCAACCGTGACGGGCAGCGAGCCCGGGGTGGCGTGAGCGGTACCCGAGTCCGTGCTCTTGGCGGGCACGGTCAGCCGGGCCTTCCCAGCCGTCGGCCAGGTGACCTTCCGCTGCTGGTCATGGAACGCCCGGGCAGCCGCTGCGCGGTCGGCCTCGGCGACCTGCTTTATGACGGCTGCGGTCTTCTTGTCTACCTCGGCTGTGAACGGGCTGACCTTGGTCGCCTGTGTGGCCTTGAGATCCGGCCGGCCCAATGGGTCGGTGGTTGCGGCCGAAGCCATGGGGGTGAGGAGCGTGGGCAGCATCGCCAATCCGATGGCTGCCGCCGTGCGCCCTCTCCATTTCCCTCTTTGGAGCATGCGTGATCGAAACTGTTTCATGTCATCGGGCTCCCCTGATCGGCTGCCCTGTGCAGGACAGCGCTGAGCACGGCGCGCCGTGCTCTGGTGCTCGGAAGAAAGAGAGAGGGCCGGACGGCAGGTTTGCGTGCGCGCCGCCCGGCCCAGAGCGTCCTACTCGTCGCCGGGTGTGCCCAGCACCTTGGAGCGGACTCGGTCGGCGCTCATCGCGCCGGCCCACACCCGAAGCTCGTCGAGCGAGCCAGGCAGGTAGTGTCCCGTCGTGCCGCCGGCCCGGCCGCGGCCAGCCGCGAGCTCGCCGCCGCCTTGCTGCAGTGCGGTGAAGCCGGAACCACCCTCCTGCGCCTGCTCGGTCTCGCCGATGTACAGGTGGGTGTTGCCGAAGCCGCCTGCGGTTTCCTCTGAGGCGTCGTAGACACCAGTCACCTGAACCCAGGTGTCCAACTCCGCCGAGGCCTCGGAGGGCACGGACGCCGAAGCGGTCACCTTGCCGGTGGAGTCGGTCGCCGTACGGCCGAAGTGCCACAGGTAGCCGTCGGCGGAGATCTTCTCCACCCACAGAGCCCACGACGACTCCTTGCCGTCCGGGGTGGCCTGGCCGAAGACTTGGGCGCGCTGGCCTACGGGCAGTGCTGTGAACTTGGTCTTGTCCAGCTTGACGTGGGCGGTGACTGTGAAGGAGCCCAACTCGTCGACCGCCGGTCCGGTGGTCCACAGATAGCCCGTCGTACCGTTGAGCTGTAGCTCGTTCTCGTCGGCGTCGGCCACCACGCCCGTGGACGAGATGTTCATGGCCGCGGGGGCGTAGGAGGTGAACTCAGCGACCTTGCCGTTCGCTGCGCCGGCGCCGTCCCAGTAGGCCACGAGCTCGGTGGCAGCGACGCCGTCCGTCTCCAGTCTGGCCTCCTGCTGGACCTCGTCGGCGGTCAGGGCGCGCTGCCAGATGCTGACCTCGTCGATCCGACCGAGGAAGGGCTCGCCGTAAACGCCGCCGACCTTGGAGCGGCCGATCTGCAGGCCCTCGGTGGAGACCCACGGCGTATACACGGTGGACGCGCCGTAGAGCTTCACGGGCTGGCCCTGCGGGCGGCCGTCGACGAACAACTGGATGGTGTCGTTCGTCTTGTCAGCGTCGTTCTTGGTGTCGAAAACGCCCGTGAGGTGCGTCCACACCTCCTTGGGCGGGTTGGTGGTGTCCGCGAGAGAACGGATGTAGACGGGGCTGGTCTTCACATCTGCCGCCGTGCGGTTGAACACCCATTTCTTGTACGACGACGAGTAGTACAGAGTGAAGGCGGAGCCGCCAGCACCCGGCGCTGAGGCGATCACCCGGTTCGCCGAGTCGTTGGTGAGCAGTACCCAGGCGGAGAGCGTGAAGGAGTCACCCGTGTTCACTGCCGGGCTCGTGGTGTCGGCGTAACCGGTCTGCTTTGCGCTGTCGGCGACGTCGTCGTTCAGACGTAGTGAGTAGTCCGCGGTGCCCCGGCGGCCCAGGACCGACCAACTGGCAGCCGTTCCATCGGACTGCGGGTGCAGGGTGAGGTCGTGGCGGCTGCCCTCGGTGGCCGTGTCTTTGGCCGTGGTGACGGTCGAGCCGGGGGCTCCGTCGGAGAGGTGCCAGGTGCCGACAGAACCGCTGGCGTTGGCCACCTTGAAGGAGAACTCCTTCGGGTCACCCCAGCGTTCGCGTGCATCCTTGGCTTGGACAGTCAGCACCTGAGTACCGGACAGGGCTGGCGAGGGGGTGATGGTAACCGTGGAACCAGTCGTAGTAGTGGCCGACTTCTGGGTGAGCAGACGCCAACGGTAGGCAGTGATGTCCTTGTCGGCGGTATTCGGCTTCAGCTGGAAGGAGCCCGCGATGCCCGGTCCACCATTGGCGTTGCAGCGGTTGGCCGTGCACTCGGTGTACAAGCCAGTGTTGGTGATTTCAGGGGCCTTGGGCGCAGTGGAGTCGATTTTGAAGTAACACCAGGAGGAGTAGTCAGACCACAGGTCGCCCGACTTCTTGCCGTACGTCCAGTGCGACTGGGTGCGCGACCGCATCCGGTAAAATCCGCCGTCGGCCCGGTTGGTCATCCGGACTGTCTCCAGCGTCTCGTCCGGGTGCCAGCCCGACTTGGGCCGGTAGTCGGACCACGCGGAGTGCCAGGCTGCGTCGTCACCGCGCTCGACGGCGAACTCCGCCTGCAGTTCACCCTTCTCATCGGCGTTCGTGGGCTTGACCTGCGTCTGTACTCGGGCCTGGACCATCGGGTCCAGGCGGGTGACGATCAGCGGGTCCAAGTACGACTTGTTGCAGTACGCGGTCGTCCCGCTGCCAGGGATGAGCCCGACGGCTGACGGCACGCCTGGCTTCGGGACGTAGATCACCTGGAGTTCGGCGTTGTCGTCGAAGCGCTTCCAGGCGGCAGGATCGCCCTCGTCCTTGGCCCGAAGCATGAGCGTCAGCCGGGAGAACTTACCGGCAGCCAGGTTGCGGACGGTGGCGGTGAGGTTCTCGTCCGACTCGTCCGGGTTGTCATTGAACTCGATCCACTTGTCCGGCTGATCCGGGCTGCAAAGGTCGCCGCGCCCGGCGGACACAAGCTGGTCCCCGATGTGGTCCAGGACCGACGGTCCTGGCCAGCGGGTGCCCTCGGATATGTTATTCGTGCGCTCCAGGTTGACCCATTTTGCGTTGCACGTGAAGGACCAGGTTTCCTTGGCCCGGAAGGTGGCGTCGATGACCTGCTTGCCGGCCAGCTTTGAGGCGCCGAACTCGAAGTACATGCGGTTGGTGTAGTTGCTGCCGCAGTAGTAGGGCCCGGAAACGCTGCAGTTGCCCACGCCGTAGTCGCCCTTGAACTGCCAGAACCGGTCGCCATCGCTGGACAGCACCGTGCGCTCGGACACGCCGAGGCCGACCGAGGGGTCGATACGCACGGGATAGACCGTGCCCTTGCCGCGCAGGAGCTTCAGATTGGGTCGGACACTGATGACACCGCGCTCCACATGCACGGGCATCTCGGCGCTGGCGTCGCCGACGCCCGGCGCGATCCTTTCGGCCTCGGCAGCCGGACGCTCAACACTCTGCTGTCGCAGGGACTTCGTCGCACCTTCCTTCTCGGTGCCGGATGAGTCCCACATCAAGCCCGCAGGTCCGTTGAAGACGGTATTGCCATCCTCGTCCAGAGCGCGCAGTCCGCCGTCGTGGCCAGGGACAACCTGGAGTCCCTGGCCGGTGACGGCCAACGCGACGCGCTCCAATTCGGAGTTGGCCGCAGCCTGTGCGGACTTGACGACGAGGACTTCGCGATAGCCCTCGGCTGTCGCCGTCAGCTCCAGGTCGACGCCCTTGAGAACCTCTCGGTACGTCGCGGTCGTTCCGTCCAGCGCCGGCTCGGGCAGGCTTCCCGGCCAGCCGAGCCGCAGCGCACCTCGCTCATTGCCGATCCGGAGGAGGTTTTTTCCGCTGCCGCCGCCGGAGAACGTCAGATCTACCACGGCAGCCTTCGGCCCCACCGTGCCATCGGGACGACGTTCCAGCGTCGCGTCCGCGTCCTGCCATGAACCGTCGACGGCCTTTACCCGTTGAGGGGTTGTGGACTGTATGAGCTTGTAGGTGCCGTCAGGATTCGCCGTCGTGGTCGAGTACGGAGTGCGCTCGGACTCCACTTCGACCGGCTCGCCAGTCTGTTGGGCTTGCGCCAGAGCCGATTGGTCGGAGTCGGCTTGCTGGGTCTTCTCGGTCTCGGCAAACGCGGTTTCGGTAGCGATTCCCGCCACCGTGACGAGCGAGAGCAGGACTGCGCCCGCCGTCCCTATGCTCGCCGCTCTGAGAACCCGCCTCTCAGAGCGGGCACCATGAAGGCGCCTTCCCCGTTTCTTATTCAATTCCCCACCCGCTGGTCACAGATTTCACACAACGATGCAAAAGTAGAGCAGCGTTTTCGAAAAGAGACAACCAAGAAATGGCAAATCTGGAAGGGCTCGTCATTCAACTGTGAGGCAGCCCGGAGAGGTTGGCCATGCTGGCGCAGTTCGGTCTTGACGGGTGCTAGCCGTCGGGCTTGGTGCGCTCTCGGCAGGGCCGGCTCCGTTGGGCGAAGCCCGCCCTCCGGTAAGAGTTGCCGGCGTGGAGCGGTAAGAGAGGCTCTTCGAAGTCGAACGGGGCATGACCACAGGCAACCTGACGAGTCGTCACATGGGGTGAGATTTAGGCGAGTTGGCCAGGCTTTTGAATTCAGGCAGCGCGTGCTCGTAAGCGGCCATGGCTGTTCTTTAGGTCACGTCCCGTTGGGGGTGCTGTCGGGGAATTCGGTGGCGGTCACCAAAAGATCTTGCGGCGGAGGGGTGATGGCGGCAATGGTGTGAGCGCGAGATGGGTGGGGCGTCGCTGCGTCCACGCTTGCCGGGTGAGGCTCCGGCCCAGACTGTTGACGTGGCCCGGCTGGCCTTCCCGAAGGGCTGTCTGTGCATGCGGATTCGGGAGGCACTCGGGCTGCGGTTTGCTGACAGGGATCTCGTTCAGCTGTCTTCGCATCGTGGTCAACCTGCTTGGCTACCCCACCAGTTGGCGCTCGTGTCCGTGCTGCAGTTCGTGGAGGGGCTGTCGGCACGACGGCCGCTCTCGCGGCGGTGCAGTTGGAGTGTTCCTCCAACTGCCGCGAACCGTGGCTTTGGAAGGCGGCGTTTCCCCGGGTGACCGCGTCGCCAACCCCCTGCGAGGGGAATCCGATGACTGCCGCTGCCACCTGGGCGGTGCTTCGAGAGAACGGAGTAACTCGCATCAGGATTGCTGCCGGGGATGAGAAGACCATCCTCTCCATCGTCACCGGCCTCAGTCGGCACCCCACGGTGCAGGAACCTGGGCTACGGCCGACCGGTGACGGTGTCGTCGAGTCGCAGCTATACCTGCACGTTGATCCTGAGTCGGCCTGGCAGAAGGGCATCCGGCGCAGGCCGGCGGCACACCTTGGCGATTCCCCGGCGACGTGCGGCCGACGTGCCCGCTACGGCGCCCCGCCACCACCCGGAAGCACCGAAAGGGTGTCTCGGACGAGAGCGACGCGGGCGGCAGCACCGTTCTGTCCGTAGGTGAACAACAGGGCCGCGGCGAACACGGCGGCGAAGACTGCGAACCCGAACCACGCAGGCAGGAGGGAGCCAACGAGGCGCACTGTAACTGCGGTGACGGCGGCGGCGACGGCAAGGCTGCCGAGGACGACCAGGGCAAGACGACGGCCGTCAACACGGTCCCGCCCGGGGTCCTCGCTGAGTTGGTCCTCGGGCAGTAGCGCGAGGTAGCGGCCGTGAGCACATGCCTGCACGATGTGCAGTGCGGCGGCGGCCAGGTTCTTCGGTGCCTCGGGCTTACCCGTGGTGAGCTGTTCCACCAGGCCGAACAACACGTCGGCCACCCGCCGCGTATGCGGCTCCATCGCGCTCCGAAGCCGGATACGCGTGGCGCGGTCGCGCCCCCGCCTGGTTGCAAATCCGAGGGTGAACGACCCGGTATCGGTATCCATCGTCGCGTTCACTTGCCGACTGGGGGATGCCAGGCCGGCCGCACGACGTCCGGTGACGAGGACCGCCTCGGCAAGTGCTGCACCCATGCGGTGCACGTCCCTCAGCGAGCGAACGCGTTCGGTACCGGCTTCAGCACCGGCCAAGGTCGAGGCGGCGAAGAGGAGCCCGATGCCGACGAACACTGGGGCGTCCGCTCCGGAGTATCTGAAGGCACGCCAGCGCGCTGTCCATCGACGACGAAGCCACCACACCGCAAGGATGCCGTAGAAACCGACAACAACCCCAGCGGTGCCCGCCCTCTCGGACGCGGTGGCGTCTGCCGGTGCCGAGCTGAGCCAGTGCGGAGCCGAAGGACCAGTGACGTACCACGCCAGCAGCCCGGACGAGACCAGGAGTGCGATGGCGCCCACCGCCTCGCGGGCGTAGGTCCGCAGAGCGGCGGGAGGCAGTTGCACGGCCGCTATCGCCTGCCAGTTGACGGCCTCCGCCTCGAAGCCGAGACGCGTACAAGCGTGCCGCGCGGCGTAGAGCATGTGGCCAACCGAGGCGTCTCGACGGTTCAGCGCACGGCGACGCAGTTCGACCGGGCTGGACGGTATGTGGACCACGACGCGTTGGCATAGCTCCCGGTGCGAGCAGTCGTAGTAGGCGCACAGGTTCCGTACGTGGACCCGATTGGCGTCGCGGACCCGCCTGTTTCGGAGCCCCAGGGTCCATGCCCACGGCGTACCAGCGCGTGTGGGCTCGTCTGTCGTCATGGCAGCCGTCCGGGCACGCAGATAGCGCGCCGTGAGGACTAGGATCCATAAACCGACAACCCCGATCGGAAGGGAGACTAGCCCTTGTAAGAATGCGACGATCACGATTCCCCTTACAGTCGAGTGATCGGCAAGGTAGCGAAGGCGAGACCGCGAGGTCACATCACTCGGTCTGCCCACTGAGCTCCCACGACAGCAGAATCGCCCGGTTGGCCTGCGTGACGTCTTGCGAACGCTGACTTTCCAGGCTGAAGCGCTGACGGATGTCCTCAGGGGCCTGCTGGACCCGTGCGAGATCGTCCGGCTTGAGCCCGGCACGAACGAAAAGCGCATCCGTGTTCACCCCCCGAGCCCGCAACTGCTCGATGGCTTTGTGGATACGGTCTCCGGCCCGCTTTCCCTGAGCGCCGGTCAGGATGTGCGCCAGGTCAGGTTCTCCTGCCTCTTTGATCAGCACACTTACGAGCTGCGCGAGGTCAGGGAAGGACCGATGGGTGCCAGCGGCTTCGAGTACGTGGCGTGCACTGACGTCACGGCGATGGCTGCGCAGCATCTGAACGATCTCGTAGAGATCGGGGATGGCGCGGTGGCGGCCCACGGTCTCCAGGACGGCAGCCGCTTCCCGGTCGCGTTTGGCGGGGACAAGGTGATCGACAAGCGAGACGACGCCGGCGGTGGAGCGCTCCCTGGCGATGACGTCCAGTAGCCAGTATGCGTGTGAGACGCGCTGGGTTTCTGCGAAGTGGTCGAGGAGATCCACGAGTTCGGCGGTCGTACGGTGCTGGGCGACCGCGTTGAGCAGAGTCCGGCTCTCGGTTCCGCGTTCGGCTTCTTCCAGGAGCGTAAAGATCTCCCGCAGGAGCAGCATCGGTCTGCGAGCTCCGGCGCCGATGAGTACGTGACGCACCTCGGGCCGGCGGCCACAGCGACGCATCCGCTCGATGAGCGCATTCAGCTCGGCCGCGGGGCGACGGGAGCCCACTGCTCCCAGCACCACGGCTGAGTGGGAGTGCCTCCCGGACTCGGCCAACCGCTCGACGAGCATGGCGACCTCGGCCACGGAACGGCCGCGGCCGGCGGCTTGGAGGACGGCCTCAGCATCCGCGGCGGCATCATGCTCAGCCAACCAGTCCGTCAGGTCACACAGCTCATCCAGTTGCCAGGTCGCAGCCGACGACAGCACGATCGTCGCCTCACCTGATCTGCCGAGCCCCGCCAGACGGGTGGCTTGGGCGATCAGCCGTGCGGCGGGAGAATCCTCGGCCCAAGTACTGGACGGTGCGTCCGCGGGCGAGGGGGATGCCTGAGCGATGACCGGCTGCGGCGTGGAGGCGACGGGTGGGGCCGCCGATGTTCGGCCGGTCCGCTGTCGCTCGGCGGCAGTCCACAGCGCCTGCATGCGGTCCGCCTCGCTGTCGGGGTCGCGGTTGGACCATAAGGCCAGCACACGTACGACCGGTTCCACGTTGATCCACCTCGGGAAGCCCTTGCCGAGAAGGAGCGAGCGGAACCGCTCGTGGCTCATGGAGCCGTCGTAATTGTTCTCCTTGATCTTCTTGCTGACCTGCCGTGAGCCGGGCCAGCCCGCACTTTCGTGCAGGGCATGCAGTTCGAGTACCAGATCGCGGTGGGGGCCCAGGGGGAGTTTCTCTTCGTCCGGCACGTCGATCTGCGCCACTGCCACATCCCCCCGTCTGTCAACTTCCGTCAAGTTTCGGGGATCTGACTGGCCGGAGCAACCTGGCACAGTGTCAACCCGCGTCAGCTACCGGCAGACTTCGCCTCCTCGCTGATCACCCCCGGCACAGTGGAGAGCCAGTACCCGCAGCGCGGCGTCCACGCGATGAAGCCTTGCGGGTACGGCAAAGGGAGCCGATCCGCGTCCGGTGCTGGCCGGCGAGGACGCGAAAGGGCTCCCTGTGCACCCCGCTCACCGCGAACGAAAGGGGGCTCCCCATGGAGTCTAGGCAGCCAACCGCCACCCGAACCGCCCACCGTGCCCGCCGACGATCACTAGGAGCAAAGGGGCTGCTCCGTATGTGCGGGCGCATCGCCGCGATGAACATGGTGCGTGGGGCCTCATCTACGGCCGGGACAGCAGCCGTTGCGGCAGCAGTCTGGTGGGTCCGACACCACTGACCTCTCGTGGGTGACCAGATGGGCGCCGTTCAGGAAGGAGCGCCCATCTGGTATCAACTCTCTTCTTCGTGCTATAGGCCGAAGATGTACATGCCCAACTGCTGCGGGGATTCAGGGGGCTTCATGAGTGCGTGTGCGACCCTGAGGCCGGCTGGCTGGAGAAGGCAGTCGTGGTGCTACTGCCGTTCAAGAACCCTCAGCAACTCGGGAAGCTGCTGCCGAGGGAAGTGCAGCAACGCGGAGTCGCTGAACCCGTCCGGTTCGAGAGGGACGTTCATGCGCCACGAACCGGGGCGCCATCGATGGCGGACTCGGTCGGCGAACGCCGGGGCATCGGCGAGCAGGGCCACGAGTCGCATCGCGTCCGGAATGGGCAGCTTCAGCAGAGCCCACCCCTCGTGGAAAGCGATGAATCCATCGGCGCCGTATCCGAGCGAGGTGCCGCTCCGCGCTCGCACGCCGGCTGTCGCTTCGCCTACGTCCTGACAGCAACCGGTCGTCGCCAGGCCGAGGCGCCACAGTTCCCGAATGACGGGGATCATCTCCGTGTCGATCTCGACGCGTTCGCCTACGGGGGTGGTGAGTGTCTCGTGAGGGTGGATGAGTGGGTCCGGCATGGGTGTCCTCCTCGTCAAGGCCGGCGGTAGGCGGCCCACTGGCCGGCTGCGGCAGCGAGATTCTGAATCCATGCGACGTCGGGTGCATCCGCGGCGATACCGGCCCAGAGCCGCTCTTGAGCGGTCGCGAAGACGTCCAGGGCACGCCGGGGCGCGGTGGACCATGCGGGCGTCTTGGCGGCCCACTGCTCGGCGTCCGCGGGCGTGTGGCCGGCGGCGGTGAGCCAGACGACCCAACAGGCGGCGTCGATCCATGCCGCGCCCCGCGTCGGCCATGCCCAGTCGACAACCCGTGCGGCGTTATCGACGATCAGCACGTTGTCGGGGTGCCAATCGGTGTGCAGCAGGGTCTCGCCGCGCAGCAACTCGGCGTCGGCGGGGTCGTCGATGTAGTCGGCGAGACGCTGCTCGATGTGCTTCAGTTCGAGGTCGACCGGCGCCCGGACCCCGGAAAGCGCGATGATCGCCTCGGCGACGAGCGGTAGGTCCTCGGACTGGGGGCCGTAGTCCGCGGGCTGGCCGTCGAGGTGCTCGAACCCGAGCAGGTCCCAAGTGCCGTCGTTGATCCGCCAGAACAGGCGGGGGGCCAGGGGCGCCACGAAGGGGTTGATCGTGGCTTCGCGGTCCTGTGTCCACGCGCGAGGGTGATCGGTGTTCAATCCCTTGACGAAGATGCGACCGGCGCGCGTGTCGAGGGTGGCGGCGATCTCGCTGTTCAATCCCTTGTCGGCGGTTGCTACCGCGTAGATGGGGCCGGTGCGGGCCTCGACGGCCTCGCGGGTGGCGGCGGGCAGGTCTTCCCATTGCAGTCTCATGGTCACCACGGCGGGGAGTGTAGGGGCTTGGGCCGGGCAGACGAGGCCGCCCGCGCGGGGCGGGCGGCCTCGGGGCGGAGGGGATCAGTTGTACGGGTTGTCGTTTCCGCAGCCCCTCATGACGTCGCCGCTGGCGACGGCGTCGAGGTCGACGACCTCGACTTCGTCCTCGACATCCGGCCGTACGGTGATCTCTACAGCGGTTGCGGTCATGCGCGTACTTCCTCTCAGGTGTGCTGGCAGTAGCGATTCAGAGGTGCGTCGGCGCGGCGGTACATCTTCACGAGCGGCATGCACTTGGTGCACTTCTTCTGAAGCGCGCAGCCGGTGCATGCGTCCTGCCGCTGAAGTGCCCGGTCGGCGATGCCGCCGAGCCGCGCCAATCCCGCGACACCCGCTGTGAGCAGTGGTATCGGGTGGTCACGGGAGACTTTGCAGACGGTCGCCAGGCCGAAGGGGTTCACGTTCAAGGACGTGTGGCCGGCGTCGCATCCGGTGAAGGGGGTTTCGTTGCGGATGTACTCGGGGGCCTGCTCGTCGAGGGGGTCGGCGCCGCCGCCGAAAGTGGGCGACATGTTGCCGTACTCGCGGACCCGTGAGGCGTAGCGGTGGGCGAGTGCCCGCATGGCATCGACCTCGTGGACGTTCTTACGCGTGATGATCACGCTTAAGGACAGAGGCAGTCCGGCCTCGGTGGCGGCGGCGAGGCCCCGCATGAAGTGGTCGAACGCGCCGCGGCGTCGCGTGAATCCGTCGAACGTCTCCGCTGTGGCGCCGTACACGCTGAGGGTTACCCGGTACGGGCGGCGAGTGGTGAGCAGTTCGAGCATGTTTGGGCGGTGCAGTATGGACCCGTTCGTCAGGATCTCGACCATCATTCCGAGGTCGTACGCGAGCGCGTACGTCTCCGGGAAGTGCCGGTCGATGGTGCACTCACCTCCGCCGAGTTCGATCCACACGATTCCGGCGTCGCGCAGGATGTGCAGGAGACGCTCGCGGGGTTCCCACGCGAGTCCCTCGTGCACCTTGTCGCCGTAGACGCAATGATCACAGTTCCAGTTGCACCCGTTGTTGACCTCGTACGACGCGCGGCCGTGGCCGTAGGGGGACGGGTCGCGAATCAGCAGGGCCGCACCGAGGCGGCGATGGCTGATGTCGAGTCCCCAGGTGCGCTGAACGCACCTGGACAGCCACGAGGGCATCGTGTCGTCCGATGCTCCGGCGCGCAGTTCGAGGTACCTGTGCGCCGGGATCTTCAACCCGGCGGCGTTTCCCGGCCGGAGTATTAAGTAGTCGTCCAGGAAGGGGGCGACGATCAAGTCAGGCATCCAGTCTCCAGCAACTCAGTGCGAGGTGTAGCGGGGGCAGGGCACCGAATGGACCGGCACGTGCGGCAGCAACAGCTCGGCAGGCACGAGGAATTGATCAAAAGGCCGAACGGTCCACTCGTACCAAGTGCCGTGGCTGCTGATCGAGAACGCGTAGGGTTCGCCGTGCTGGAGAACGCTGATCGCCTGCAAACACCCGCCGTTGTCGGTCCAGTTGAAGGCGCGCTCTTGCTCGAACGACGGGAGGGCGGGCGCCAGCCTGCGGACGTTCATGCGGATCTTGTGAATGGCCTCACCTGGCGTGCTGACGATCTCGCACTCGGAGCGGCCTTTGGTCTTGAGGTCCGCTCCGGACACCGTGTGTTCGCACCAGAACGCGCGCCTGACCTCGATGGCAGGGCCCGGCATGTGTCGTGTGCCCGCCTCGTGTTCGGATGACGCGCGCATTGATGCCCTCCTGCCACGGTGCCGCAGGTGCTCCCCTCCCGGTGAAGGCGTTCCCGCCGGGAGGGGGCACCCTGTGGGGACTCTCCCTAACAAGCGCGGCGCTAGGGAGAGTTGTCGCCGTTCTGGACACCGTCTTGCCGTGCATCGGCCCAGTGCGGCGACACACGAGGAAGGTAGCGCTAGATACAGATCCGTATCAACGGTTTGACGTCTCATAGGTGATACGGCATATGCCAATTATTGATACCTGAACGCAAAGTGACCCCCCGCCGAGGCGAGGGGTCACTCTGTGGCGTGGGTTAACTAGATGAGGTGGTCGAACTCTCCCGCCTTGGCGCCGGCCAGGAACGCCGCGAGCTTCGCTCGGGAGGTCTTGACGATCACGTCGGGGCTGTCGCTCTCGCGTACGAGGATCTCGCCGCCCTGAGTCGCCACCTCAAGGCAGTTGCCCTCGGAGTCCGTCGAGAACGAGGACTTTTGCCAATCAATCTTCACTGTTCCCACGCCTTCAGACTTGTTGTGCTATTTCGTAGATGAAGTCACGCGACTGCACGGCGTCGAGTGACCTCTCTTCGGTCCGGTCCAGTACGGCCCGGTAGTTGTCGAGGCGCGTCTCTGCGTCAAGGAACGCGGGGCCGTGTGGAGTGTCCGTCTGGACCGTGTCGAGCTGCGGAACTGGCCCGTATGCATAGAGTGTCGAACTTCCGGCGTTGGGGAAACCGCCGACGGCGAACGGGACGACGCGCACGGTCACGTTCTCCCGTTCAGACTCCTTCAAGAGGTAGTCGAGCTGCGCGCGGGCGATCTTTCGGCCGCCGAATTCCATGCGCAGGGCGGCCTCGTGGATCAAGAACGTGCAGGTCGGTGCACTCGGGCGGTCGAGAACGTCCCGCCGTTTCAGCCGGTGCGAGAGTCGACGTCGGAGGTCTATGTCGCTCAAAGGCGGTACCGCCTCGGCGAACACTGCGCGGGCGTAGTCCTCGGTCTGGAGCAAGCCGGGCATGTGCATGATCTGCACGGCCCGTAGCGCGTGGGCGTGGTGCTCCAGCTCGGAAAGATCGAGAGCACCGGCGGACAGTTCGCCGCGGTAGTCCTCCCACCACCCCTTGCCGCGTTCTTCCGCCATGGCGGCGAGCGCCTCGATGTACTTGGTGTCGGGGCATCCGTAGTGACCGGCCCAGGTGCGGACGCGCTCACCGCTCACTCCGAAGCGGCCCGATTCGGTGTTGCTGATGCTTGTCCGGTCCGTGCCCAGTTGCGTTGCGGCGTCGGCGAGTGTGAGCCCGGCGTGCTCCCGGATCTTTCGTAGTTCAACACCCAATCGGCGCTGCCGTGCGGTCGGCGCCTTCCTTGGCGGCATCGGCTCCCCTCCTGTCGGCTCTCAGTGTGGCCCGTGTCCCAACTAGGGTCCACTCGTTCTACTGTTTAGCCGTAGGGGTACAACAGTTGAGACGCTTCCGCTACTGTCTTCAGCAGCATCACGCAGTACTCCGTAAGTCCGAAGCGCGGCTGTCTGCACGCCCGTACGCGGGCGCCTCCGGAGGGACGGCAGAGCCACGGCCGGTGAGCAGCGCGAGCTACAACCGCGTTGGGAGACGATGGAATGAGAACTGCCTTAGCACCACCTCCTGCACCACCGCCTGTGCCGCCCTCGGCGCAGTCGTACCGGCTTTCCGCAGCGAACACGGCGACCGCGTCGGCTGTGCTGCGCGACCTGATCGCGACCCTGTGCCGCTCGACCGGGCACGAGGCGCTTGCAGAGGCTGCTCGGCTTTGCACGAGCGAGATCGTCACGAACGTCTACCGTCACACCGCTGCACGCCTTGTCTACGTCGATGTGATCGTTGCTGAGCCCTACGTATCCGTGTGGGTGCACGACGATCTGCCGAAGGGACTGCCGGACCTCCCTGACGAGACGTATCGGGAGAGCGGCCTCGGCCTGTTCATCGTCGATCGGCTCGCCGACAGCTGGGGAGCCTCTCTCCACGGTGGGTTGATCGCCACTTCAAAGGCCGTGTGGTTTCAGCTCGACGAGGGTGGCAGGGGGGCCGTGTGATCCGGCCCGAGAGCGTGTCCGTGTCCGTCATCGGTGACGACAAGGACGAAGCGACCGTGTGGCTCTACTTTGACGCGAGTCTGCTCGTCGAGATGAAACGCGACGATGCGCGAACACTGGTCGTCGACCTCGCCGAGCACGTCGGGATGTTCGCAACCGTGCACCCTGTCCCTTCACCTCGCGAACTCTGGCGTCAACTCGGCTTTGTAGCCCTTCATACCTGGCGCCGCAAGCGCGGCAAGGAGGTGTTGAAGTGAACGGAACCGCACTCGACCTTGCAGTGATTGCCGTGGTCTCCCTGTCTGTGAGCCTCGGCGTGGTCGCACTGATCGCGATCTACTGCTCGATGCCCAGCCCCCGCCGCGCCGTCGCCCCTGCGCCGGTCGACCGACCGGGGTACACGTACACCTGCTACTGCTACAACGAGTCGGTGCGGGTCCTGATTCTGGACAGCGAGGTTCCGCGCAGGCGGCATGCCCGCCATGGTTCGAAACCCGCACGCAGCCGCAGCCGCCCGGTGTCGTCTCCCAACGCGGGGGCGGCTGGCGGAAGGGGGGGAAACGCTCCCGTGCCCATGGCCGCGTAGACCACGTGCACGGTGACCCCCAGGGAGTGCCCTCGACGCATCCGGTGTCGAGGGCACTCTCGGCGTGTTGGGCAACGACAAAAGCACCCCCGTTCGTCGGCACGGAGTCGGTCCAGGCTCGCCACCCGTGGGTCAGGGGGATCTCGGGGATGAGCCAAGAGCGGACGGCGCGTGGCCCAATCGGCGTGGATCAGTTGCAGGCGCCGGTCGTTGATCTTCGCGTCGTCCCAGGTGGACTCCGACAGGAAGAACTGGAGGCGCTGCACGGCTGCGTCCTTCGAGTCGGTGACCGGCTCGGCGCCGACCAGGCACGTCAGCGTCTTGTTGCGGTCACGCGGCGCCGGCAGAGCGGTGAGGTACTCGCGCGGACCGCGCCGCTGGGTCGGCGAGGCCAGCGGGTCGTCGAAGCGGGCCGCGTACTCCTCCGGCGGGCCCGGGGCGGGCGGACAGACACGTCGCTCGGTCGTCTTCGGCCCCCAGAGCAGCTGACCCCGACCACCGCTCTACAGCGAGACTTAGAGGGTGTCTCACGTGGCGTCTGGCCTATGCGGCATCATGAGTGGTTGTGGGTGCTGATTTGTCGCAGCGGCTGGTTCCTGACGAACTCTGGGAGCTGGTCGCCCCGTTGCTGCCGTCGTTCACTGCTCGTCCGCA
>DATCQX010001227.1:0-17570 GCA_036569285.1 Streptomyces sp.
GGGTCGGCAGCAGCATGCCGCTCGGATCGCGGACGACGGGAAAGGGCAGGGCCATGTCGGACTCCCGCTGTCCGGGCTCGCTCGACGTGTAGACGACGACGTCGTCGTCCGGTGTCCGGGACGCCATCGCGTGGACGAACGTCTCGATGCCGCCCTGCCGGGGCGGGAAGTCGTTGGTGATGACCAGGGTGGTCCCCATAGGTGTCGGCACAGCCTTCGGTCGTGGACGGGCAGGTCAGGAACAGGTAGGTGCGGCAGTCGTCGTCGATGCCAGCCGCCGCGTCACGTCCTTCGGCCCGGCGCCGTACTTGCGCAGGTGCCGCGCCTCGATCTCCAGCAGGAGGGCGGGCCGGTGGGCGGTCAGCGTCTCGTGCGCGCTGTCGAGGACATCGAGTGCGGCGCCTTCGACGTCGGCCTTGACGAAGGCGGCCTTCTCGACGTCCGCACCGCGCACGAGGTCGTCGAGGGTGCGGACGGGGCGGGAGGTGCGGAACTCGGCGTTCGGGCCGGGCCCTTGGGCGCCTTCGACGAGGTGGGCCCGGCCTTGGACGGGCAGTCCCCACCTACGGGGCAGGCCGAGTTCGCCGTGGCCCGCGCGGGCGCCGAACGCGTTGTGGTGGACGGTGACGTCGGCGCAGCCGAGGAGGCGCGAGGCGACACGCAGCCAGCGCACGGGGCCGGGCGCACGTGCCCTGACGGTCCGGCGAGCGCGGACAGGACCCAGGTGCAGAGCCCGTACTCGGCACCGACGTCCAGACAGACGCCCCCACTCCCCACGAGCTCCGCGAGCCCCGCCACCTCGTCCTCGACACCGGTCGTCCGACTCGCCACCCAGGTCAGCACGGCCGCCGCCCCGGCCGGGGAACGCCGACGCACTTCCCTTCGAAAACCGGCGCGCGGTCATCGTCCCCCTCCTGCGGCAAGCACCGACGGGCTGCCGGCGTCGGCGGGAGGGGGAGGCTGGGGTTCGGTACGGGGGCAGGCGGCAGCTCGGCGCGCTGGGTGCCGTGGGGTGGCCGGCGAGGGCGTGACGTGCCGGGACGCCGTCTGCCGGGGCGCGACCTGTCCAGGAGCAACGTGCCCAGACACAGCCTGCCGAGACGCAGTCTGTCCCGACGCGACCTGCCCGGACACCACCTGCCGAGGTGCGGCCTGTCCAGGAGCGACCCGCCCGGACACCACCTGCCAGGGCACAGCCTGTCCAGGAGCAACCTGCCCAGACACAGCCTGCCGAGACGCAACCCTCCGGGACGTGCCAGGCGCAGCCTGCCGCGCCCACAGCACCAGGACCAGCGGTAGCGCGAGGTAGCCGAACCGGCCGGCCGGGGCCAGGAGGAAGCCGGTGCACAGACCCGCCGCGAGCCGTTGTGCCGCGTCCGCCATGGTGGCCGGGGGGCGCAGCAGGAGTGAGGTGCCGATGGCGAGTGCGCCGAGCAGGAGCAGGGCGACGGTGGTGTACCAGCCGGCCGGTCCCAGGTCGGCGAGGAGGCGGCCGGGGAGGGGGCTGGCGGCCGGTGTCGCGACGCCGCCCTTTCCGGTGGGGAAGGCCAGCACTTGCTGGAACATCGCGTGCGGGGACAGCAGCGCGGCGGGCAGGACGAGCAAGGCGGTGCCGCAGAGGGCGACGGCGGTGGCGCGCAGTGCGGCCCGTCCGCCGTGGCCGCGCCACAGGAGGGCGGCGGCGACGGCGATCACGGGCAGCGCCGTCCACTTGAGCGCGCAGCCCAGGGCCAGCGCGAGCCCCGTGGCCACCGTCCGCCCCCGCGCGGCGCAGGCCAGCGCGAGGCAGCACAGCCCGGTCAGCGGGAGGTCCACGCCGCTGACGCACAGCGGCAGGGCGACCAGAGGTGACGCGGTCAGCGCGATGAGTGTCGTCCGGTAGGTGGGGAGGCCGGCGGGCGTGCGGGGGGTGGTGTTCAGGACCCGGCGGCCGGCCTCCAGGCAGACGAACATCGCCAGGGCGCACCACAGCCGGGCGTCCCCCAGAACCCGGAGCGGCCAGTGGTCCGTGCCGAGCAGCGCCCGGGGCACACCGAACAGGGCCATGCCCGGCAGGTACGGCGTGTAGTCGACGACGGTGTGCGGATCGGCGAGATACGGCGTGCCCTGACTCAGCGTCAGCGCCCCGGCCCGCTCGATGACCCCGACCTCGCTCTGCTGATCGCCGGTGAGCAAGAAGTACGTGAGCGGGACGGCGACGGCACCCGCGAGCGCGCAGTACACGGCGAGGGTGCGGGCGCGGGGCCAGGACACCAGTCCCGCGACGAGGGCCGCGGCGGTGTACCCGATGCCCGCGCTCATCCCCCACACCCGGTGCGTGGAAAGCTGCGAGACCAGGGGAAACCCCCACGCCCACACGGCGGCGAGACCCCACCCGACGACCGTCTTCTCAACCCGGTGAACCATCACCTGGCCATTGCATCGCCGCGGCCCCTACGGGGTCATGACAGCTAGGTCGAGACCTGTTCTTCCGGTTCTCCCTACCTACGGAGGGCCGCCCCTTTCGAGAACGCCGTCCAGGGCATCCGGGCTACAGTGAGGCTTTCCGTGTGGAGGGGTTCCGTTGGGGGGAACGAGAATGCGGCCCGTCGTGGTCGTGCTCACCGCCTTGCAGGTGGAGTACGAGGCGGTGCGTCGCCACATGAGGGACGTACGGGAAGAGGGGACACCGCAGGGCACCCTCGTCGACGTGGGCCGGATACCGGGCCTCGACTGGGATGTGGTGCTGGCCGAGACCGGCCCGGCGAACACCCGTGCCGCCCTCGTCGCCCAGTCGACGGCCGAGCACTTCGACGCCGAAGCCCTGTTCTTCGTCGGCGTGGCGGGCGCGCTCAAGGACGACGTCCGCCTCGGTGACGTCGTCGTCGCCAGCAAGGTCTACGGCTATCACGGTGGACGCGAGAGCGCGGACGGGTTCGCCGCCCGGCCGGACGCGTGGGAACCGGCGTATGACGTGGACCAGTTGGTGCGCTCCGCGAGACGCAACGGCCCCTGGGCCTTCCTCCCCTCTGACGCACAGACGCCCGCCCCTCCGCAGATCCACTTCGCACCGATCGCCTCGGGCGACGTCCTGCTCGGTTTCCGTGACTCCGAGACGGCCCAGCGGATCCGCCGCCACTACAACGACGCGGTGGCCGTCGACATGGAGAGCCACGGCATCGCTCACGCGGCGAGGATGAACCGCGCGGTGCGGGCCCTGTGCATCCGGGGTATCAGCGACTTCGCCGACCCCCGCAAGGCCGACTTCGACCGTGCCGGTTCCCAGGAGAACGCGGCGCGAAACGCCGCCGCTTTCGCGCTGCGGGTGCTGCGCGACCTGCGCCCTGCCGAGCGGCCGGCCCGGAGGGAGCCGTCCGGTCCGGCCGTCGTCGTGGTGTCCGGCTCCAACTCCGGCCACTCCCCCGCCCCGGCGGCTTGGGACAGTCAGTCGGTCATCAAGGTCGACGGCCAGGAGTACCTGCTCTACAAGGGCCCTGGGGATCTCTTCGACGAGTCGTGGGACGGCGATGTGGGGCGCCGTCAGGCTGTGGCGCGTGTGGTGTCCGGCAGGGGAACGTATGTCTGGCTGCGCCAGGTCGAGCGGCGCCGGCCTCTGCCGGGACCGGACGGCTTCGACCCCTTGGAGGCGCTTGAGCGGGAGGCTCAGTTGTGCCGCGCCTTCCGCAGCCCCGACGTCGTCCAATTGACCCGCGAGGGAAACACCGCGACTCTCGCCCTGGCCTGGCCGAGTCACCCGAAGCCCAGCCACCACCTGCCGACCCTCCACGAACTGTTGCCCGAGCGGCCAGTTCCGCTTGACCCCCTGCGCCTGTGGACGATCGTGAAAGGGCTCGTCACTCTCACCAGGCCCCTTGAGCGGCTGCACGCCGAGCAACTCTCGCACCGGGCTCTGCGTCCGACCGCGATCGTCATGTGCCCCTCGCGCATGGCGCTGCGCGACCTCGGTCTCGCCGCCGTCCGGCCCCGCTGGGGCGAGAACCCCGGCCCCTACCAGGCACCCGAGCAGCGATACGGCTCCTTCGTCCAGCCCGGCCCCGCCACCGACGTCTACCAGTTGGGCGCCCTCCTGCACCGCGCGCTCACCGGCCAGGTCCCCCAGCCGGGTTGGCCTCCCTACCGTGGCTCGGACTCGGTGCCGGACAGTGTCGTCCGCGCGGTCGCCGGGGCTCTGCTGGACGACCCGGCGGCCCGGCCCGACGTCCGTACATTCCGCCGGGATCTGCTCGCCGCCGAACGTGACCTGACATCCGTCCCACCCCAGCGCTGAGGAGCACCCCCGTTGTCCGTCGCCACCCTCACCTTGCGTGCCCCGCTGGTGCTAGTCCCGGGACTGGGCCTGGACGACAGACTCCGCGCGAAGGCCGAGACCAGCGCGGGTCTACCGCCGCACGTGTCGCAGATCGTCCACGATCTGAACCAGCTGGGCAGCGTCCCAGTGAGCGTCAGCCCGGCGAACGGCAGATACAAGCCGTCGCTCCTGGTCCACACCCGCACGTACCGCCTGCGCCTGGAGGCCACGAACCGGGGCACCGGCTACTTCGTCAAGCACATCGACCCGCTGCGCCTCGCCGACCACGCGCGGATCGCGCAGTCCTGTCTCCTGGTGCGCCCGCCGTCCTGGCAGATGGTGTTCGAGCTGAGGGCCGTGCCCGAGGGCTCGGACGCCCAGTGGGAGGAGCTTGAGAAGGCCTGGCGGGAGCTGGGCGAGGAGCGGACGCAGGAAGCCGTCCCCGTCGTCAGTGAAGCCCAGTCGGAGTTCCTCGGCACGCTGGAGCGGCTGATCGACGTCACCGAGGAGATCACCACCCGGGAGGCGCGCGCGGCCGATCCGTTCCTGTACCACCGCCTCACGGCCACCGGCGGCAAGCGGGGCAGCGGTCCGCAGTCCGTCTACGAATTCCACCTCGTCGGTGGGGAGTTGCCGCCGATCGGCGCTTTCGTGCGGGTGCAGGGCGACACGGAGACCCGGGGGAGGGTGAACCGGGCCGTGGAGTCCTCCGTCACCGTGCGTTTCGATCAGCCGGTCTCGTGGGATCGGCTGCCGGAACGCGGCGCTCTGGAGCTGATCCCGAACAGTGTGATCTTCAACAAGCAGCGGCAGGCGGTGGCCGCCCTGCGCAGAGGGGACACCGGGAACGCGGGTCTCCTCCCGGCGGTGGTCGAGCACAGCGTGCGCCCGATCCCGGTCACCTCGGCGCAGCCGCGCGAGGATCTCGACCCGGAGCAACTCTCCGCGTTCCGGAAGGCGTTGACGACAGAGGACCTGTTGGTGGTGCTCGGCCCGCCGGGCACCGGGAAGACCCGCACGATCACCGAGATCGCCCACACCGCCGCGACGACGGCCGGTGTCGGCGGCGGCCGGGTCCTCGTGACGTCCCACACCAATCGCGCCGTGGACAACGTTCTCGCGCGCCTGCCACAGGATCTCGTGGTGATCCGGGTGGGCGGCGACGAGAGCAAGGTGCACGCCGACGTGAAGCCGCTGCTCCTGGAGGAACAGTCGGAGAACCTCTCCGAGGGCATCCGCCGCACCATGGCCGAGCGCACGCGGGCCTACCGTGAGGCGGCGGCCGTGGAGCCGTGGACGGCCGAACTCTCCGAGCGGATTCACGAGGTCGACGAGCTGATCCAGGAGGCGAAGAGGGCGGCCCTGTATCTGGAGGACGCGATCCGGACGGCCACGGCACCGGCCCGCGACCGGTTGGCGTCGGTCCAGGACGAGGTGACCCGGACGGAGTCGGCCCTGCGGACGCTGACCGAGCGCGCCGCGTCGCTCCAGGGCAAGGTGCGGTCCGCGCAACAGCGCTCCGAGGCCTTCCTCACCGGCCGCCTGCACAGCTCCCGAGCACGCCGCCTGAGCGGGGAACTCGACGCCGCGACCGCCGAGATCCAGCAGCTGAGCGAGCGTGGGCACCACCTGCGTCTTCAGGCGGCGGCAGCCCGCACCGAGGCGGAACGCGCGGCCCGCGAGGACGCCGCCGTCGTCGCCGCCCTGGCCGACCGCGAGGCGGCGGAGCGCCGGACCGACGCGAGCCTGCACTCCGCCTACGAGGCCGCCGACATGGCCGTCCAGGCGCTCGGCACGGTCGTGCCGGGTGTGCCCGCGCCGGTCCGGCTGCGGGACGCGGACGACGCGACGGCCGCCCTGCGTGTCCTCCACGGGCAGTTGGAGGGGTGGCTGCCCGTCCTGGCGCGGCGTGCGGAACTCGCCCGGCAGTGGCAGGCCGCGATCGGCCAGGACCCGAACCAGTTGGTGCCCGAACTCGTCCGCTACGCCCAGGTGGTGGGCGCCACCTGCATCGGCGCCGCGTCCCGCCCCGAGTTGTCCGGCGTCGACTTCGACCTGGGGATCGTCGACGAGGCCGGGCAGATCGGGGTCGCGGACACGCTGGTCCCGCTGACCCGGGTCCGCCGTGGTGTCCTGGTCGGTGACGACCGGCAGTTGCCGCCTTTCCGCGACACCGAGGTGGACGAGTGGGCGCGGGGCGCCGGGGATCCGGAGCTGGTGCGGCTGTTGTCGCAGAGCGCGCTGGAACGCCTGCGCGCGGGGCTGCCGTCCTCACACATCGTGCAGTTGACCCGGCAGCGCCGGATGCCCGCCGAGATCGCGGACTTCATCTCGGCCGCCTTCTACCGGGGGGAACTCCTCACCGAGAAGGAACACCGGCACACCGACCCCTTGTTCGCGGGCCCGATGGCCTTCGTGGACACGGCCGCGCTGCCCGAGCGCGTGCGCCGGGAGTCGGAGGGCGGTCGTGCCGAGGGCCGGGGCCACAAGGGGCCTTTCAACACCTGTGAAGCGCGTCTCCTGGCCAGGCTCGCCGCCTTCTACCACGGGCGGGGTTCGGAGTGGGTGGTGATCGTCCCCTACCGCGCGCAGTGTGCGGAGGTCGTCCGCCATCTCACCCCGCTGATCGGTGACTCCCAGCTCGCGAACGCGTCGGTGGGCAGCGTCGACTCGTACCAGGGTGGGGAACGCGATGTCGTGCTGTACGGGTTCACGCGCAGCAACCCCGAGGGGCGGATCGGCTTCCTCAAGGAACTCCGCCGCGCCAACGTCGCGTTCACCCGCGCCAAGAACCAACTGGTGCTCGTGGGCGACCTGAGCACGCTGATCCGTGCCGACGATCCGGGCTTCCGCGCTCTTGTCGGCGACCTGCATCAACATCTGCTCGAACGCGGTGACTTGAGGGAGTATCAGGAGGTCATGGCGCTCCTCGACGAAGACGAAGACGGAGCCGTCCCGCACGAGGAAGGCCGCCGCCCGTGACGACCCGTTTGATGAACTTCCCCGAGGAGCGGGTCCTGGAGGACGCCGCCTTCGGCCAGGGCATCGTCCCCACCCGCCTCTACGCCCTGCTGCTGCCCGTCTGGCAGGTGGAGATCCGCGCCGATGTCACCGAGGGCGAGGACTTCTTCCTCATCGACCGTTTCCTGGAGCGCGGGCTGCGCCACGGCGCGCTGCACAGCGTGCGTGAACTCGCCGCGTTCCTCGCCCTCGACGAGGCGCTGGTGGCGCAGGCCGTCCGTTTCCTGTCCGCGATCGGCCACGTGCGGGAGGAGGCCGGGGGCCGGCTGTCCCTGACGGCGCTGGGGCAGCGGTCCGTGGACGACGACGTCCGGTACGTGGTCACCCGGCAGGACCGCCGCAGGCTGTACTTCGACGCGTTGAGCTGCACGCCGCTGACGCGGGCCCACTACGACGAGGACGTCGTGACGCTGCTGTCCGGCGCCGACCTGGCCAGGGTGACGCGCGGCGACCACTATCCGCGGTTCACCCCGATCCAGGTGACGTCCGGGTTCGACCGCGCGGCGCTGGACCGACTCAAGGACCGCAAGGACCGGGCCCGGTTCAACCTGCCCGTCGCGCTGGACTCGGTGGAGAGCCTGGGGGAGACGGTCGTCTTCCTGCCCGTCTACCTGGTGCGCGGCCGGAAGGGGCTTCGGGTCTACGGCCAGGCGGATGCGGGCACCGCACACGACCCGGAGCTGAGCGAACTGTGCACCCGCAGCCCGGAGTTGATCAGCGCTCTCGACAACGAGGAGTCGGACGACGACCGTCTCCTGCGGTCCGCCAGGAAGTGGCTCGACGAGCAGGGCTTCGGCTCGGTGGCGCCGGAACTGGACGAGGACGGCTGCTGGTCGGTCTCGCTGCCCGGCGACGCGTTCGGCGAGGCGGGTGTCCCGGTGTCCCGCATCGGCGGTTACCGCATGGCGGGGAGCCGCTTCTTCCGTGTGTGGTGCGAGGAGGAGACGCCCCGCAAGCGCGCTCTCCTCGCCCGCCTGGACCAGCGCATGGGCTCCCGCCGGACCGTCACCCGGCCGGAGGCGGAGGACCTCGTCACCCGCCTCGCCCTCCAACTGCGCCTGGCGGTCCCCGAACTCTCCCGCCTCCGCGACGGCGCCGGGAAGACCGGCCTCAAGGCGCTCGAAGCGCAGCTCGCGCGGCTGCTGGACGAAGAGGAGTGACTGACGCCAGCCCATCGCTCACTAAGTACGACAATACGGACGGGTGTTAGGCGCCCAGGCTCGCGGCTTCACGCCTTCGGATGAAAACCGGTCCGGGTGACCGGCCTGTTTCCCCGGGCCCTCTAGCTTGGTGAAGCGAACTCCCTCGCCAGTGAGCAGCGTTCCCCAGAGGTCAGCATGCCTGGTCCGCACACGATGACCGCCCTCGTCCTCGGACACCGCGAAGTCGCCCTGGAATCCCGCCCGGTCCCGCTCCCCGGCCCCAACGAGGCCGTGATCCGCACGACCGCCTCGATGATGTGCCGCTCCGACGTCCACGTCTTCGACGGCGCCATGGCCGTACCGCTGGGCCGGATCCTCGGCCACGAGAGCGTCGGCCGTATCCACCGCCTCGGTGACGCCGTCACCGGATTCCGCGAGGGAGAACGCGTCGCCGTCAGTGCCGTCACGCCCTGCGGCCAGTGTCCGTTCTGCCAGTCCAAGGCGCCGCAGCAGTGCGGTGGAGCGGTGGGCGGGTGGAAGTTCACGGCTCAGCGGGACGGGTCCCTCGCCGAGTACTTCAGCGTTCCCGACGCGCGCTACAACCTCGCCCGCATCCCCGACACCGTCAGCGACGAGCAGGCCCTCTACGCCACCGACTCCCTCAGCACCGGACTCGCCGCCGCCGAGCAGGCCGCGATCCCCCTCGGCGGCAGTGTCGCGATCCTCGCCCAGGGCGCCGTCGGGCTCTCCGCGACGATCGGGGCCCGGCTGCTGGGCGCCGGAACGATCCTCACCACCGCCACCCGGCCCGAACAGGCGCGCCTGTCACGGCGGTTCGGCGCCGACCACGTCCTCGACCCGCGCACGCTCGACACCGTCGACCGGATCCGCGAGATCGTGGGACCGCACGGAGTGGACTGCGCGATCGAGGCGCTCGGCACGCACGAGACGTTCGAGCAGTGCGTACGGATCACCAAGGCGTCCGGGACGGTCGTCAACGCGGGCTGTCACGGGTGGAAGAGCACCGGTCCGCTCCCGATCCCCATGGTGTCCTTCGGGTTCGGGCTGGGCGGCAAGACCATCCGGTCCGTCCTCCCGCCGGGCGGCGCCGAGCGGCTCACCCGGATCTTCCGGCTCATCGAGGGCGGCCGGATCGACCCGACGCCGATGACCAGCCACCGCTTCCCCTTCGCCGAGGCCGACAAGGCGTTCCGGATGCTCGCGGACCGCAGTCACGGCGTGCTCAAGCCTCTCCTGACGTACTGAACCGGGAGCCTCCCATGCCCGTCACCGCTGGAATCCTCGGCTGCGGCTACTCCCTCCCCGCCCAGGTCCGCCGCAACGACGACCCCGTGTACGACGCCCTCGACAAGGGCCGCAACCCGCAGGGCGTCATCGAGTCCGCCGTCTTCCGCGGCCTCGACCGCCGCCGCTTCCTCGCGCCCGGCGAGCGGATCGAGACGCACATGGCCGCCGCCTCCCGCGCGGCCCTCGCGCAGGCGGGCGTCGGGGCGGACCGGGTCGAGCGGCTGTACGGCTACGTCACGGTCCCCGAGTACGCCACGCCCAACGGCCTGTTCCAGGTGCACCACCACCTCGGCCTGCCCGAGTCGGCGATGGTCGTGCCGATCAACGGCGAGTACAGCAACTTCCTCCTGGGCCTCGTCCATGCCGCCGAAGCGGTCGAGGCGGGCCGCGCCGGGACCAGTCTGGTCGTCGTCGGCGCCAACTGGACGCGGCACTCCGACTACACGCAGGGCTACTCGGTGAGCATCAGCGACGCCGCCGGAGCGGCCGTCGTCGGCCCCTCGGACCGGTTCGTGCTGGCCGATCACGCCTCGCGCACCCTGAGCAGCCAGTACCACGGGCTGGCCCTCAAACACACCCTGCTGAAGTTCAACGGCCTGACCTTCCAGCCCGTCTCCCCGGAGACCGGACTGCCGACCCTCGTCTACGACATGACGCAGACCGGCAACGAGGATCTCCTCGGCGTGGTCAAGGACGGCCTGCCCGTCCTCGTGAACGACCTCCTCGCCCGCAACGGCGTGCGGGGCCGGCAGGTCAGCCTGATCACCCATCAGGGCTCGCGGCTGCTGATGGACCACTGGGCCGACCGCATCGGACCCGCCGTCCACCTCGACACCCTCGCCGAGTACGGCAACATGACGATCGCGACGTACCCGGCCAACCTCGCCCACCACTTCACGGACATCGCCACCGAGTACGTCGTGATCGCCGCCGTCGGCTGCGGACTGCACGTCACCGCCGTCCTGCTGAGGGTCTGACCGGTCGGCTCGTTTTCATGAAACCCGGGAAACAGGGCGCCACATTCATTCGTACGAGTGAACATCCACACGTCGGATGAGTATGCTTCACATAAAGAGTGACCGTCTTTTGTGATCCCTTCGACCACAAAGGGCCGAAAGCAGCCGACCGGTGATGTTTACGGATCGGAATGTATTCACATTCGACTTGTCCGACGGCAAGCAAGTGCGGCGTGTTCCGTTTTCACCGGGCGACGGCGTGCCATGAAGCTCCCCCGGGGCGCCTACCGTGTTCGACGTGATGAGCCGGGACTCCTCTGTCACAGGAGTCCCGGCGTCGCATCACGCTCACCGTCGCGCCTCCGAGGAGGAATGAGCATGACCCTCATGAACCGAGTGAAGACGATGCTTCAGTCGGCCATGCCTGAAATTAGCATTCCGCTGGTTCTGGCGACCCAAACGGGTTCCCTGAGTTGCCTGGCCGTCAAACTGCGCTGGAACACGGTCTTCATGGCGTCGCTGACGGTTCTGTCGGCGCTCTGCGGCCCAGTCGTGCCCGACCAGGTGTGGTGGGGCATCGTCTTCGGTTCGTTCTTCGACCGCTCCCACCTCGTGTACTGGCGGTGCAGCCGGCGCTGACGTGAACTGCCGTGTCCGGGCCGGGGAAGGGGTCCGGGCACGGCGTCCGGCCCCGTTTCGGACCTCGGGGAGCGCCACAGACTCAGCGGATAGGTGAAAAACGTGTCAGACAGCGGATCTCATGCCGAGACCGGTGGACGTTACGAGTACGCGGAATGCGCTTTCGACCTGTGCGGGCGCCGGTTCCGGCGGATGAAGAAGCCGGGCCGCCCGCGCCGCTACTGCCATGACTCCTGCCGCCGCAGGGCGCAGCGGATACGGAGCCGGGGGGCGGACGGGGAGGAGGCGGTGGTCTATTCGCCGAGGTGGGGGCCGGGGGTGGCCGGCCGTCTCGCGGCGCTGGCGGCGGAGCTGGTCGAGGCGGAGCGCCGTGGCGCGGACCTGAGGGAACTCGTCGAGCGGGCGAGCGCGGTCGGTGCCGAGGTCACCCACTACCTGGGGGCCGCGGTGCACGACGCGCGGGACAAGGGGATGAGCTGGGGCGATGTGGCACGTGAGGCGCACGTGAGCGAGGCCACGGCGCGGGCCAGGTGGGGACGGCGGGTGCTGCACCGGCGGATGCGGGAGCGGGCCCGGCAGGTCGCCGACCCGGCCGTGCTGCCGGTGGTGCCGGTCGGCGCCGTGGCGGAGGCGGAGCCGCGCGAGCGGCTGGGGGCGGCGGTGGGGCTGCTGCTGAAGTCCCGCGATGTCTCGGCGCAGAGGGTGGCGCAGGCGGCCGGTGTGTCGCCGTCGTGCGTGTCGCGTCTGCTGGCCGGGCACCGGGTGCCGGACTGGCCCGTGGTGTTCATCCTCGTGACCGAGGCGGGCGGACGGCCCGAGGAGTTCCGGCTGTTGTGGGAGTGGGCGCGCGGCCACCGCCCGCCGCCTCGCCGGTCGGCGGCGGCTTCGCTGGAGCGTTTCCACGGCGCGCTGAGGGGGTTGGTGTGGGCGGCCGGTGAGGAGGCCGCCGGGCTGCGGAACGCGGCGGACGGGGTGCTGGGGGCTGTGCTCGACGGCGAACTCGTCCCCGACTGGGACACCGTCCAGCGGCTCGTCCAGGAGCTGGGCGGAGATCCGGAGCAGGTGAGGCCGTTGTGGGAGGACGTGCAGTACACGTTCCTCCTCTCTCACGATTTCTTTCCGGCGAAGGGGGTGTCCGGTGCCGGCCGTCTCGTCTGACCGACCGTCCGTGGAGGGCGGAGGGAGCCATGCCGGGGGTGTCGTCGGCCCGGGGGGCGGGGCTTGGTGTTCTGGGGTGGGTGGCTCGGGTGGGGGCGTGGAGGTGTCCATCGGTATGCCGCCCGAGTTCGCCGCGTTCTGTCTCAGCCGCTACGACGTCTACCTCGCCTATGCCACGGCGCGTGTCGGGGACCGGGAGCGGGCCCGTCTGTTGGTGCAGGCGTCGCTGGGTGACCTGGCGATGGTGTGGCCGGAGGCGTTGGAGAGCGCCTCTCCTTCCGCGCTGGCGTGGCGGCTGCTGGCCGCGCGGACCGGGTGCGCCGTCGCGGGGTGGCGTGGTGGCGGCCCGCACCGGGTGCTGCCTGCCGCGCAGGCGGACGCGTGGCTGCTGCGCTACCGCCTCGGCCTCACACCGCAGAGGGCCGCGGAGGCGATGGGGCGGACGCCGGGCGAGTTCGAGACCCTCCTGAAGAAGGCCGTGCGCACCGGCGCCGCCGCCTGAGACGGCGCCGGGCTCGCGCGCCCTCCGCGCGCCCGCGCGCACATGCCGGAAGAGTTTCCCCCCTTTCGGACACCGGCTCTCGATTTCACTCCTGAGGCAGACGGGAAACTTGACCAACGGGTGGAGGCGGGTGGTCGATAACTCCTAGCATGGTCTCGCGAATTGACGCGCCGTCATCCCGGTGGGAAGGGCGACGGCAGATCGATGCTCGGGGGACGCGCTGATGATCGATGTGAACCAGGCCAGCGACGCACGTATCCACAATTTCTTCCTCGGCGGCACCGACCACTACGCGGCGGACCATCAAGCCGTCAGACGGCTCACCGGACTGGTTCCGGACGCCGACCAACTCGCCCGCATCAGCCGCCAGTTCCTCACCAGAGCCGTGCGATATCTCGCGGGCGAGCGAGGCATCGGCCAGTTCTTCGAACACGGAGTGGGGCTGCCGGTCCAGGAGAGCGTGGACCGCATCGCCCGCCGGGTGAATCGCGCTGCCCGGGTCGTCTACGTCGACAACGATCCGCAGGTTCTCGGGCACGCCCGGATGATGCTGGATGCCAACCACACCCTGATCGTCGACGCCGACATGCTCGACTCCGCCGGCATCCTGGGCGCGGCCGAGGACGCCGGGCTGCTGGACCGCCGTGAGCCCGTGGCGCTGCTGTTCGCCTCGGCACTGCACTGCGTGGGGGACGAGAGAGAGCCCGGACGGCACCTGCGCGACCTGTTCCGTTCGCTGCCGTCCGGCAGTTGCCTGGTCGTGAGCCATCTGGCCAGCGACGACTCCGAGTTCCGCCGCGAGGTCGGCGGCCTGATGGAGACGCTGACGGGGGCGCCGTGGACCATGAGGTCGTTCGCTCAGGTGGAAGCTTTCTTCGACGGCCTCCAGCCGCTCGCCGGCCAGGTGGGCGATGTCGCCCGCTGGAGGGCCGGCCTCTCCGCCGAACTGCGTCCGCCGGGCTGGCCGTGGCTCATGTACGGCGGAGTGGCCCGCAAGCCGTAGCCGGACGTCAGTCGCGGAGCCGGGCGATGTACTCCTCCAGCATGCCGAGGGTCTCCTTGCGGGTGAGCGCTTTCGACCACAGGCCGCTCAGCGCCTGCTTGTAGTGCGTGACTTCTTCCGGGTTGGTCAGATAGCTGCCGCCGTAGCGGGTCTCCAGGTAGACCATGTCGGCCTCGTGGCCGCCGTCCGAGAACTGAAGGTGCGTCACTCCCGGTGCGGGGGCCATTCCGTGGTCGCCGGTGCTGAAGGGCATGATGCGGATGTGGATCCGGTCCTCGTTCTCCTCCTGGTCGTACAGCTTCCGCAGTTGCTGACGCATCACGACGCGCCCGCCCACGGGCCGGGCCAGGACTCCTTCGTCCAGGAGCGCGAAGTACTCCGGCGCACCGGGCTCCTTCAGCAGGGCCTGCCGCTTCTCGCGGACCTCCACGGTCCGTTTCTGGTGCTCCTCCTGTTTGCCGGGGTCTTCGGGGAACGGCGCCGGAATGGCGTGCCGCACCAGGGCCTCGGCATAGCGTGAGGTCTGCAGGAGACCGGGCACGTACTGCATCTCGTAGGTGCGGATGGACTCGGCGGACGCCTCGACGCTCAGCAGCCGCTGCGTCCAGCCGGGGATGACGTCGCGGAACTCCTCCCACCACTGCACGTCCTTCTGCCGGTCGGCGTGCATCTCCAGGGTGGCCAGTTCCACCGGATCGCTCACGTTGTAGAACATGGCGAGGGCCAGCACGCGCTCCGGCTTCAGAGGTGTCTCGCCCTTCTCGACGCGGCTGAGCGTGGCGGCCGAGCCGATCATTCCGGCTTTCACGACGTCCACCAGCCGCAGCCCCTGGTCCTTGCGGAGCTGGCGCAGGCGGGCGCCGAGGACCCTGCCCGCGCCTGCCGACACACTGGACGGCCCGTCACCGTCTCCGACAGCCCACAGGATCTGTCCGCCCGACACTCCAGACTCCTTCACGGGTCGCTCGTGATCCAGCACGAAAGCCTCAGCGTGAGCAGCTTCCGCGGGCGACCGCAAGCCTGGAACGTCGGATTTCAGACGAGCAGACTCGCGAAGTCGCCTCGTTCCACGCCGATGAGCATCGCCTCGATCTCCGAACGGGTGAACACCAGTGCGGGCCCTCCGGGGAAACGGGAGTTGCGCACCGCCGTATGGCCGTCCGGCAGGGCGGCGAACTCTACACAGTTTCCGCCCTCGGGAGTACTTGCCGAGCTTTTCATCCACAGAACGCCAGAGATGGAGTCGGCCGCCATCCCGTTCGCGTAGGCTTCCATTTTCCGTCCTTTCCTCTCCCCGCGGCGCCACTACCTCCTGCGATCCGCCCTGTCGCGGCAGCGGTGGGTGCCGTGAAATTTTCACGGGTTTGCGGGAATACGTTGATCCTAGGGGGTTTCTTTCACGGCTACCGTCCCCCGAAAGGGTGTTCCTTTCTCTCTGATGATCGGATGATCGAGGTGAACCATTGTGCGTCCGGGCGGAAACGGTCCGCGTGTCAGTCTGGCCGGATCCGCCGGGGTGGCGATTCCTGGCGAAGCCCGGGTACGTGACTGGGGTCTGGCCCTGGGGGTCTCCGACGGGAACTTCGCCGCCCGCAAGGTCGACGGCAGCACGGTGGGCATCACCCGTGCACGGCACTTCGTCACCGGCTGCCTCTCCCTGTGGGATGTGCCGGAGGCCGCCGACGACGTCGCCAGGGTGGCCCAGGAACTCCTCACCAACGCCGTCCGCCACACCCCCGCCGCCGTCCAGGGCGCCTGGCTCGGCCTGGGCACCAGCCCCCGCACGATCCTCTGCGTCGTCCGAGACCCCAGCCGCCAGACCCCCGCCCCCCGGCTCCCGGGCCGCAGAGCAGCCAGCGGCGGCCTGGCCGTCGTCGCCGCTCTGTCCGCGCTGTGGGGGTGGAGAATCGAGGAGAACGGCAAAGCCGTATGGGCCAGGATCCCTATCTGACAGCACCGACTCCGCAGACCGGCATCCATGACCGCGTGGTTCACCTGCTCTCCGCCGAGAACCCGTTCCCCTCACACGAGGAACAGGACAGGCAGGTCAATCACGTTCCTCGTAGCGGTAGTTGTAGTAGTCCTTGCCTGCTACGAGCACCGACGTCACGTAGACCGGCGTGTCACCGGGTACTCGGGCTGTGATGTGTCGACCGTCCAGCCCCGTTCGGTGGCGCGGTGGAAGAGGGCTGCGGCGGGGGTGGTGAACACCTCGTCCCCGTCGAGCAGGACGCGGGTGGTGGAGGTACGGCCTTCGCCGGGCGACCACAGTTCGATCGCGGTGATGCGGGTTCCGTCTTCGGCCAGCGCCTCGTCGAACGTCATGCCCAGCAGGATCGGCGCGGCTCCGTGCGGCGGGTCGAGGACCAGATCCCCGGTCGGCTCCTCGTTCTTTCACGACGTCGTTTCAGGGATGCGGGTGTCGACGTCCATCTTCATGGCTTCGTCCCAGCGTCCTGTGTCGATGAGAACGACCCCCTATAACGCGCCCCACACCCTTGTCAGGGGCATGCACCTCCTCTACAGTCCCCGGATATCGAAGACCGTGGGAGCGCTCCCATGAGTGAGGTGTTCCAATGCGCTGCGCCGATTCCAACGCCTGGTGCCGGGACGACCCCAGCCTCCGGCCGAAGCAGCTTCACCACACCTATCAGCGACGCCGCCTCCCGCGCCGAGCCCCTCCGCCTGCACGGCGGAGTGGCAGCCGACCGGCTCATGGCGTCACGGTCCCCGGCTGGTCGGTGCACCACACCCTGCCGGGCGGTGCAACCGTGGCGGACCGCTGGAACGCCGTAGTGGATCCGTCCCGCCCCGCCGCCACCTCCCACAACGGCTCACCGCCGACCTGGGGATGACCGAGACCTCGGCACGCTCTTCTGCCCCGCGTCCTGACTCCCGGAGATTGATCATGACTTCATTACGCGCGCACCGCCACCGTCTGCCCGTCTGGGCATTGGTACTGACCGTGGTGGCGGTAGCCCTTCCCGCCATTGCGATGTCGCGCGCACAGGGCGCGGCGGCGGGCTGCACGGTCACGTACACCACCAACGAGTGGTCCGGCGGCTTCACCGCCCAGATCCGTGTCATGAATCTCGGCGCCGCCTTGAACGGCTGGCGGCTGGAGTGGACCTACGGCGGCGACCAGCAGGTCACGTCCGCCTGGAACACGCAGGTCACCCAGTCGGGCAGCGCGGTGACGGCCGTGAACGTCGCGCACAATGCCGCGCTCGCCACCGGCGGGTCCGTGGACTTCGGGCTCCAGGGCACCTGGCGCACCGCCGACCCGGCTCCCACCTCCTTCGCCCTCAACGGCACGCCGTGCGGCGGAACCACGAGTCCCACCCCGACGGCGACCGCGCAACCGACAGCGACAGCCACGGCGCCGACGCCGGCCGAATGCCGCGGGGCGACGATCTGCTCCGACTTCGAGGACCAGACCGGCACCGTGCCCTCGGGCCCCTGGCAGACCACGGCGCCCGACTGCCAGGGCACGGGGAGGGTCGGCGTCGACACGTCCGTCGCCTACAGCGGCACCAGGTCGCTGCGCGTCGAC
>DATCQX010001228.1:0-2700 GCA_036569285.1 Streptomyces sp.
CGCAAGTGGCTGATGTCCGGCGTCAGTTACATGGTCCCCTTCGTCGCGGCGGGCGGCCTCCTGATCGCCCTCGGCTTCGCGATCGGCGGCTACAAGATCAACAAGGCGCCGTCGGTGATGGACCACTTCGTGTGGACCCAGGCCGACAGCTGGGCCGCGCTGCTGTTCCAGATCGGCGCCGTCTCCTTCGGCTTCCTCGTCCCCGTCCTCGCGGGCTACATCGCGTACGGCATGGCGGACCGCCCCGGCCTCGTCCCCGGCTTCGTCGGCGGCATGATCGCCTCCACCATCAACGCGGGCTTCCTCGGCGGCCTCGCCGCGGGCCTCCTCGCGGGCGGCGTGGTGCTCGGCATTCAGAAGGTGAAGATCCCGACGGCGCTGCGCGGCATCATGCCGGTGGTGGTGATCCCGCTGATCTCGACGGCGATCGTCGGCTTCCTGATGTTCGTGGTGATCGGCAAGCCCATCGCCTCCGCCCAGAAGGGCATGACGGACTGGCTGAACGGCCTCACCGGCTCCAACGCCGTCCTGCTCGGTGCTCTCCTCGGCCTGATGATGTGCTTCGACCTCGGCGGCCCCGTCAACAAGGTCGCGTACACCTTCGCCACCGCCGGTATCGCTGTCACCGACCCCAGCGACTCGGCGATGAAGGTCATGGCCGCCGTGATGGCCGCCGGCATGGTCCCGCCGCTGGCGATGGCCCTGGCGACGACCGTCCGCGGCAAGCTCTTCACCGAGACCGAGCGCGAGAACGGCAAGGCCGCCTGGGTCCTGGGCGCCTCCTTCATCTCCGAGGGCGCGATCCCGTTCGCCGCGGCCGACCCCCTGCGCGTCATCCCGGCGTCCATGGCGGGCGGCGCGGTCACCGGTGCCCTGTCGATGGCCTTCGGCGCCACCCTGCGGGCCCCGCACGGCGGCATCTTCGTCGTCCCGCTGATCGGCAACCCGTTCCTCTACCTGATCGCCCTCGCGGCGGGCGTCGGCGTCACCGCCGCGCTGGTGGTCGTCCTGAAGGGCCTGCGCAAGCCGGCGGGGACGGCGGCCCAGCCCGAGGCGGTCGGCCAGGCCGAGGAGCGCAAGCACCCCGTAGCGGCGTAACCCCCGCCCCGCACCGGCCGCGGTCCCCTCCACGAGAGGGGGCCGCGGCCGTCGTCGTCCCCTTCGGACGTCGCACCCGCCGCGCACCCTCTCGCGCGCCCCCGCTCCACCTCGCGCCCCCTTCACAACTCCCAAGCCCCACGCACCCATTCAGTACCCCCGCGAGCTCTGCACCATCTATCCCGTTCCGTAACGAAACCAACGAATCGTGGTGTCTACTGGTTCCCATGCCCGCGCATCTCACCCTCCCCCAACTGACAGCCCTCACCGCCCTGACCCTCGCGTCGCTGTCCTGGCTGACCACCTTGACCCGCACACTCCGCCGCCCCCGCCACCCCTACGCCCAGCCCCGCCCGGCCCCTCTCCGCCCCGACGGCCTCCCCGCGCTCCCCGCGCAGCGCCGCACCGGCCCGACCGCCGAAGCGACGCCTCTGACGCCCGCCGAGGAACACGCCTTCGCCACGCTGGTACGCCGGTTGGCGGACGACCGCTGAAGCGGCGGAGCGGCAGGGTTCAGAGGGGTGGCGCAACAACCCTCCGCGTCACGACAGTTGGGCCGCCCGGCGTTCCATCGCCGCGCGAGCTTCGTCCTCCGTCGCGTACACCTCGCACATGTGCCGGCCGTCCGGCGTCGCGGTGTGTTCCGCCTCCCAGAGGGACACCTCACGGCCGTCCGCCAGCAGGAACGCGTGCTCGTAGAGGGCGAATCCGAGCCCCGAGCGCCCGGCGCGGCAGGGCCTTCCGAAAGACTGGGTGATCTCGTAGCCCGACGCCGCCGAGACCAGGTCCGTCAACTCCCGCCCCGGCAGGTCCGTGTTCTCCGCCCGCCGCAGCAACCGCCGTACGTGGTCGGCGGAATCGCCGCGCACGTACATGTGACGCGGCACCGGCATCGGCGCGAGCTGCACGAACACCGGCAGTTCGAACTCCGGTGAGTCCGCGGGTAACGGCAGTCTCGCCGTCGCCTCCCGCAGCTCCTCCTGGTCCTCGTACACCTCGTGCTGGGACTCGCCGCTCGCCGTGACGTTGTGGACCAGCTCCCACAGCGTCAGCGCCCCGCCGTCCGCCAGCAGCCATGTGTGCCGGTACGTCTCCCGGTGCAGGCCCGCGCTGTGGTGCGCCGAGTGCAGCGAACTGTCGTGCGCCAGCGCGCAGTCGAGCCGCCTCAGCACCTCGTCGGCCAACTCGAAGGAGTTCAGGGCCCGTCCGAGGAGCCGCGCGAGGTGCTCCTCCGGAGACTCCGGCGAGTCAAATGGTTCGTACGCCGCCATCTCGTACGGAACGCTCAAGGTTTCTCCCGGCGTTGCTGCATGTCACCTTGTGGGTGCATACCGTAGCCCCTGCCCCGCCCTTCATGCTGCGGGAACGCCCAAACATATGCCTAATAAAACGCCCCCCTCCCCGCAAAAATTCCCAACCACCCCACCCACCCACCCGCACACCCCCAAGTCAGCTCTCTACAGACCCACTTGACCCACCCCTCACCACCTAGCTGCGCACAGCCGCGCCGCCTCACCCACTCCACTTAGCTGCGGGCAGTCGTACCGCACCCGCACCCACCCGCACCCGCCTCACCACCGCCACTTAGCTGCGAGCAGCCGC
>DATCQX010001229.1:0-21505 GCA_036569285.1 Streptomyces sp.
CGTCGCGAAGGCGGGCGACCGGGTGATGGTGCTGGCGCCCCAGGACGGCGGCCACTACGCCACGGAGACGATCTGCCGGGGCTACGGCCACGAGGTCGAGTTCCTGCCGTTCGACCGTGACGCCCTGGACATCGACTACGCGGCGCTGGCCGCCAAGGTCGCCGAACGCCCCGTCGACCTGATCTACCTCGACGCCTCCACCACCCTGCGCTTCCCGGACGCCCGCGCCCTGCGCGCCGCAGCGCCCGACGCGCTGATCTGCCTCGACGCCTCCCACCTGCTGGGCCTGCTCCCGGTGGCCCCGCAGACCCTGGTCCTGGACGGCGGCTTCGACAGCATCTCCGGCAGCACCCACAAGACGCTGCCGGGACCGCAGAAGGGCCTGCTCGTCACCAACAGCGACCGCATGGCCGAACTGATCGGCGCCCGCATCCCCTTCACCGCGTCGAGTTCGCACTCGGCGAGCGTCGGTTCCCTGGCGATCACGCTGGAGGAACTCATGCCGCACCGCACGGCCTACGCCCAGCAGGTCATCGGCAACGCCCGCGCCCTGGGCGACCAGCTGGCGGCGCGCGGCTTCGACGTCGCCGGAAAGGAGTTCGGCTACTCCGACACCCACCAGGTGTGGGTCCACCTGCCCGACGGGCACACCACGCACCAGTGGGGACGGACCCTGACGGCGGCCCGCATCCGGTCGACGACGGTGCAGTTGCCCAGCACCGGCCGGCCCGGCCTCAGGCTCGGCACCCAGGAGCTGACCCGCTGGGGCATGCGCGAGAGCGACATGGGCGTGGTGGCCGACCTGCTGGCCCGGCTGCTGCTGCGCGGCGAGGAGGCCCGGGAGATCGCCGACGACGTCGCCACCCTCGCCCTGTCCTACCCGGACGTCGCCTTCACCGGCCCGCTCGCGCCCCTCGCCTCTCAATGATCCCCGGCACCCTCGACACCACGCTCCTGCGGTCGGTGCTCGGGCACTACCCCACCGGGGTGGCCCTGGTCACCGGCCCCGGCGAGCCGCCGGCCGGGATGATCGTGGGGACGTTCACCTCGGTCTCCCTCGATCCGCCGCTGGTGGGCTTCCTGCCGTCGAAGGCGTCGACGACGTGGCCGCGCATCCGCGCCGGGGGCAGCTTCTGCGTGAACGTCCTGGGCGCGCACCAGCGCGAGGTCTGCGCGGCCTTCACCTCCCGGGACCCGGCGCGGTGGGAGGTGCCCCACCGGCCGGCGCCGTCCGGGGCACCGGCGCTGTCCGGGGCGCTCGCCTGGATCGACTGCGACCTGGCGGACGAGACCGAGACCGGTGACCACTGGTTCGTGACCGGCCGTGTCCGCCGGCTCCAGGTGCAGTGCGACGGCGAGCCGCTGCTGTTCCTGCGCGGGGAGTTCGGGGCGTGCGTGCCCCGCCCCGGCCCTTGACCGATCCGGCACGAGGCCGTTTCCCCCTGTCGGGGAAACGGCCTCGTGTCGTGCGGTGCGCCGCCAGGAGCCGGGCAGGCTGTCAGGGCGTCCGGCTCGCCGCCGCGAGCGACGCGAGGTCGGTGTTGCCGCCGGACGCGATCAGGACGACGACGCCGCCCGCGGGCACGGTGACCTCTCCGGTGCGCAGCGCGGCAAGACCCACCGCGGCCGACGGTTCGAGGAGCAGGCGGGTCGCCCGCTGGAGATCGGTCCAGGCCAGGCGGATGTCCTCCTCGGACACCTGGACGAGCTGGTGGGTGTGGCGCAGGACGTGCTCGTAGGTGTGGGTCCCGGCGAACGGCGCGTTGAGGCCGTCGGCCATCGACGAGGGCGCGGCCGGCAGGGAGGTGGGTCCCCCGGCAGCGACGGCGTGCGCGAGGGTACGCGCCGCGGAGGGTTCCACGCCGACGACCCGCGTGCCCGGCGAGAGCGCGGCACACGCGGCGCCGATCCCGCTCAGCAGCCCGCCCCCGCCGACCGGGGCCAGCAGGACGTCCACCCACGGCACGGCCCGCAGGACCTCAAGGCCCACGGTGCCCTGTCCCGCGATGACGTCCAGGTCGTCGAAGGGGTGCAGCAGCAGCGCCCCGTGCTCCTCGGCGAACTGCCGTGCCGCGACCACGAATTCGGCGCTCTCGACGACGGTGGCGCCGTACCGGCGTATCGCGTCGACCTTGGCGGCGACCGCGCTCGGGGGGACGAAGACGGTGGCGGGGATGCCCAGGCGGCGGCTCGCGTAGGCGAGGGCGGCGCCGTGGTTGCCGGCCGAGAAGGTCACCGCCCGGGAGGGCCGCTCGCCCCTCTCCCACCGGGCGAGCAGCGCGTTGGTCGCGCCCCGGACCTTGAAGCTGCCGGTGTGCTGGAGGTTCTCGGCCTTGAGCAGCACCTGGCAGCCGAACGCCGAGGAGAGGTCCTCGCAGGGCAGGAGCGGGGTCTCCAGCACACGGCCGCCCAGCCGGACGGCGGCTGCCCTGAGGTCCTGTTCCGTGACGACCGGGGAGGGTGTGGGGCGCTCCGTGGCGTCCGTGTCGGTCGCAGTGGCGTCCGTTCGCATCACCTGACACCTCGTTTCAGGGCATGGGCGGGCCCGGGAGGGGCCGCTGACGGGCGTCGACTCTGCCAGCGACCGCTTGCGGACCACTGACCGCGGACCGTCCGGCGGACGGGCGGGGGTGTCAGCGAAAGCCCAGGCGATCGCAAGGGCCCGGTGGCACCTTCGTTGGCGACCGCACTCCCGTCACAGGAGGTTCCATGGAAACGCAGGTGTTCACCACTGAGAACGCGCCCACTCCGGTCGGCCCGTACTCCCAGGCGGTCCGCCGGGGCAACATCATCTCCGTGTCGGGTCAGGTCGGTCTCGATCCGGCCACCAACAAACTGGTGGAAGGCGGAATCGCCGAGCAGACCCGCCAGACGCTCACCAACCTGGAGGCCGCCCTCAAGAACGCGGGCGCGTCCTTCGACGACGTCGTCACCGTGCGGATCTACATCACCCAGGCCACCGACTTCGCACCGATGAACGAGGTCTACTCGAAGTTCCTCAGCGAGCCGTTCCCGTGCCGCACGACCGTCTTCGTCGGCCTGCCGTCCGGAATGCTGGTGGAGATCGACGTCCTGGCCGTGGTCGACTGATCCACGCCGCGCTTCTCCGCTTGTCCGGCTGTGCCCGATCGGGCACTTGTCACTTCCCGTAAGGGCGCAGCCGTCCGCACACCTCAGGCGGAAACCTGTTCTCGGAACGCCGCCTTCCGGCCGTAGAGCGGCCGGCCGCATGATCAGTACTTGACGATCCAAGTTTCACATGTGACAACTGATGTCGATCGGGGGAAGGCACCTGCAAGGGGCAGCAAGGGCATGGGTACTTTGGAGATCGATGCGTTCAACTACTTCTCAGTTGTCGAGAACGGAGAAGTTCGAGATATCCGCCCCGTCAAGCAAAAGGCCCTCCTGGCTCTTCTTGTTGTCCACATGAACGAGCTGGTCACCATGGACACCATTGTTTCCGGAATCTGGCCTTCGCGGGTGCCCAGCCATCCCAGGAAAAGCATTCAGGTGTATGTCTCGCGCCTGCGCGCGATCCTGCCGCAGACCGAGGGGAGAACCCCGCCCGTGCTCCAGCGCCTGTCGCCGGGTTACATCCTGCGCATCGATCCCGCCGACGTGGCCACCGCCCGCTTCGAGCGGCTCACCAGGAGCGGCTGGAGCCTGCTGCGCGCCGACCGGCTCGCCGAGGCGTCGGAACTCTTCAGCGAGGCGATCGCCTACTGGGTCGCCGCTCCCTACAGCGACCTGACCCAGTACGACTTCGCCGTGGACGAGAGGGAGCGGCTGGAGGAGGTCTGGCTGGCAGCCGTGGCCGGGCAGGCGGAATGCTTACTGCGGCTCGGCAACTACCGCTCGGCCATCGACCTCCTGGCCCCCCTGGTCAACCGCTACCCCCTGCGCGAGGACCTCGCGACCCACTTCATGATCGCCCTCAGCGAGACCGGCCGCCGCGGCGACGCCCTCTTCGTCTACGAACGCACCCGGTCCAGCCTGGACGAACTGGGCATCAAAGTGGGCAGCGCACTGCACGGGGTCTACCAGAACATCGTGGCGTGAGCGCGGAGCGGTCTTGGAGCGGACCCCGCTCGCATGGGCCCCACTGATCCGGCGGTGTTGCCTCGGGAGCCGCGTTTCCCGAGGTCAGGTCCTGTTTCCCCGGCGGCTCGCAGGTGGGCAACGGGAAACCCGTCGACCCCTTCCGGCAGTGGGGCAACGCTGATGTCGACAGCACACGGCAAGACCCACGACCAAGGGGGAACGAACGATGCGCAAGCTCAAGACGATGCGGACCGCGGCGGCACTGGCACTGGCGGCCGGCACGATGGCCGCGATGGGTGCGGGCCCGGCCCAGGCGGCACCGCAGGCCACGGTCCACGGCTGCGATTCGGGATACGTCTGTCTGTACCCGGGAGCCGGCTGGAACAACGACACTCCGACCCTCACCTACTACCGGTACGGCACCTACAACCTGAACAACGTGATCGGTACGTACCGCATCCTCAACAACCAGACCGGCAACGCGTACTTCCGCACCTGCACCGGGTACAACGGGACGGGCTGCGAGGGCTTCCTGTACCCCAACACCTACATCGACAAGAACATGACGCCGATCAACTCCGTCGTCCTGGGGCAGTAGTCCCGACAGGCCCGGCACCGCACACGGAGGTCCGGAAACCGCGTTGACCCGCGGTTCCGGACCTCCGTGTTTTCATCACTCCGAGTGAATGGCTTGGCTGGGGTCCCCGACCCGACAGTATCCTGGGCATCCGCCGTCTCACGGCCGCACCGCCTTGGGGGAACACCTTGGGGGACCCGCAGTTCGGAACCGCCCCGGATCACCGCGACGACCGGGACGGCACCGCGCCGACCACGTCCTCCCTCCCCCTTCAGCAGTCCTTCCCCGCCCAGTTGCGCCGGCTGCGGCAGGAACGCGGACTGTCGCTCACCGATCTGGCCCGCCGCACCCACTACAGCAAGGGCTACCTCAGCAAGATCGAGACGGGTACGAAACGCGCCACGGTCGACGTCGCCCGCCTCTGTGACCAAGTCCTCGGCGCGGAGGGCGAGTTGCTGTGCCTGGTGCAGCAGACCGCGCCCCGGGACGGTGAACGCGAACACGAGGCCGGACAGCGGCAGTCGGACGGCGTGTGTCCCTACCGCGGACTGGCGGCCTTCACCCCGCAGGACGCGGAATGGTTCTTCGGCCGGGAACGCGCGACGGCCGCACTGGTGGAACGGCTCTTCGAACAGGTCGGCCGGGGCCCGCTGATGCTGGTCGCCCCCTCGGGCGCCGGCAAGTCGTCCTTGCTCAACGCCGGTCTCGTGCCCGCGCTGCGGCGCGGCGACCTCCCGATGTCCGGCGCCAACCGCTGGCCGGTGGTGCTGCTCACCCCCACCTCACGGCCGCTGGACGAGCTGCTGGAACGCACCGCCAAAGCGCTGGGCGGGGAACTCGGCGTCACCCCGGAGGAGGTGCGTGCGGACCCCGCCGCCCTGCTCGACGCCGTACGCGCGGCGACGCACGAATCCCCGGCGGTCCCGGGGGGCCGCAGACCCCCGCCCTCCCGCCCCGTCCTGATCGTCGACCAGTTCGAGGAACTGTTCACCCTCTGCTCCGAGGACGAGGAACGCCGCGCCTTCGTCCGCGCGCTGCACGCCCTGGCGACGGCAGGCCCGGCGGCCGGCGGTGACGCCCCCGCCGTCGTGGTGCTCGGCGTCCGCGCCGACTTCACCGGCAGTTGTCTGGGCCTGCCCGAACTGGCCCCCGTCTTCACCGGCGGACTGTTCGTGCTGTCCCCGATGACCGTGGCGGAACTGCGCGCCTGCATCACCCGCCCGGCGGAACTCGCCGGGCTCACCCTCGAACCCGGCCTGGTCCCGCTGCTGTTGCGCGACGCGGGCCTGCGCGACGACCCCGGCACCGGCGCCTGGAGTTCCGGAGCGGGCTCCGACGAGACCCCCTCCGGTGCGCTCCCGCTGGTCTCCCACGCGCTGCTCGCCACCTGGCAGCGGCGCCGGGACAGCGCGTTGACCGTCGACGGGTACGAGCGGGCGGGCGGCATCCAGGGGGCGGTCGCCCGCACCGCCGAGAACGTGTTCGCCCGGCTGTATCCCGCCGAACAGAAGACCATCCGCCGCATCCTGTCCCGGCTGGTGCTCGTCATGGACGGCGCCGGGGCGACCCGCCGCCGGATGAGCCGGGACGCCCTGACGGCGCGGCTCGGCGACACCGACGGAGCCACCGCCGCCCTGGACGCGTTCGTCCGGGCCCGTCTCATCACCATGGACAGCGACACCGTCGAGATCACCCACGAGGCGCTGCTGCACGCCTGGCCCCGGCTGCGCGGCTGGATCCGCGCCGACCGGGCCGGACTCCTCCTCCATCAGCAGCTCTCCCACGCCGCCGGTGAATGGGAGCGCGAACGGCGCGACCCCTCCGCCCTCTACCGGGGCACCCGCCTCGACACCGTACGGGCCTGGGCCGACGAGTCGGACGGCTGGAGCAGACTCGCGCCCGACGAGGAGGCGTTCCTGAGGGCCAGTCAGGCCGAGGAGGACGGGCGCCGCAGACAGGCCAGACGGCAGGTGCGGCTGCGGCAGTCCCTGCTCGCCACGCTCGCCGTGCTGCTCGGCCTCGCCGTCACCGCCGGAGGAATCGCCTACCGGCAGCGCGCGGACGCCTACGACCACGAGCGCGTCGCCCGCTCCCAGGCCCTCGCCGCGCGCTCCGCGTCCCTCGCCGGGGGCCGGCCGGAGGCGTCGATGCTCCTCGCGGAGGAGTCCTACCGCACCGCGCACACCGCTGAAGCCCGCGGCGCCCTGCTCAGCACCCAGTCACAGCCCTTCTCCGCCCGGCTCACCGGACACCGCGGCCCGGTCAACCAGGTCGCCTTCGCGCCCGACGACCGCACCCTCGCGACGGCCAGCTCCGACGGCACGGTCGTCCTGCGCGAGACCGCCGGCGGCCACCGCGTCCTCGCCCGGTTCACCGTGCCGGGCCGCGCGCGCTCGGTCGCCTTCAGCGCGGACGGCCGTACGCTCGCGGTCACGTCCACCGACGGGCCCGTGTCCCTGTGGAGCACCACCGGCCGCCTGCGGACCGGGGAACTGCCGCAGACCACGAACGGCGCGCGGGCGGCCGTCTTCGATCCACGCGGGAGGACGCTCGCCGTCGCCGCCGCCGACGGCACCGTCCAGCTGTGGGACACCGGGCCCCGGCCCCAACGCACCGCCACCCTCCCCGGCCACAAGGGCGACGTCAACGCACTGGCCTACGCCCCCGACGGGCGCACCCTCGCCTCCGCCGGCACCGACCGCGTCGTCCGGCTGTGGGACACCGGCCGGGCCCAGGTCGCGGACACCCTCAAGGGGCACGCCGACGACGTGCTGAGCGTGGCGTTCTCGCCGGACGGCAGGACGGTGGCCTCCGCCGGCGTCGACCGGACGGTACGGCTGTGGGACGTCGCCGACGGGCGGCAGACCGACATGTTCACGGGAAGCAGCGACGACATCAACGACGTCGTCTTCACCCCGGACGGGACGACGGTCGTCGGCGCGGTCGGCGACGGCACGACCCGGCTGTGGGACGTGCGCAGCGGTCGGCAGACCCTGGTCCTGGCCGGGCACACCGACTACGTCCTCGGGGTGGCCGTCACCTCGGACGGCGCCCTGCTGGCCACGGCCGGTTTCGACCAGTCCGTCGTCCTGTGGGACCTGGGCGGGGCGGTCCTGACGTCCCGTCCGTTCACGGAGGTCTGGCAGACCTCCTACAGTCCCGACGGGAAACTGCTGGCCACCGCCGACGCCGACCACACCGTGCGGCTGTGGGACGCGGCGACGCACGCCCTCGTGGCCGCGCTGCGCGGACACACCGAGACCGTGTTCTCGGTGGCCTTCTCGCCCGACGGACGGACCCTGGCGTCGGCCGGCTCCGACGGCACCGTCCGGCTGTGGGACGTCGCGCGGCACGAGGCGCTGAAGAAGCTCGCCGGGCACGAAGGACAGGTCTTCTCCGTCGCCTTCGCGCCCGACGGACGGACCCTCGCCTCGACGGGAGCCGACCACACGGTGCGGCTGTGGGACGTGGCGAGACGCCTGCAGCTCGCCGTGCTCCGCGGCCACAAGGACTTCGTCAACGATGCCGTGTTCAGCCCCGACGGCCGCGTCCTGGCCTCCGCCGGGGACGATCTGACCGTGCGGCTGTGGGACGTCCGGCAGCGGCGCTTGGAGACCGCGCTGACCGGCCACTCGGGCGCCGTGCGCGGGGTCGCCTTCAGCCCCGACGGCCGCACCCTCGCCAGCAGCGGCAACGACCGCACGGTCCGCCTGTGGGACGTCGCCGGACGGCGGGTGTGGGCGACACTCACCGGTCATACGAACGCGGTATGGGGCGTCGACTTCGCACCCGACGGGCGGACCGTGGCCAGCAGCAGCACCGACGGCACCGTACGGCTGTGGGACCTCGACCCCCGCGCCCGGCTGACGGCCATCTGCCGGCTGCGCCTCGGCATCGCCCCCGAGGAACGCGCCACCCTCCTGCCCGGAGTGCCCGTACGGGCGGAGCCGACGGCGTGCGGGGGCCGCTGAGCGACCCTTCGGTAACCGCGCTGCTCAGCAGGGGTTTCCCAAGTGTTTCCCGTTGCCCGCCCTGATGGGGCGACACGCGGATCTCGACGCGCGGGGTGGTGGTCGGCCAGGCTGCTGCCCGACCGCCACCATCCGTTCGTCAAGACCGACAGGAAACGGGGGTTCCGGCATGGTGAGCCGGACCGATGTCATCCGCACACTGATCACACTCATGGCGCTGCTCGTCTGCGCGCCCGTGTCAACGGCCTCGGCCGCTCCCGCCGCCGACTGCCGCGTGCTCGCGCCGGGCGCCTCCGCCGCCGCCGAGCGGGCGGTCGCCGCGGCCTGCGCCGAGGTCGACGCCGGTACCTGGTACACCTGGGGCGGCGGCCACGGCGCCCAGCCCGGGGCCACCTACGGGCAGATCGACCCCACCGACCCGGCCAGCGAACACGACCCCGAGCGGCGCGGCTTCGACTGCTCCGGCCTCGTCCGGTACGCCTACGCCCAGGCCACCGGCGGCACGGACATCCTCGACGGCGACGCCAGCCAGCAGTACTACACGCACCGCGCCGCCGCCCGCTTCACCGCAGCCCAAGGGCTCGCCCCGCTGCTCCCCGGCGATCTCCTCGCCTACGGCAAGGACTCCACGGACATGCAGCACATCGCCATCTACCTCGGCGCCGGCAAGATGGTCGAGGCCCGGCAGTCCGGCACCAAGCTGATGGTGAGTGACGTCCGCCTGGGCAGCACCTACTTCGGCGCGGTCCGCGTCAACACCGGTACGCCCACCGGCACCATCCACCAGACCTGGGGCACCGGCGTCTGGACGAAGTCCCAGCCCAGCGCCGCGGCCCGCCGCGTGTACGCCTTCCCGTACTCGACCACCATCCGCGTGTACTGCCAGAAGGAGGCGGAACTGGTGAAGGCGGAGGGCTACGAGAACAACGTCTGGTCCTACCTCCCCGACTACAAGGCATGGATGACCAACATCTACATCAAGGGCCCGGCCTGGCTGACGGACGTACCCGACTGCAAGGACGTGCCGCCCGTCTCCTGACAGCCTCGTGCCGGTGGCCGTCGGGGGCGGCCACCGGTGAGGCGGTCGTGACGTCATGAGATTTGTGGTGCGGGTTCCTGCGCTTGGCCGGGTCGTCGATCCATGCCCGCTGAGGTGACCGGGGGTGGCGGGCGGATGGCTTGCTTGGCGGCGGCGCGCGCCGGACTGCCCCTTCTCGCGCAGGATCCGGTACGTCGTGGAGACGGAGCAGCGGTAGTCACCGCCGTTCAGCTCACGGGCCCGGATCTGCGCGGGCGGGAGTTCGGCGTACTGCCGTCAGGGCCGAGGGCTGGACCTGCTGCCGGTGGGTTCTGCGCGGTGGCGAGGGACGCCCTCGGCGGTAAGTGGGTGGCTCTGGAGCGGCCTGTCAGGCGACAGGCGTCCGTGATGCCGGGCTCGCCCTCGACGCCGGTCACCGGGCCGACGGTGGCGTTCGGTCCGCGCCCTCGGAGATCATTTCCAAGAGCGCGGAAGCTTTTCCCATGGCCTCCGACGCGGCCTTGTGTCGGGCCAGTTCCTTCCCCGGCCGTTCCACCTGGCGGCGCAGCTTCTCGTTCTCCGGCGCCCCGGCATCCCGTGGGACCTGGCGGGCTTGGTGCTGGTCATGAGGGGGTGGTCTCCTGTCGTGCCCTCTCAGGCCAACCCGACGAAGCGGGACGTCGCGCGGCTCTCTGAACTCCGCGCGGCACAGCGCCGAGACGGCTCGGCCGCACACTCTGCTGACCGCACGCCGGGCAACGGGCAGTACGAGGATGGCCGTGCGAGCGTCCCGTCCGGTGAGGTCGGCAACGCGCCCCAGCAGTATCGCCCGACAGTCCCGGACTGGGTCTACGGTTCCCCGGCCCTGGCGGCACTCGCCCTGCCCCACCGCAACCACTCCGACGGCACCCAGGGAAGCCGCTCCACGGGCATCGTCCCCCTCGCTCAGCTCGGTCCCGGACACCGGCGGGGCAGCGTATGACGCTCTGTTTCCCACCCCCGGCCCCGCCGGATCACACTCATCGCCCTTTCGCGGTAAACCACGGCAAAGGGGTGGCAGTACCGGCGAGATGCGTTGGAGGATCGTAAACACTCGAAGTTCCGGGGGGATCGTGGCAACCGAGGACGACCAGGGCACCGGCGGCCAGACCGCGTCCGGCGCGGCGCCCAGTTGGCTCCGACGCCTGCAGCAGCACCCCGTTGTCGCCGTCCTGGCAGCGTTCATGGTCGTCGTGGGGGCGCTCAGCGCGATTCTCGGACTGGCAGGTCAGATCGCACCGCTCTTCAGCGACCCGGTGGAAAGTTCCCCGCCGGTCGTTTTCCCCCCGGAACAACTCAAGCAACAGGTCAATCCCCGTTACGGTTTCTCATTTCAGTACCCGGCCGCCTGGTCGCGTCGGGACCCCGCCAACGGCGACGGGAACACATACGTCGATCCGGACAACCCTGCCGTCCGAGTCGCCGCCTACGGAAGTCTCTACACTGCAGGAAGCTTCGAGGACCAGGTCGAGCAGGAGCGCTCGTTCATCGAGGACGGCGGAGGCAGCATCGACCAGGACCAAGAGGCGGGGCTGGTGCTGTTCGACCTGTCACGGAGCCAGCCGACGCAGACCGATGTGGAGGGTTGGAGGCTCCGGTACAGCAGAAAGGACGAGGACACCGGTGTCATGACCAAGACGCTCAAGCGTTTCGCCTTGGTGGACAACCGCTTCATCGCCGTGCAACTCACCGCGCCGGCGAAGGACTACGCCCAGTACTCAGCCACCTTCGATCTGATCGCCAGCGAGTTGCGCGTATTGACCGAGTGCGCCGAATGCGTCTGACCGAACTGCGATGTGCCGGCCATCGACGGCAACGCAGTCGGACGAGCACCGCTCCCACAACAAGGGAGAACGCCGCGCTCTCGTCCCGCTCAGGTTCCGCCCCGCTGCCCGGTGGCCGCCCCCTCTCCAGCACCATCACCCCACGGCGCACAACCCGCAAGACTGGGCAGCACCCTGCGACGGGACCGACCGGCCAGTCGACGACAAAGGCGAGCAACCCTCGACTCGCGTGGGGCCGCTCCGTCCGGTGACACCGGCACCAGACAGACACCGTTCCCGGGACCATCTCCCCGATGAGGGATTTCACCCCCGGCGCCGGGGGTGACACTCCGACATCATCCAGTGCTTCGACCGCCGTTCGTGAATTCGGCCAGAACGTCCATCCTGCGCTCGCTCCCCGTCAACACCTTGGCCGAAGAAGCGCCGGACGAGTCGGTCGCCGCCTACCGCGAAGGACCGCGGATTGTCAGATGCATTGACGCACCCCGATTCCCCCGCTTAATGTCTGCCCGATTCTACGAACATTGTTCGATATCCCGCACTGCAGGACCGGTCGGCTCCGGGCTGGCCAAGGCCGCAACTCAGTCACCGCCGCCGACAGGAGGTCGAAGCCGCACCCGAATGAAGCACTTCGTAGGCGCCGGACACACCGGCTCCCATGCCCACCGCCACCACCGCGATACACACCGCACCCCGGGCAGACACACCGTTACGCGGATTCCCCCCTTCAGGACCGTGCGGTAACCGCCCTGTCCCACCCCCACCGAGACGCGTTTCCCCGCCACCTCGCTCTGCCCCTCTCCCGACGGTGGCACCTGCACGAAGACAGGAGATCTGACATGTCCGCGCTCCGCGCCCGGCTGACGGTGATACTGCTCGCCGCATGCCTCCTCTTCGCCGGCCAGACCCTGACCACCCCCCAACGGGCCGACGCAGCCGATCCGGGTTACCTGATGGTGCACTTTACCGGTGAGGGGGCAGCCAACCAGCAGATGTACCTCTCGCACAGCACGGACGGCCTGCGCTGGAGCGACCTCAACGGCGGCGGCATGGTCCTGCGCTCCACGGTCGGCACGAAGGGGGTGCGCGACCCCTCATTCGTGAGATCCCCCGACGGCAGCAAGTACTGGATCATCGCGACCGACCTGTGCATCGGTTGCGGGCAGGACTGGAACGCCGCCATCAACAACGGCAGCCGCAACCTGGTGGTGTGGGAATCGACGGACCTGGTCACCTGGTCGCAGCCATGGCTGCTCAACGTCGCGGGCGCCATCCCCGACGGACGCAACGCCTGGGCGCCCGAGGCGATCTTCGACCGCGAGACCAACGACTACATCCTGTACTGGGCGACCAACGTGCCCCGCGACGGCAGAACAAAGCACCGCATCTACTACGCCCACACCAGCGACTTCCGCACCATCACCACCGCGCAGACCTACATCGAGCGACCCGGCACGCAGGAGATCATCGACACCCAGATCATCGAGATGCCGGCCGGAACGGGCGACTACCGCTACGTACGGGCCTCAGGTGACGGCCAGATCACCCTTGAGGGCAGCGACTCCATCCTCGGAACCTGGACCCGGCTCGGCGACCTCTCCGGCATCGGCCTGCCCGGGTCGATGGTCGAGGGCCCGATGTGGATGAAGTTCAACGGCACCGACAAGTGGGCCCTCTACCTCGACCAGTACGCCTCCGGCGGCGGCTACATGCCGGTCCTGACGACAAACCCGTCCGATCCCGCCTCCTACCGGAGGCAGGCCTCGGGAAGCTACGACATGGGTGGCACGAAGAAGCGCCACGGCTGGATCATGAACCTGACCGCCGCCGAGGAAAGCCGCGTTCTCACCCGCTGGCCCAACACCCCCGCCCAGCGGCTCCAGTCGTACAACTTCCAGGACCGATACGTGCGCCAGACCAACTTCGACGTACGCATCGATGCCGACGTGAGCCCCGCCGAGGACGCCCGGTTCCGGCTGCGCCCCGGCCTGGCGGGCACCGGCACCGTCTCCTTCGAGTCGGTGAACCACCCCGGCTACTTCCTGCGCCACTTCAACTTCGACTTCCTGCTCGCCCGCAACGACGGCACCACTCAGTTCGCCGCAGACGCCACCTTCCGCAAGGTCGCCGGCCTCGCGGATGCCGGCTGGTCGTCGTTCCAGTCGTACAACTTCCCTGACCGCTACATCCGCCACTACGCCTACGAGCTGCGCCTCGACCCGATCACCACCCCGGTGGAACGCGGCGACGCCACCTTCGGCGTGACGAGTTGACCCCACCTCGACAGGGACGTGGGACAGGCTGACCACACCGGGATACGACTACTGCCTGCCCAGTCCCGACAGGGGGCGAGCGGCAGCACTTCCCGGATCCGCTGCCGGACACGCGCCTGGGATCACCCGACGTCGCGGGCCCAGGAAACCGACTGACTCCGCCGCCTCCCCTGGAAGCCCGCCCTACAGGCTTTCGACATCGCCTTCGGCGGCCGGCTCTCCGTCGGCGGCCGTCGCGAAGCGTCGTTCGGCACGCGTCGGGACGTACGTGTCCTCTTCGAGGAGGGAGCGGACATCCTCGATGGCGTTGCGGATGGTGCCGCGACTGACAGAACAAGTCGGCCAGGTTCTGCTCGACGCGGTCACCGACAGCGGCGCGAACGTGTTCTCCGCGCATGTCGTCGAGAAGTTCGGCGAGGAGACCGCCTCCTTCACCCCCGAGCAGGTCTCGGTACGCGACTTCCGCTGGATGAAGAAGTGCGACGTTTTCGTGCCGGTGCTGCCTGTCCAACAGGAGGACGGCCTCCTGCGCCGCACCGACGGCACCCACATCGAACTCGGCTGGGCCACCGCACTCGGGCGGCCCGTCGTCCTGATCACCAAGCAGCCCGTCGTGGAGTCCGCCAGCCACCTCCTGAAGGGCCTGCACCGCGTCGGTTTCGTCCAGCACATCGACTTCGACGAGTTCACCGAGAAGCCGAGCCTGCTCGTCGATGCGGTGCTCACCGCCACCGAACGCCAGCGCGAGGCGATCGGCGCGAGCCTTGTCGCCTAGGTCCACGTCCCCTTTCCCCTTACCTGAGGACGGAGCTCAGCCGCGGGCGCCGGAGCGGTGGTCACCAAGACCATCCACCCCAACCCTCCCCAGGGCCTGGACGAGCGTATCCTGCGGCTGCCCGTCGGCATGCTGAACAGCACCACCTACTCGAAGCGGCCGGTGAACCACTGGCTGGGAGTGCTGCGCTCGTTCGCCGAGGACCGGCTGCCGGTCATAGCCTCCCTGCACGCCGATACTCCCGCCGAACTCGCCGCCCTCGCCACGGACATGGAGAGGAGTGGATGCCGGGCACTGGAATTGGGCATCTCCTGCCTCAACGAGGAAGACGGCCTGGAGGACGACAACCCTGACCGGGTCTACGCCTACACCTCCGCCACCCGCAGCCGCACAGCACTGCCGCTGTCCGTCAAACTGGCCGTCGGCGAAGGGCTCCAGGACCGCGTCCGAGCAGCCATCGCCGGGGGCGCCGACGCCATCACCCTCAGCGACACCATTCCCTGCGCGGCCGTCTCCCCCGCCACCGGCGACCTCGAACTCAACGGGGTCTACGGCTACTCGGGCCCCGGCCTCAAACCCCTGGTCCTCGCGGCCGTCTGGCAACTACGCAAACGCGGCATCGACCTGCCTGTCCTAGGTGTCGGCGGAGTGAACAGCGGCCGGGACGTCGCCGACTATCTCAGCGTCGGTGCGAACGCCGTACAGGTCTACACCGCCTTGCACACCGACATGTACGACACTCTGGAGCGCATCCTCGCCGAGACCCGCGAACTCCTGGACCAGCCCCAGGGAGCCGTCTCATGACTGCCCTCACAGACCTGACGAGCAGCCAGGTACAGGACGCGGTGCGTGGCCGGACCGTCGTATGGCCCATCGGAGCGATCGAACAGCACGGCCCCCACCTGCCGCTCTCCGTCGACCTGCTCCTCGCCGAAGCCATGGCCGGCGAACTCGCCCGCGAACTTGGGGCGTTCACCCTTCCCGCACAGGCCATCGGTGCCCGTTCCCTGCCGCAGAGCGGCGGCGGTCTGTCCTTCCCCGGCACCATCCACGTCGGCGGCGACACCCTCATCCGCTACCTCGCACAAACCCTGCGGGCCCTCCTCTCCCTGCCCATGGCCCGACTTGTCGTCGTCAACGGGCACTACGAGAACGAGCCGTTCCTCTTCGAGGCGATCGATCAGGTACGCGAGCAAGGACTCCTCGACCACACCGAGGTGTTCGCGTTCAGCTGGTGGTCCCTGGTGCGGGACACCTGGATCGACGCGGAGCTCCCGACGTTTCCCGACTGGCACGCCGAGCACGCCGGGGTCACTGAGACCAGCCTCATGCTCCATCTGCGCCCCGATCTCGTGACCGGCGAACGCCCCGAACACGACGAGCCGCCTCGTGCAGGCGTCTACCTGCATCCCATCGACGTCGGCAAGGTCACCGACCGGGGGGTCCTGTCGTCGACCTCCGGATCGAGTGCAGGACTGGGCGAGAAGCTGATGCGGCACATCATCGACCAGGCGACGGCCATGGTCCGCGACGGCAGAGGGCTGCTCTTCGCCCAGGCCCGGCCCGACCGCCGATCCGGAGGAAAGTAACCGTGACCAGCAAGTTCCCCCTCGCCTGCATCTTCAACTTCACCCCGGACGACTGGCAGGGCCCCTTCGGCACCGGCGGCGCGCCCTGGGACGGCCGCTTCTACACGGAGGTCGCGCAGGCGCTGGAACGGGCCTGCTTCGACTACGTGATCATCGAGGACAAGCTCATGGTTCCCGAGAGTTACGGCGGCTCCTCCGAACGCGCCCTGAGACAGGGCATGGTCGTCCCCAAGCACGACCCCGTCCCGCTGGCTGCCGCAATGGGCCTGGCCACCTCCCACCTCGGCATCGTCGCCACCCTCTCGACGATGGCTTATCCGCCCTTCATGACCGCGCGCCCGGCCTCCACCATGGACAGCATGCTCGGCGGCCGTTTCGGCTGGAACATTGTCACCAGCGCCGAGGATCTCGCCGCCCAGAACTTCGGCCTCGACAAACTCCCCTCGCGCTTGGGCCGTCCTGCACCCGCTGGGGGCTGGGCCTTCCTTACGGTCGGCTGACCAGACCAACAGGTCTGGACCCCAACGGGGTTGTCGCGTTCCACACGTGTGAGATGCGACCGAGGTGGGCGCCCTCATTACCCCGGGGCGGTGGTGTCCTCCCAGTCGACTCGGTGTCTTCGACCGGCACCCGCCGCTTCTCAGCGGCCAGCCCTGCACCCCGCTGTTGCTACCCATCTGCGAGGCTTGCCATCACGGAGCATCGTTGAGGGTTCAGTGAGCTTCACCCGTCCGGTCTTCCCCTTACCTGTGACCCCCGGATGGAACGGGAGTCCCTGGGCTTCTTTCCCCGAGCTTCGCACCCCGCCGTTACCAGCGACGCACGTCGGGGAGGGGACGGGCCTTGGACACTGGCCCGGGTTACGTCATCGGCATCATGCCGACCTCCTCCCTACGTAACCACTCACAGCATGCGACCTCGCGTCGCACCGCCGATCTGGCAGTTCCCTGTGCGGTCGGCTGTCCCCGAGTATGGGCGCTGCACCCCGGCTGAGACCGCGCCTTTCTTCAGGAAGCCGGTGTCGTCCACGATCAGGACACCGTCGGGTCGGCCGAGCCGATCGGCGACGTATTCCTGCAGGTCATCACGGATCTCGTCCGGATCCCACTGGCACCACGACAGCAGCCGCTGCAAGCCGTACGGGGTGGCATGGCCTGCCTGCTCGGCGAGCTGCCAGCTGTTCTTCCGGTCCACCGGGCCGAGCAGCCCACCGCCGTGGCTCGACACGGCTGAACCGCCGGCCCACCCGCAACAGCAACGACTCCAACTCGGTGGCCCACAGCCCTGCTTCGCTGTCCAACTCCATGACAGGCTCAACGCACCTCGATCGGGTGAGTCACGAACCACCATCGTCCTGATGCAGCGTCAGCTCACTAGACTCGAAACAGGCGTACTGACCAGGGAAAATGGAGAAGCACAACTGGAGTACTAATTCTCCTTCAGGTGGTCGATGATCAGTCTGGTGAGGACCTCCGGCGCCTCATCGGGGACCCAGTGACTAATGCCCGGCAGTGGGTGGAACGAGTAGGGTCCGCTCACCTGTTTCCCTGTGGCATGAGCGGCGGTTGACCCGAGCGCGACGTCCTCGGTCCCCCAAACGTAGAGCGTGGGTGTCCGGATCTTCCCGACCGCGGCATCGGGGCGGTCGGCGCGGTAGTAGTTGAGGGCCGCGCTCAGTGCACCGGGCTCGGACAGACGCCGTACGTACTCGTCGACGTGACGGGTGGGAACCTTGCCTTGATAGAGGGAACGCAGGAACGTGGCGTCGTCCGCCAGAAAGCGGGTTTCCGTGTCGGGGCTCCGCCAGTCCTGCTGGTACCGGGAGCGACGGCGCTGGTCGTCGTCGGTGCTGTATGCCTCGGCCAACGCACTGGGGTGCGGCGTCGACACAGCGGTGAGCGTGCGCAGTCGCTCGGCATGCCTGGCTGCGGTCCACCAGGCGATGGCACCACCCCAGTCGTGGCCGACGAGGTCAAAGCGGTCCCAGGCCAGTGCGTCGGCCACCGCCAGAACGTCTCCCACCAGTTCACTCACCCCGTACGCGTCGGAATGCACGGGGCGCACACCGGGCGAATAGCCGCGGGTGTCGGGCGCGACTGCGCGGAAGCCCTGGTTACCCAGCACGGCCAGTTGCTCCTCCCAGACGATGGCCGTCTGGGGAAAACCATGCAGGAACAGGACGGGGCGGCCGTCGGCGGGTCCGGCAGCGATCACGTCGAAGGTGCCTGAAGCGGATGGGATCTGGAGGTGTTCTGTCATGATGCATCCTTTTCGAAAGACGGCGTCCCAAGGGGGCGTCGTCCGAACGGCCTGTGACTACGCCGAGCAGCGCCGGACACCGCACGGCCAAGAGAAAGCGACGGGGGCTTACTGCGACGGCCGCCGGTGATTCGAGCCGACGGTCCGTCCGTAGGCCGGTGTGGCGACGCTGCCGGATACCCGTCCCAGTCCCGGCCAGGACGAAGGGTGCTGTCGCTGCTCGCGTCTTACGGCTCGTCGGCAGGTGGATCCGTGAGGCCGATGATCCAGGCGCACCACGCCGTGTCGGCGCGTTGCCCAGGCAGGTCCAGCACAGTGGAGACCGTCAGGATGAGTCCGGTGGCGAAAAATGAACGCACCTGCATCGAGTCGGCGCCTGTCACACGGGTGATGGTCTGCTGGAGGTCAAGGTGGCGCCGCCGTACAGACTCCTGGACTCCTGCGTCGCCAGCGGCGGCGTAAGCCTGCATCAGGACGGGGCCGACGGTGGGCCGATGGTGCAGTAGATGCCGGTATGCCTCACCGAACGCACTCAGCGTCGGTTCGGCATTCTCGAACGTGGCCTCGATCCTGTCGTAGGCCGCGTGGACGACCTGAAGGAACAGGTCACGCTTCGAGCCGAACATCTGCACAATCCGGGGGTGTGAGACTCCGACTCGTGCGGCGATCGCCTCGATGCCCGCCCCCGACAGTCCCCTCAGAGCGAACTCCGCGTCGGCCGCCTCCATGATCTCGGCTCGCCGCACCGCCGCAGGTTTGCGAGAGCGGCCCTGCTCGGTCACTGTCCGGGTTCCGAGGGGCTGAGCTGGCTCAGCACGAAGCGGTAGTCGTACAGGCACCGGTAGGCGTGGATGAGCCCGTCCTCGCCCAACTCCAGACGGTCATCACCGTGGAACTCCACGCGCTGATCGGTCCCGGTGAGGGTCCCCGAGAAGCGCCACGCCACCAGCATGGCCCGCCGCGTCACCTCCCCGTACAACCCCATACGGGTGAACGAGTAGTCGGGGAAGGTGCGTGCCATACGCATCACGAAGTCGCGGATGCTGTCGGGGCCGTGCGCCGTCCCACCCAGTGCCGGCTCGTCGTACACCAGGTCTTCGGCGCACAGTGCCGCCACGGCGTCGCCGTCGTGCTCATTCCAGGCCCTCTCCCAGCGATCACAGAATGCCTCGAGGGCGTCGATGTCTGTTGCGGCCACTTCGGCCAGTACCGTAGTCATGCTTCTAACTTACAGGTTAGTAAGATGCGTGTCGAACCGAGAGCCTGCCAGGCGAGCAGCAGATCGAGCGTGTCGACGTAGATGTGACGCTTGAGGCCTGCGATTTTCTTGCCTGCGTCGATAATCTGGTCGGCTGTCGGCACGTTGACGGAGGTCTTGAGGCTCTGCGCGTCCAGCACGCAGGCGCTCTCGGCTCAGCGTTGCGGCCTTCGTTCTCCCGCAGCAGGCGTCGCAGCAAGCAGCCTCGTTGGCCGACGATGCCTTCCCCACCGGACCGATACCGGCATGGGACACGGCGACATCGATGGCCCCGAACTCCTCGACCACGGCGCGCACGGCGGCCTCGACCGACTCCGGGTCGGTGATGTCGCACCGAAGCGCGAGAGCCGTACCTCCCACATCCCTCGCGGCCTGCCGGACCGCGTCGCCGTCGATGTCCAGCAGCGCGCCCCGGTGCGTGGGTGCCAACCGTCGCGTCACGGCGAGGCCGATTCCGCTCGGGTCCGTCATGGCCGGTCAGATCCTCCGCTCGTGCCCGCGCCAGAAGGGCTCACGGATGTCGCGGTGACGGCCTCGCCCCAGTCAGGGTGCGGTGTGCCGATCACAGCGCAGTCCTGCACCGCCGGATGCGTCCAGATGACCTGCTCCACATCGCTCGGGTAGACGTTGAAGCCACCCGAGATGACCATGTCCTTCTTGCGGTCGGTGATGTGCAGGAAGCCCTCGTGGTCGAGGTAGCCGAGGTCGCCGGTGTGCAGCCATCCGTCGACGATGGTCTCCGGGGCGTTGCAGTACCCCTTCATCAGCAGGTCGCCCCGCACGCAGATTTCGCCGGTCTCCCCGGTGGGCAGGATGGTGCCGTTCTCGTCGAGGATCTCGACGCGCACCAGCGGTGCGGGCCGCCCCGTCGCCGACAGCCTGGCGTCGTCGGCGATCTCGCCGTTGCGGAAGTGCTCCTGGAACATCACCGGGCCGAAGACGTCGATCGCGCGACGCAGCTTCTCGGTGGACATGGGGGCCGCACCGTAGGTGAAGTACTTCAGTGAGGAGAAGTCCCGCTGCTCGATGCCCGGTAGCTCCAGTATCCGGTAGATGACGGTGGGCGGCAGATACAGCTCCGTAACGCGGTGCTTCTCGATGAGGTCGAGCAGTTCGAGCGGGTCGGGGCGGTGCATCACCACGATCGTGCCGCCGCGGGCCGTGACCGGCAGCGTGAGAGTGCCCGCGGCGTGGGTCATCGGCGCGGCGACCAGGTTCACGATCGGCTCGTCCGAGGAGTACGGCGCGGCGAACATGTGCTGCGGTGCGGCGACGGTGAGGCTGCGGTGCGTGTTCATCGCGCCCTTCGGCGCCCCGGTGGTCCCGCCGGTCGGCATGATCCCGGCTGCCGCCGTCTGCACCACCGCTACGAACGCAAGGCCGAACACTTCCTCGCCTTCATCAGCATCGCCTGCACCCTCATCTGCTACCGCCGACTCGCCAAATGAGATGGCCTCTTATGCGCGGAAGCGTCACGCGGTACGGGCGTACTCCACGGCCAGGGCCGCGGCCTCGTCCAAAGAGTCGGCGACGGGTACCGCGCTGCGGCGAAGGACGTCAGGGTGCGTCAGTCCTCCCGCGAAGGCAATGGCGTGGATCTGGTTGGCGTGCGCCGCGCGAAGATCGTCGACGGCATCCCCGATCAGGACGATCGGCCGTTGGTCGACGACATGGCGCACGGCCACGAGGTGTTTCGTCAGGGGCTGCTTCTTGCTTCTGAAGGAAGAGGTGCGCCCGTCGATCCGGACGAACAGCGAGCCGATCCCCAGAGCCGAGATGCGCCGCGTCAGCGGGCCATGAGCGCTCAGTGACAGCACCGAGTGGCTGCACATGCTGCGCACGAGGCGTGTGAGGAGTTCCTCGGTCTCGGGTCTCAGAGGAGCGGACGGCTGCTGGACATGGTAGGTCTCGTAGGCCACAC
>DATCQX010001230.1:0-5090 GCA_036569285.1 Streptomyces sp.
GGAGACGGTGAAGCTGCACGGCGCCGCCCTCCAGTGCCGGATCACCACCGAGGACCCCGCCAACGGCTTCCGCCCCGACACCGGCCGCATCAGCGCCTACCGTTCACCGGGTGGTTCAGGCATCCGGCTGGACGGCGGAACGACCCACGCCGGTACGGAGATCAGCGCCCACTTCGACTCGATGCTGGTGAAACTCACCTGCCGGGGACGGGACTTCACGTCCGCGATCGGCCGTGCCCGGCGTGCCGTCGCCGAGTTCCGCATCCGGGGTGTCGCCACCAACATCCCCTTCCTGCAAGCGGTCTTGGACGACGCCGACTTCCAGGCGGGCCGCGTCACCACGTCGTTCATCGAGCAGCGCCCGCACCTGCTGACCGCGCGCACCTCGGCCGACCGGGGCACCAAGCTCCTCACCTACCTCGCCGACGTCACCGTCAACAAGCCGCACGGCGAACGCCCCGACTTCCTCGACCCGCTGGCCAAGCTCCCCGCCACTCCGGCGACCGAGCCCCCGGCCGGTTCCCGGCAGCGCCTGATCGAGCTGGGCCCGGAAGGCTTCTCCCGCTGGATGCGCGAGACGCCTCGACTCGGGGTCACCGACACGACGTTCCGCGACGCCCACCAGTCGCTCCTCGCCACCCGCGTCCGCACCAAGGACCTCCTCGCCTCCGCCCCTCTCGTCGCCCGCACCCTCCCCGACCTGCTCTCCCTGGAGTGCTGGGGCGGCGCCACCTACGACGTCGCGCTGAGGTTCCTCGCCGAGGACCCCTGGGAGCGGCTCGCGGCGCTGCGCGAGGCCGTGCCGAACATCTGCCTCCAGATGCTGCTGCGGGGGCGCAACACCGTGGGGTACACGCCGTACCCGACCGAGGTGACCGACGCGTTCGTGCAGGAGGCGGCGGCCACCGGCATCGACATCTTCCGGATCTTCGACGCGCTCAACGACGTCGACCAGATGCGGCCCGCGATCGACGCGGTACGGCAGACCGGTACGGCGGTCGCCGAGGTCGCCCTCTGCTACACCGCCGACCTGTCGGACCCGGGGGAGCGGCTCTACACGCTCGACTACTACCTGCGGCTCGCGGAGAGGATCGTCGGGGCCGGGGCGCACGTCCTCGCCGTCAAGGACATGGCCGGTCTGCTGAGGGCACCGGCCGCCGCGACCCTCGTGACGGCGCTGCGCCGGGAGTTCGGGCTGCCGGTGCACCTGCACACGCACGACACGGCGGGCGGTCAGCTCGCGACCTACCTCGCGGCGATCGGGGCCGGTGTGGACGCGGTCGACGGGGCCGTGGCGTCCATGGCCGGGACGACGTCGCAGCCGTCGCTGTCCGCGATCGTCGCCGCCACCGACCACTCCGAGCGCACGACCGGGCTCGACCTCCAGGCCGTCGGCGACCTGGAGCCGTACTGGGAGAGCGTGCGGCGGGTGTACGCGCCGTTCGAGGCGGGGCTCGCCTCGCCGACCGGGCGGGTCTACCACCACGAGATCCCCGGCGGGCAGCTCTCCAACCTGCGCACCCAGGCCGTCGCGCTCGGGCTCGGCGACCGGTTCGAGGACATCGAGTCGATGTACGCCGCCGCCGACCGGATCCTCGGGCGGCTGGTGAAGGTGACGCCGTCCTCCAAGGTCGTCGGGGACCTCGCGCTGCACCTCGTCGGCGCCGGGGTCGCGCCCGAGGCATTCGAGGCGACACCGGACCGGTTCGACATCCCGGACTCGGTGATCGGGTTCCTGCGCGGCGAGCTGGGCACCCCGCCCGGCGGCTGGCCCGAGCCGTTCCGCACGCGCGCCCTCCAGGGCCGTCCCGCGGCGAAGCCCGTCCAGGAACTGACCGCCGAGGACCGCGAGGGCCTGGACAAGCAGCGCCGGGCCACCCTGAACCGGCTCCTGTTCCCCGGCCCGACCCGCGACTTCGAGACGCACCGGCAGGCGTACGGCGACACCAGCGTCCTCGACAGCAAGGACTTCTTCTACGGGCTGCGGCCGGGGAAGGAGTACGCCGTCGACCTGGAGCCGGGAGTGCGGCTGCTCATCGAGGTGCAGGCGATCGGTGAGGCCGACGAGCGCGGTATGCGGACCGTGATGGCCGGGCTCAACGGGCAGCTGCGGCCGATCCAGGTCCGTGACCGGGCCGCCGCCTCCGACATCCCCGCGACCGAGAAGGCCGACCGTTCGGACTCCGGTCACGTCGCCGCGCCGTTCGCCGGGGTGGTCACGCTGGCCGTCGCCGAGGGGGACGAGGTGGCGGCCGGGGCGACCGTCGCGACCATCGAGGCGATGAAGATGGAGGCCACGATCACGGCCCCGGCAGGGGGCCGGGTGACGCGGCTCGCCATCAACCGCGTCCAGCAGGTGGAGGGCGGGGATCTGCTGGTGGAGGTGCGCTGAGGAAGGCCGGGTTCCCGCGCGGGAACCCGGCCTCTTCCGGAGGTGTCAGCTGGTGATGAACATCCCGGCGCGGCCCTCGCCGAAGTAGTGCCCCGCGTCCAGGTCCGCCACCAGGCCCGGCCCTTCGGGGGTCCAGCCCAGCAGCTCCCGGGTGTGGGCGCTCGACGCGGGGGAGTCGATGCTCAGGAACGGGCCGAGCCACCCGAAGTGCTCCTCGGTCTCGTCCGCCGGGACCGGGACGGCCGGCACCCCGAGCCCGCGTCCGATCGCCTCGGCGACCTCGCGCAGGGGCACCCCGTCCTCTGCGTTGCCGTGCAGCACGGAACCGGCCGGGGCCTTCTCCAGGGCCAGCCGGAACAGCCGGGCCGCGTCGGTGCGGTGGGCGGCGGTCCAGCGGACGCTCCCGTCACCGACGTACCCGGCGCTGCCCTGCCTGCGGGCGATGTCGACCAGCGTCGCCATGAACCCGGGGTCGCCGTCCCCGTGCACAGTCGGCGGCAGCCGCAGCACCGACGAACGCACCCCGCGCTCGGCGAGGGCGACCGTCGCGACCGCGTTGGCGTGCCGTCCTTGCGGGCCCGCCTCCTGACCCGCGGGGACGGCGGGCGTGTCGCTCTCCGTCGCCACCCGGCCCGGCGCGACCAGCATCAGGCCCGACGCCAGCACGAACGGCCGGTTCGAACCGGCCAGTACGTCCCCGAACGCCTCCAGGACCCGCCGGTCGTCGTGGATGGCCCGGTCGAAGCCCCCGGTGAACGCCAGGTCGTGCTTGAACGCCAGATGGATCACGCCGTCCGACTCGTCCGCCACCTCCCGCAGGACGTCGAGGTCGTCGAGCGACCCCCGCCGGACCTCGGCCCCGGCCGCCTTCAAGGCGTCGGCCGAGGCGTCGGAGCGCGCCAGACCCACCACCTCATGTCCGGCGCCCAGCAGTTCCGGCACGAGAGCCGAACCGATCCAGCCGGACGCACCTGTCACGAACACACGCATGGGGAACTCCCAGAACGACTCGATGTCAGTCACTGTCATCGACCGTACACCTGATGTCAGTCACTGTCATAGAGATAAGATCCCGCCATGAGCCGATGGCAGCCCGACGCGCGAGGACGTCTCGCGAAAGCGGCGCTCGACCTGTACGGCGAGCGCGGCTACGAGCGCACGACCGTCGCCGAGATCGCCGAACGGGCCGGCCTCACCGAGCGCACCTTCTTCCGGCACTACGCCGACAAACGCGAAGTCCTCTTCGGCGGCACCGGACAGCTCCTGGAACGGATCACCGCCGCCGCCGAGGGCGTCCCCGCCGACGCACCGCCCCTCGACGTCGTCCTCGCCGTCCTGGACGGGACCGCCGAGGACTTCCCCGAGTCCCGCCGCGCCCACGCCCGGCGCCGCCAGGCCGTCATCGACGCCCACCCCGAACTCCGGGAACGCGAACTGGTCAAGCTCGCGAACTTCTGCGCCACCCTCGCCGCCGTCCTGCGCGAACGCGGCGTCCCGGCCCGCGAGGCGTCCCTCGCGGCCGAGGCGGGCACCGCCGTCTTCAAGGTCGCCGTCGCGCGCTGGATCGAGGAGGACGACGGCCCGGGGCTCGGCCCGCTGATGCGCGAGACCCTGGCCGCGCTCAGAGCGGTCACAGGATGCTGACAGTGCCCACCCCAGGTTCCCCGCCGCCCCCCTGACAAGGGAGGATGGCCCCCACCAGGCAACGAACCGATGCGGAGGAACCCACCCATGCGGCACGAGCGAGCGGGTAAGCCGGCCGAAGCCGAGGACCTTGTCGACGTGGCCCGGCTGGTCACCGCGTACTACGCGCTGCACCCCGACCCGGCCGAGATCGGCCAGCGCGTCGCCTTCGGCACCTCGGGCCACCGCGGCTCCTCCCTGAACACCGCGTTCAACGAGGACCACATCGCCGCCACCAGCCAGGCCATCGTCGAGTACCGCACCGCCCAGGGCACCGACGGCCCGCTCTTCATCGGCGCCGACACCCACGCCCTCTCCGAACCCGCCCAGGTCACCGCCCTGGAGGTGTTCGCCGCGAACGGCGTCACCGTCCTGATCGACAGCGCGGGCGGCTACACCCCCACCCCGGCCGTCTCGCACGCGATCCTCGCCCACAACAAGGGCCGCACGACGGGCCTCGCGGACGGCGTCGTCGTCACCCCCTCCCACAACCCCCCCGCCGACGGCGGCTTCAAGTACAACCCCCCGTCCGGCGGCCCCGCCGCCTCCGACGCCACCTCCTGGATCCAGGACCGCGCCAACCAGATCATCGCCGCCGGGATGAAGGACGTCCGCCGCCTGCCGTACACGCGGGCGCTCACCGCGGAGACGACCGGCCGGTACGACTTCCTCGGCACGTACGTCGCCGACCTCCCGAACGTCCTCGACCTGGACGCGATCCGCGCGGCCGGGGTCCGCATCGGCGCCGACCCGCTCGGCGGGGCCTCCGTCGCCTACTGGGGGCGGATCGCCGAGCAGCACCGCCTCGACCTGACGGTCGTCAACCCGCACACCGACCCCACCTGGCGGTTCATGACGCTGGACTGGGACGGCCAGATCCGCATGGACTGCTCCTCCCCGGACGCGATGGCCTCCCTCATCGCGCAGCGCGACCGCTACGACATCGCCACCGGCAACGACGCGGACTCCGACCGGCACGGCATCGTCACCCCCGACGCCGGACTGATGAACCCCA
>DATCQX010001231.1:0-2064 GCA_036569285.1 Streptomyces sp.
ATACGCCCCCGCACCGTCCGCGCCAAGATCGTCTGCCTCCTGATGGTGCCCGTCGTCTCCCTGCTCGCCCTCTGGGCGTACGCCACCGTCACCACCGCCCAGGACGTCTCCCGGCTGCGCCAGATCCAGCGCGTCGACTCCGAGGTCCGCGCACCCGTCGCCGACGCCGTCGCCGCGCTCCAGGCCGAACGCGTGGCCGCCGTCCAGTACGCGACGGAGGCTCGCGCGGGCCAGGACGACACCCTGCGCCGCCTCGCGACGGCCACGGACCGCGCGGTGGCCCGACTCCGGCTCGGCAAGCACAGCACCGTCGCCGACGCCCAGGAACTGCCCTCCGGGGTCGCCCAGCGCCTCGACGCGTTCGTCACCGGCGCCGAACAACTGCGCACGGTGCGCGGCGCGGTCCTGGGCGGAACCGTGGACTGGTCGCAGACGTACGCCCGTTACACCCGGACCATCTCCGCCGCGTTCGCCGTGAACGGCGCCCTCTCCGGCATCCAGGACGCCGAACTCGGCTCCGACGCGCGCGTACTGCTCGAATTCTCCCGCGCGGGAGAAGCCCTCGCCCAGGAGGACGCCGTCCTCGCGGGCGCGCGCCTCGCGGGCCGCCTCGACACCAAGAGGCTGCGCCTGTTCGGCGGCGCCGCCGAGACCCGCCGCACCCTCACCGAGGCCGCCGTAGCCGACCTGCGCGGCCCCGAACAGGCCGCCTGGCGGACACTGGCCCGGGACACCGCGTACACCGACCTGACCGCCACCGAGAACCGGGTCCTCGCGAGCGCGCCCGGCGAACGGGCCCTCGCCGCGGCACCCGAGGCCGCCTGGAACAGCGCCCACGCACGCGTGCAGGGCGGAATGCGCACCATCGAGACGGACGCCGGGCACCAGGTCGTCCGCCGCGCGGACCCCTTCACACGCGGACTGCTCACCCCGGCCGGCGCCGCCGTCCTGCTCGGCTTCGCCGCCGTCATCGCCTCGCTCGTCATCTCCGTGCGCATCGGACGCGGCCTCGTCGTCGAACTCGTCAGCCTGCGCAACGGCGCCCTGGAGATCGCCCGCCGCAAACTCCCCGAGGCCATGCGGAAACTCCGCGCCGGCGAGGAGATCGACGTCCGCGCGGAGGCCCCGCCGGGACCCCGCGCGGAGGACGAGACCGGCCAGGTCGCCGAGGCCCTCACCACCGTCCACCGCGCCGCCCTCAGGGCCGCCGTGGAGCGCGCCGAACTCGCCAGCGGCATCTCCGGGGTGTTCGTCAACCTCGCCCGCCGCAGCCAGGTCCTGGTGCACCGCCAGCTGAGCCTCCTGGACAGCATGGAGCGCCGCTCCGACGACCCCAACGAACTCAGCGACCTCTTCCGCCTCGACCACCTCACCACCCGCATGCGGCGCCACGCGGAGAGCCTGATCATCCTCTCCGGAGCCGCCCCCGGACGCGCCTGGCGCAGGCCCGTCCCCCTGACCGACGTGGTGCGCGCCGCCGTCTCCGAGGTCGAGGACTACGCGCGCGTGGAGGTACGGCAACTGCCCGCCGCGTCCGTAGCCGGCGCCGCCGTCGCCGACCTCACCCACCTGCTCGCCGAACTCGTCGAGAACGCCGCCCAGTTCTCGCCCCCGCACACGCGCGTGCGCGTCACCGGCGAACCCGTCGGCAACGGGTACGCCGTCGAAGTCGAGGACCGCGGCCTCGGCATGGGCGCCGAGACCCTGGAGCGCGCCAACCGGCGCATCACCCAGTCCGAGGCGCTCGACCTCTTCGACAGCGACCGCCTCGGCCTGTTCGTCGTCAGCCGGCTCGCCGCCCGCCACGGCATCAAGGTCCACCTGCGCACCTCGCCCTACGGCGGCACCACAGCCGTCGTCCTGCTGCCCACCCCTCTCCTGGACACCGGCAAGCCGGAACGTTCCGCCCAGGAAGCCGCACTGACCGGCGCGCCCGAGCACAGCGTGGAACCGGCGTACGCGCGCGTGCCGGGCGGCCAGGAGCACGAAGCCGTACCGGCATCCACCGAACGTCCCGCCCTGGTGGCACCGGCACCCGCACCGCAGCCCTCCCCACCCTCCGAC
>DATCQX010001232.1:0-5583 GCA_036569285.1 Streptomyces sp.
GGCGGACCCCTCGGCACCGGCACCCTCGCCCGCTTCGGCCCCGTCTGGTGGCAGACAGGCTGCGCGGCACTCGTGTGGGGCCTTGCCGTCGGTGTTCCCGTGGCGCTCGCGGTGCGGGCGTGGTCGTGCCGCGGGTGGAGCGGACGGTCGCTCTGGCGGCGGAAGGGCGCGGTCGCGCAGAGCGAGGGCCTGGAGAGCACCAGCCTCGAACGGGAGTTGTTGGTCGACTGGGCCGCGTGGGAGCCGGAGGGCCCGCTGGGGGCGGGGGACCGGCCGGAGCGTGGCGTGGAGGAGACCGAGGGGAAGGGGCTGGGCTGGAAGCGGTGGTGGCCGGGGCGGGGGACGGCAGGAGATATGTACGAGGACGAGGGAGCGTACGAGGGCGAGGGCACGTACGAGAAGAAGGCCGCGGAAGTCACGGACGAGGACGAGGGCGCACGGAAACGCCGTTCACGCCTCTTCGCACCCCGCGGCCTGTTCCGTACGGCATCGAAGACGCCCGACCTCCCCGCCCCCACCGTCCCCCGCACCGACGACCCCGTCTACGCCTCCCTCCTCAAGGACTCCGCCCCCGACGCCGCCGGCACCCTCTTCGAGCCCTACGACTTCCTCACCACTCCCCCCGACCAGACCTGGCACGACGACACGGCCCGTGAGGCCCGCTGGGCCGCGTTGCGGGAGGCGTCCCGGCCTTGGGAGGAAGCGGAGAACAAGCCGGAGGAGGGGGCGCAGGGGGAGGGGTGAGGAGGGGCTGAAGAGGGGTCGGAAAAATTTTTCGCGGAGACGTGAACCGGTCGGCGGGGTCGGAACGATGAAGGGGCAAAGGGGACGGGCCGAGAGGCCGGACCGAGAGGAAAGGAGGTGGCTATGGACTGAAAGGAACGGCGGCGGGGGCGAGTTCAGGGCGGCGGGGCCGCGGGTCGGGCGGGACGGACAGCGAGCAGAGAAAGGTGGTGGTGCATGGGAGATGACATCGAGCGGGCTGGAGCGAGAGGCTGACGAGGGCCGGGACGGCGCCCTGTACCGGGGAGGGCGCTGACGGAAACCGGTACCGAGAGGGCGCCCAGCGCGGGGGAGAGAGCTGACGAGGGCCGGGGCGCAGGGGGCGCGGCCTTCCGAACCTCTCCGCCCCCGCAGCCTCCGAACCTCTCGCCTCTCAGCCCGCTGCCCTGAGCCCGTCCCCTTTCAACCCGGGCCCTGAGCCCGGCCTGTTCAGCCGACGGCCCTGAGCCGGCCTCCTCAGCCCGCGGCTCTGAGCCGGCCTCCTCAGCCCGCAACCCCCGAGCCCGCCCCTTCAGCCCGCCCCCTCAATCCGCAGCCCTGCCCGGCCCGCCCCCTCAGCCCGCCGTCCCCAGAAAGTCCCTCAACTGCTTCGGCAGCAGATCGTCGCAAGACTGCTGTGCCTCGTTCGTCAGGGCGTCCGCGCGGCACGTGTAGTAGTCGCGGTAGACGATCTGCGCGGTGAAAATGCCGCCGACCAGGACGAGAGCCAGGGACGCGGTCACGAGGCCGGTGATCGCGGCGGTGGACTGGGGGCGGGCGCCGGAGGGAGTACGGGGGGTCGCCGGGGCGGCGGCGTTGCCGGCGGGGGACCCCTCGGAGCCGTTCTGGCGGGGCCGGGCTTTCAGGGCGCTGATCGCCCAGTAGACGGAGAGCGCACCGAGGAGGAGAGCGACGTAGGCCCATCCGAAGAGGACGAAGAAGAAGGACCACATGCCGCCGAGCAAGGCGTACCGCGCGCGACGCTGAGCGGGGTCGGTCGGGTCCCAGCGGGGGCCGGGGGGCTGGTTGTTCCCCTGGCCTTCGGGGCCCGTGCCGGGACGGTCCCCGAACCCGCCCTGGGACCGTCCGGGCTGCCGGTCGCTCCACCGCCCCCAGGGAGAGCCGCCCTCTCCGTCGGCTCCCTCTCCCTGAGCCGGCTGCCGAGGCCGCCACGGCTGATCCGGAGCACCCTCGGGCGGCGGGGCGAACGGATTCCCGCCCTGGCTGTCCCGACCGCCTCGGGCGCCCCGGCTCCCCTGCGCGTCTCGCTCACCCGGAGCACCCTGCCCGCCCTGGGAGCCCTGGCCCTCCTGAGCCCCCGAATCCCCCTGCCCTTCTCGAACTCCCTGTCCTTCCCGAACCCCTTGGCCCTCCTGAACCCCCTGGCCTCCTTGGCCCACCTGCCCCTGACTCTTCTGCCCCCCGGAGGAATCCTGAGCACCGGTACCCGAACCCGCAGAGCCCTGACCGGCGGGAACGGCCCCCGCGGGCCGACCCCCTGCGGACTGAACCCCCGCAGTCTGACCCTCTACGGACTGAGCCCCCGCGGCCTGCCCCCCGACGTCCTCGGACCCCGCAGCCCCAGCGCCCGAAGGCTGAGCCCCCCGGCCCTCCGCCCCCTCCGCCGCAGGCGTCTGCACCCCGTCGCTCCCCGGAGCCCCCGCAGCCCCCTCGGGTTCGCTCTGGTCGGCGGCGCCGGAGCCGGCTCCTGGGGAGGAGAGGCGGCCCTCCCTCAGGAGGGTGGTGTGCGTGGGCTGCGAGGTCGGCATCGTGAGTCGCAGACGGCGGTCCGGCATCAAGTGAGCGTCTTCCCTAGGTGAGTCGGAGGTCGGTCGGACAAGTCGGGTGGTCCGGCGGATGTGCGGACAAGCAAGAGCTGTCACCCCGGAAACGTGCCACACCGCCGCCGCGTTCCCGAGCCCCTCGCCGGGCCCCTTCCCGGGCCCGTTCCCCGCAGACGCTACCTTCCGGCCCCGCCCCCGTCCCGTGGGGGCCGCCGGGTGTGCCGGTATCGTTGCTGGCGGTCGGCCGCTTCGTAGACTTCCCCGTATCCCGGGGCGCGAAGCATTCGTACGACCGCACAAACGCTGATCCCAGGGGCGCCCCACCGGGCACCCGCATGCAGAAAGGGCCCGAAACGTGGATCCGGCCCCGGCCTCCGCCCCCAAACGCCTGGTCGTCCTGGTCTCCGGCTCCGGTACGAACCTCCAGGCCCTGCTCGACCACATCGCCGAGACCGGTGCCGGGGAGTACGGCGCCGAGATCGTGGCGGTCGGTGCCGACCGTGCCGGTATCGAGGGCCTCGCGAGGGCCGAACGCGCCGGGATCCCGACGTTCGTCGTCCGGGTCAAGGACCACGGGACGCGGGAGGAGTGGGACGCGGCGCTCGCCGGGGCCGTCGCGTCGTACGAGCCGGACCTCGTCGTCTCGGCCGGGTTCATGAAGATCGTCGGCAAGGAGTTCCTGGCCCTGTTCGGGGGGCGGTTCGTGAACACGCACCCTGCCCTGCTGCCGAGTTTTCCCGGGGCCCACGGTGTCCGTGACGCGCTCGCGTACGGGGCCAAGGTCACCGGGTGCACCGTCCACTTCGTCGACGACGGCGTCGACACCGGGCCGATCATCGCCCAGGGCGTGGTCGAGATCCGGGACGAGGACGACGAGAGCGCGCTGCACGAGCGCATCAAGGAAGTCGAGCGAAGGCTGCTCGTCGAGGTCGTGGGGCGGATCGCCCGCGACGGCCACCGCATTGAGGGACGAAAGGTAGTTATCCCGTGACCGCCGAAGCTGTGACTTCCGAGGCTGTGACCTCCGAGAACGTACGGCCGATCCGCCGCGCGCTCGTCAGCGTGTACGACAAGACCGGTCTGGAGGAGCTGGCCCAGGGCCTGCACGCGGCCGGGGTGCAGCTCGTCTCCACCGGGTCCACCGCCTCGCGCATCGCCGCCGCGGGGGTCCCCGTCACGAAGGTCGAGGAGCTGACCGGGTTCCCCGAGTGCCTCGACGGCCGGGTCAAGACCCTGCACCCGAAGGTGCACGCCGGGATCCTCGCCGACCTGCGGCTCGGCAGCCACCGTGAGCAGCTCGCCGAGCTGGGGGTCGAGCCGTTCGACCTGGTCGTCGTCAACCTCTACCCGTTCCGCGAGACGGTCGCGTCCGGGGCGAGCCCCGACGAGTGTGTGGAGCAGATCGACATCGGCGGCCCGTCCATGGTGCGTGCCGCCGCGAAGAATCACCCGTCCGTGGCGATCGTCACGGACCCGGCCCGCTATACGGACGTCCTGAAGGCCGTCGCGGACGGCGGGTTCGACCTCGCCGCGCGCAAGCGGCTCGCCGCGGAGGCGTTCCGGCACACCGCCGCGTACGACGTCGCCGTCGCGTCCTGGTTCGCGAGCGAGTACGCGCCGGTCGACGAGTCGCGGTTCCCCGACTTCCTCGGCGCGACCTGGGCCCGTGAGAACACCCTCCGCTACGGCGAGAACCCGCACCAGCCGGCCGCGCTCTACGTCGACGGCAGCGGCACCGGGCTCGCGGTCGCCGAGCAGTTGCACGGCAAGGAGATGTCGTACAACAACTACACGGACACGGACGCCGCGCACCGGGCCGCGTACGACCACGACGAGCCCGCCGTCGCGATCATCAAGCACGCCAACCCCTGCGGGATCGCGGTCGGTTCGGACGTCGCGGAGGCGCACCGCAAGGCGCACGCGTGTGACCCGCTGTCGGCGTTCGGCGGTGTGATCGCGGTGAACCGGCCGGTCTCCAAGGAGATGGCCGAGCAGGTCGCCGAGATCTTCACCGAGGTCATCGTGGCGCCGGACTACGAGGAGGGCGCCCTGGAGGCGCTCGCCAAGAAGAAGAACATCCGCGTCCTGAAGGCCCCGGCCGCCCCCGCGCACCCCGCCGAGGTGAAGCCGATCGACGGCGGCGCGCTCCTCCAGGTCACCGACCGCCTCCAGGCCGACGGCGACGACCCGGCGAACTGGCAGCTCGCGACCGGCGAGGCGCTCGGCGCGGACGAGCTCAAGGAGCTGGCGTTCGCCTGGAAGGCGTGCCGCGCCGTCAAGTCCAACGCGATCCTGCTCGCCAAGGACGGCGCCTCCGTCGGCGTCGGCATGGGCCAGGTCAACCGCGTCGACTCCGCGAAGCTCGCGGTCGAGCGGGCCGGGGCCGAGCGCGCGCAGGGTGCCTACGCCGCGTCCGACGCGTTCTTCCCCTTCCCCGACGGGCTGGAGATCCTCACCGAGGCCGGCGTCAAGGCCGTCGTCCAGCCCGGTGGTTCGGTCCGGGACGAGCAGGTGGTCGAGGCCGCGAAGAAGGCGGGCGTGACGATGTACTTCACGGGGACGCGGCACTTCTTCCACTGAGCACTGAGCAGTGAGCAGCGGTACGGCCCGCCGGTCACCCCGACCGGCGGGCCGTGCGCTGTCCGCCTGCCGTCAGCTCTTCGAGTAGTTCTCCGGGGCCGTGCAGAACCGGTCCGAGGCGTAGTGCGTGCAGACGGTGACCTTGATGCGGTCGATCCCGCCGACGAGGTCCGGGTCGCCGATCGTGAAGCTGAAGCTGCGGTACTCCCCGAGGTCGCTCTCGTTGTTGGCGGACCGGGTCTGCGAGTCGATCTTCGTCGAGCCCGCGAAGGCTTCGAAGTAGGCGACCGTGTAGGCGTTGTTCTGGTGGTCGGCCACGGTGCCGGTGACGTTCGCCGTGCGGTTGTACCACGTGATGGTGCCGTAGGTGGAGCTGTTCGTCTTGGAGACGTAGAACGAACTCGCAGCAGCCGCCGAGGCCGAGGCCGGGGCGACCGCGATGCCGAGCGTGCCGCAG
>DATCQX010001233.1:0-19215 GCA_036569285.1 Streptomyces sp.
CTGGCTCCTGTCCGCCCGCACCCCCGAGGCCCTGCGCGCCCAGGCCGCCCGCCTCGCCGACCACCTCACCGCACACCCCGAGGCCACCGCCTCCGGCGTCGCCCGCGCCCTCCTGACGAACCGCACCCTCTTCGAACACCGGGCCGTCGCCCTGGGCCACGACCGCGCCGAACTCCTCACCGCCGTCCGCGCCCTGGCCGACGGCACCGCCACCACCCCGGCCGTCACCACGGGCGCCGCCCAGCCGACCGGACGCGGACCGGTGTTCGTCTTCCCCGGCCAGGGCTCCCAGTGGTCCGGCATGGCCCTCGAACTCCTCGACTCCACCCCGGTGTTCGCCGCGCGGATGGCCGAGTGCGAGCGGGCCCTGTCGGCGCACGTCGACTGGTCCCTCATGGACGCGCTGCGAGGCGACCTGGAGCGCGTCGACGTCGTCCAGCCCGTCCTGTGGGCCGTGATGGTGTCCCTCGCCGAGGTGTGGCGCTCCTACGGCGTCGAACCGGCCGCCGTGGTCGGACACTCGCAGGGCGAGATCGCGGCGGCCGTCGTCGCCGGAGCCCTGACCCTGGAGGACGGCGCCCGCGTGGTCGCCCTGCGCTCCCGCGCGATCCTCGCCCTCTCCGGCAAGGGCGCCATGGTCTCCGTCCAGATGTCCGCCGACGACGTGCGCTCTCTGACCGCCGTCGCCGACGGCCGCGTCGACGTCGCCGCGATCAACGGGCCGTCCTCGGTGGTCGTCGCGGGCGCGCCCGCCGACACGGAGGAGGTCCTCGCCGAGGTCACCGCGCGAGGGGGCCGGGCCCGCCGGGTGGACGTGGACTACGCCTCCCACTCCGCGCACGTCGAGGAGATCCAGGACGCGGTCGTCGCCGCCCTGGACGGCATCACGCCCACCACCTCCGCCGTGCCGTTCCACTCCACCGTCGAGGCCGGGCTGTTCGACACGGCCGGGCTCGACGCCGCGTACTGGTACCGCAACCTGCGCTCCACCGTCCGCCTCGAACCGACCGTCAGCGGGCTCCTCGCCGCCGGGCACCACGTCTTCGTCGAGATCAGCCCGCACCCCGTGCTGACCGCCCCGGTCACCGAGACCGCCGAGCGCGCCGACGTCGAGGCCCTGGTCGCCGGCACCCTGCGCCGCGACGAGGGCGGGCCCGCCCGGATGCTGGCCTCCCTCGCCGAACTCTGCGTCGGCGGCGTCCCCGTCGACTGGACCCCGGCCTGCCCCGAGACCCCCGGACAGCCCGTCGCCCTGCCCACCTACGCCTTCCAGCGCACCCGCCTGTGGCCGCCGACCCCGCCCCAGGGCAGCGGCTCCGCCGACCCGGCGCACGACGACTTCTGGCGGGCCGTCGAGGCCCAGGACACCGGCACGCTCGTCAAGGTCCTCGACCTGCCCGACGGCGACTCCCTGACCGCCGTCCTGCCCGCCCTCGCCGACTGGCGGCGCACCCGGCGCGAACGCGACACCGTGGACGCCTGGCGCTACGCCGTCGACTGGCGCCCCCTCACCCTCCCCGCCACACCCGCCGTCCTGCCGGGCACCTGGCTGATCGCCGTGCCCGAGGGCACCGATCCGGACGAGGCCGCCGACGCCGTCCGCCGACGCGCCGAACACGCCGTCGTCCTCACCGTCTCCCCGCACGACACGCCCGCCGCTCTCGCCGACCGCATCCGCGAGGCCGCGCCCACCGCCGTGCTCACGCTGACCGGCGCCGACACGACCCCGCACCCGGCGAGCGCCGACGTCCCCACCGGCCTCGCCACCACCCTCGCCCTCTTCCAGGGCATCGTGGCCTCAGGCGTCACCGCGCCCCTGTGGTGCCTGACCCGAGGCGCCCAGGGCACCGCCGACGACGCCGGACCCGCCGACCCGGTGCAGGCCGCCGTGTGGGCGCTGGGCCGCTGCGCCGCCGTCGAACTCCCGCACCTGTGGGGCGGGCTGATCGACCTGCCGGGCACCTGGGACACGGCCGTCGCCGACCGGCTCGTCACCGTCCTCGCCGGAGGCGAAGGGCTCGCCGGGGAGGACCAGATGGCGCTGCGTCCGGCCGGCGTCCTCGCCCGGCGCCTCGTGCGCACCGGGCCACCCGCCCACGGCAACCCCGGCTGGCGCGCGCAGGGCAGCACCGTCCTCGTCACCGGCGGCACCGGCGCCCTCGGCACCCACATCGCCCGCTGGCTCGCCGCCGACGGCGCCGACCACCTGATCCTCCTCAGCCGCCGGGGCCCCGACGCGCCCGGCGCCGCCGAACTCGCCGCCGAGCTGACACAGGGCGGCACCCGGATCACCCTCGTCGCCTGCGACACCTCCGACCGGACCGCCGTCGAGGAGACCCTGGACGAGCTCCAGCGTGACGGCGACCTGATCCGGGCCGTCGTCCACGCGGCGGGCGTCGGCGCCGGCGGCCCCGTCGCCGAGGCACCCTTCGAGGACCTCACCGCCGTGCTGGCCGCGAAGGTCACCGGCATCGACAACATCGAGGCCGCCCTCGACCCCGCCCAGCTCGACGCCGTCGTCTACTTCTCCTCCGTCACCGCCGTCTGGGGCGCCGCCGACCACGGCGTGTACGCCGCAGGGAACGCCGTCCTGGACGCGCGTGCCGAGCGGCGCAGCGCCGACGGCGTGCCCACCCTGTCCGTGGCGTGGGGGCCGTGGGCGGGCGGCGGCATGGTCTCCGACACGATCTACGAGTTCCTGGGACGCACCGGCCTGCCCGTCATCGAACCCGAGACGGCCGTCGCCGGACTGCGCACGGTGCTCGCCGACGGCGACGTCTCCGTCCTGCTCGCCGACGTCGACTGGCCCCGCTTCGCCGAGGTCTTCACCATCAGCCGCCCGAGCCACCTGCTCGACGAACTCCCCGAGGCCCGCCCGCAGACCGAGGACGAGCAGCCCGCCGGATCCGCGGCCCCCGCCTCCGAACTCGCCCGCACCCTCGCCGGACTCGACAAGGCGGCCCGCACCCGCGCCCTGCGCGACCTGGTCCGCGAACACGCGGCCGGCGTCCTCGGGCACACCGGCGCGGACGCCGTCGACCCCCGGCGCGCCTTCCGCGACCTCGGCTTCGACTCCCTGACCGCCGTCGACCTGCGCAACCGGCTCGCCACCGCCACCGGCGTCCGGCTGCCCTCCACGCTCGTCTTCGACCAGCCCACCGCGACGGCCCTCGCCACCTACCTCGTCGACAAGCTGTTCGGCGCCGAGGACACCCCGGCGGCCCCCGTCGCGGTGAGCGCCGCCGACCGTGACGAACCCGTCGCGCTCGTCGCCATGAGCTGCCGCTTCCCCGGCGGCATCGGCTCCCCGGAGGAGCTGTGGCGGGCGGTCACCGAGGGCGCCGACCTCGTCGGCGGCTTCCCCACCGACCGGGGCTGGCCCCTGCACCGGCTGCACGACCCCGAGGAGGCCACCGCCGACTCCAGCTACGTCGACCAGGGCGGCTTCCTGTACGACGCGGCCCTCTTCGACGCCGGGTTCTTCGGGATCTCCCCGCGCGAGGCCCTGTCCATGGACCCGCAGCAACGGCTCCTCATGGAGACCGCCTGGGAGGCCCTGGAGCGCGCCGGGATCGCCCCGGACACGCTGCGCGGCTCCCGGACCGGCGTCTACGTCGGCCTCAGCGAGCAGGGCCACACCGCGCGCCTGCTCGACGCCGCCGGTGACGTGGAGGGCTACTTCGCGACCGGCGCCGCCGCGAGCGTCGCCTCCGGCCGCATCTCCTACACCCTCGGCCTCCAGGGCCCGGCCGTCTCCGTCGACACCGCCTGCTCGTCGTCGCTCGTCGCCCTGCACCTGGCCGTGCAGGCGCTGCGCGCGGGGGAGTGCGACCTCGCCCTCGCGGGCGGCGCGGCCGTCATGTCCGAACCCGCCTCGTTCGTCGGGTTCAGCCGTCAGCAGGCGCTGGCCCGCGACGGCCGCAGCAAGGCGTTCGCGGCGGCGGCCGACGGCTTCTCCCTCGCCGAGGGCGCCGGCATGCTCGTCGTGGAACGCCTCTCCGACGCCCACCGCAACGGCCACCACATCCTGGCGATCGTCCGGGGCACCGCCATCAACCAGGACGGCGCCTCCAACGGCCTCACCGCACCCAACGGCCCCTCCCAGCAGCGGGTCATCGGCGCGGCCCTGGCCGACGCGAGGCTCACGCCCGCCGACGTCGACGCCGTCGAGGCCCACGGCACCGGGACCAAGCTCGGCGACCCGATCGAGGCGCAGGCCCTCCTGGAGACCTACGGACAGCACCGCGAACAGCCGCTGCTGCTCGGCTCGGTGAAGTCCAACATCGGGCACACCCAGGCCGCCGCCGGTGTCGCCGGGGTCATCAAGACAGTCCTCGCGATGCGGGAGGGCGTCCTGCCGAAGACCCTCCACGTCGACGAGCCCACCCCCGAGGTCGACTGGACCTCCGGCGCCGTCGAACTCCTCACCGAGGCCCGGCCCTGGCCCGAGACCGGCCGCCCCCGCCGGGCAGGGGTCTCCTCGTTCGGCATCAGCGGCACCAACGCCCACGTCATCCTCGAACAGGCCGAAGAACAGGCCGAACAGCCTGCCGACGAAACCCCGGCCGCCGATTCCCGCCACGGCGTCGTCCCGATCGTGCTCTCCGCATGGGACGACACCGCCCTGCGCGCCCAGGCCGCCCGCCTCGCCGCACACCCGTACACGGCAGTGGACGACCTCGCGCTCTCCCTCGCCACCACCCGCGCCGTCCTGCCCACCGCCACCGTCCTCGCCGCCTCCGACCGCGACAGCCTCCAGCAGGCCCTCACCGCCCTCGCGGCCGACGGCCCCGCCCTCACCGACACCCCGGCCCACGGCGGACTCGCGGTGGTGTTCTCCGGACAGGGCTCGCAGCGCGTCGGCATGGGACGCGAACTGTACGAGGCGTACGACGTGTTCGCCGCCGCCTTCGACGAGGTGTGCGCCGCCTTCGAGGGCCTCGCGCTGAAGGAGGCCGTGTTCGAGGGCTCCGCCGACGACCTCGCCGAGACCGGGCTCGCCCAGCCCGCCCTGTTCGCCGTCGAGGTCGCCCTGTACCGGCTCCTGGAGTCCTGGGGCGTCCGCCCCGACGTCGTCCTCGGGCACTCGCTCGGTGAACTGGTCGCCGCGCACGTCGCCGGGGTGTGGTCGCTGCCGGACGCCTGCCGCGTCGTCGCCGCACGCGGGCGCCTGATGCAGGAACTGCCGTCGGGCGGCGCCATGTGGGCCGTCGAGGCGGAGGAGACCGAGCTGACCGACGTGCCCGGCGTGTGGCTCGCGGCCGTCAACGGGCCCCGCGCGCTGGTGCTCTCCGGTGAGGAGGTCGCCGTCAAGGAGGTCGCCGACGGCTTCGCCGCCCGGGGCCGCAGGGTCAAGCAGCTCAAGGTGAGCCACGCCTTCCACTCCGGCCTCATGGAGCCGATGCTGGAGGAGTTCGCCCAGATCCTCGCCCAGGTCACCTACGAGGAACCGAGCATCCCGGTCGTCTCCAACGTCACCGGGGAGATCGCGGAACTCACCGGCCCCGCGTACTGGCTGCACCACGTCCGCGCCACCGTCCGCTTCGCCGACGGCATCCGGACCGTGCGGGAACAGGACGTCACGACCGTCCTCGAACTCGGCCCGGACGGCAGCCTCGTCTCCCTCGTCGAGGAGACCGCCCCCGGCCTGCTCGCCCTCGCCGCGCTGCGCACCGGCCGCGAGGAGACCCGCAGCCTGGCCGTCGCCCTCGGCCGGCTGCACGTGCGGGGAGTCGCCGCCGACTGGACGGCCCTGCTGCCCGCAGCACGCCGCGCCGACCTGCCGACGTACGCCTTCCAGCACCGGCCGTACTGGCTGGAGACCACCCGCCACGCCGACGACCCCGTCGCCGCCGAGCTCTACGCCCCCGAATGGCGCCCGGCCGACGCCGAGACACCCGCCGCCGGCACCCGCTGGACGGTCGTCGGACGGCCCGACGGACGCGCCGGCGTCCTCGCCGAGGCCCTCGGCGGCGAGGCCCACGCGGGGCCCGCGACCGTCGCGGACGGCACCGGCCTCGTCGTCCTCGCCCTGGACACCCCGCCCGACACGGACACCCCGGACACCGTCCGCCGCGCCATCTGCGACGCGCTCGCCCTGCTCCAGTCCGTCCTGACCGACGAACGGCTCCTCGCGGCCCGCGTGATCGCGGTGACCGGCGGCGCCACCACCGGGGGGCCCGCACGGGCCGCCGTGTGGGGGCTCGCCCTGTCCGCGCAGGCCGAACACGCCGACCGGCTCCTGCTGATCGACCTCGACGACGACACCGTGGACGCGCCCGCCCTGGCCTCCGCGATCGCCACCGCCCACCTCGGCGGCGAGTCCCAGCTCGCCGTCCGCCAGGGCCGCCCGCACACCCTGCGGCTCACCGTCGCCGCCCCCCAGCCGGCCGACCCCGCACGCGCGACGGGCACCGTCCTGATCACCGGGGCCACCGGCGAACTCGGCGCCCGCGTCGCCCGGCACCTCGCGGACGTCCACGGCGTGCGGGACCTGCTCCTGATCAGCCGCAGCGGCGCCGACGCGCCCGGCGCGGACCAACTGGCCGCAGACCTGCGGCAGTCCGGCGCCCGCCCGGTGTTCGCGGCCTGCGACGCCTCCGACCGCGACGCGCTCGCCGCCCTGATCGCCACCCTCCCCGAGGACCGCCCCCTCACCGGGGTCGTCCACACCGCCGGGGTCACCGACGACGGCGTCCTCACCTCCCTCACCCCCGAACGCGTCGACACCGTCCTGCGCGCCAAGACGGACGCCGCCCACCACCTGCACGAGCTGACCCGGCACCTGGACCTGGACCGCTTCGTCCTGTTCTCCTCGGCCGTCGGCACCCTCGGCGGCGCGGGCCAGGCCAACTACGCGGCGGCCAACGCCGCCCTGGACGCCCTCGCCCGCACCCGCCGCGCCGACGGCCTGCCCGGCACCTCGCTGGCCTGGGGCCTGTGGGGGACCGGCGGCGGCATGGGCGCCCGCATCGGCGACCTCGACCGCACCCGCATGGCCAAGGCGGGCGTCTTGCCGCTGGACGCCGCGCAAGGCCTCGGCCTGTTCGACCGGGCGTGGGCCGCGCGGGACGCCGTCCTGCTGCCCATGCGCACCGACCGCACCGCCCTCAAGGCCCGCGCCGAAGCGGGCACCCTGCCCGCCGCCCTGCGCGACCTGGTCCCCGCGACCGCCGTCCGCACCCGCACGGCCCCCGAACAGGCCGTACCCGGCACCAGCCTCGCGGCGCTGCCCCCGGCGGAGCGCTCCCGGGCCCTCCTCGACCTGGTGCGCGCCCGCGCCGCCGCCGTCCTCGACCACCCCTCGGCGGACGGCGTCGACCCCCACCGCGCCTTCCGCGAGGCCGGCTTCGACTCGCTCACCGCGGTCGAACTGCGCAACGCCATCGCCGCCGCGACCGGCCTCGCCCTGCCCGCCGCCCTGGTCTTCGACTTCCCCAACCCGACAGAGCTCGCCGAGGAACTCGACCGGCGCCTCGGCACGGGCCAGGACGCGGCCCGGCCCGAACTGACCGTGCTCATCAACCAGTTGGAAGCGGCGTTCGCGGAGCTGGCGCCCGCCGACCCCGAACGGCCCCGCTTCGCCGCCCGGCTGCGCGCCCTCGCCGAATCCGGCCCTGCCGCACAGGCGCCCGGCGAGGCCGACGTCGACACCCGGCTCGCCGCCGCGTCGGACGACGAGCTTCTGGACTTCATCCGCAACGAACTCGGCAAGGAGTGAACGGTTCGCATGGCTGAGGACAACGAACTCCGCGACTACCTCAAGCAGGTCGCCGCGGAACTGCACCGCACCCGGGGCCGGCTGAGCGAGCTGGAGGCGGCTGCCCGCGAACCGATCGCGATCGTCGGCATGGCCTGCCGCTACCCCGGCGGAGTCACCGGCCCCGACGACCTGTGGCGGCTCGTCGACGAAGGCCGCGACGCCATCGCGGGCTTCCCCACCGACCGGGGCTGGGACCTCGCCTCCCTCTACGACCCCGACCCCGCGAACGAAGGCACCTGCTACGTCCGAGAGGGCGGCTTCCTCGACGACGTCACCACCTTCGACGCCGCGTTCTTCGGGATCTCGCCCCGCGAGGCCCACTCCATGGACCCCCAGCAGCGACTCCTCCTCGAAAGCGCCTGGGAGGCCCTGGAGCGCGCCGGCCTCGACACCCGCACCCTCAAGGGCAGCCGCACCGGCGTCTTCGCGGGCGTCTCCCAGCAGGACTACTCGGCGCTGCTCACCGCCGTCGAGGGCCAGGTCGACGGCCACGGCTCCACCGGCGTCTCCAACAGCGTGCTCTCCGGACGCCTGTCCTACGTCCTCGGCCTGGAGGGCCCGGCCGTCACCGTCGACACCGCCTGCTCCTCCTCGCTGGTCGCCCTGCACCTCGCGGTCCGCTCGCTGCGCGCGGGGGAGTGCGACCTCGCCCTGGCCGGCGGCGTCACCGTCATGTCGACGCCCGACGTGCACGTCATGCTCTCCCGGCAGGGCTCCCTCGCCCCCGACGGCCGCTCCAAGGCGTTCGGCGCCGCCGCCGACGGGGCCGGCTGGAGCGAGGGCGTCGGCGTCCTCGTCGTCGAGCGCCTCTCCGACGCCCGGCGCAACGGGCACCCGGTGCTGGCGGTGGTGCGCGGCACGGCCGTCAACCAGGACGGCGCCTCCAACGGGCTCAGCGCCCCCAACGGGCCCTCCCAGCAGCGCGTCATCCGCGACGCCCTCGCCGACGCGGGCCTCACCCCCGCCGACATCGACGCCGTCGAGGCCCACGGCACCGGCACCCCCCTAGGCGACCCCATCGAGGCCGACGCGCTCCTCGCCACCTACGGCAGCGCGCGCGCCGCCGGACGGCCCCTGTGGCTGGGCTCCCTCAAGTCCAACATCGGGCACACGCAGGCCGCCGCGGGCGCCGGCGGCATCATCAAGATGGTCCAGGCCATCCGCCGAGGCCGCCTGCCCCGCACCCTGCACGCCGACGAGCCGACCCCGTTCGTCGACTGGTCCTCCGGCACGGTCCGCCTGCTGTCCGAGGCCCGGCCCTGGTCCGACGAGAGCGCGCCCCGCCGGGCCGGGGTCTCCTCGTTCGGCGTGAGCGGCACCAACGCGCACGTCATCCTCGAACAGGCCCCCGGCGACGAGGAGACCGCGCCGCATACCGCCCCCGGCCCGCTGCCCGCGCTGCTGTCCGCCCGCACCACCACCGCCCTGCGCGAGCAGGCCCGCCGCCTGCTCGCCCACCTCACCGACGACCCCCCCCTCCCCGTCGGCCCCCTCGCCCGCTCCCTCGCCCTCGGCCGCACCCCCCTCGACCGCCGGGCCGCCGTCCTCGCCGAGGGCCGCGACACCCTCCTCGCCGGGCTCACCGCCCTCGCCGAGGGCCGCCCCCACGACGCGCTCACCGAAGGCACCGCCGCCAGTGGCCGCACCGCGTTCGTCCTGCCCGGACAGGGCTCCCAGTGGCCCGGCATGGCCCGTGAACTCCTCGACGCCGAAACGGTGTTCGCCGAGCACGCCCACGCCTGCGCGGCGGCCGTGCAGGAACTCGTCGACTGGGACGTCCTGTCCGTCCTGCGCGGCGAACCCCGCGACGTCGACCCCGACCGCATCGACGTCGTCCAGCCGATCCTGTTCACCGTCATGGTCTCCCTCGCCCGCACCTGGGAGGCGTACGGCGTCACCCCCGACGCCGTCGTCGGCCACTCCCAGGGCGAGATCGCCGCCGCCCACCTCTCCGGCGGACTCGGCCTGCACGACGCCGTCCGCGTCGTCGTCCTGCGCAGCCGCGCCCTGCGCACGCTCACCGTCAGCGGCGACATGGTGTCCGTGCTGCTGCCCGAGGACCAGGTGGAGGAGCGGCTCGGCCCGTGGGCGGACCGGCTGTGGATCGCCTGCGTCAACGGGCCCGCCTCCGTCGCCCTGACCGGGGACCCCGACGCCTGCGACGAGTTCGTGGCCGCCTGCGTCGCCGACGGGGTGCGGGCCCGCCGCATCCCCGGCGCCGCGAGCCCCGGGCACTCCCCGTACGTCGAGGTCCTGCGCGAAGGGCTGTTCGCGGGCCTCGCCGGGCTCACCCCGCGCACCGGCAGCGTCCCGTTCTACTCCACCGTGACCGGCGGCCTCCTCGACACCGCCCGCCTGGACGCCGCCTACTGGTGCCGCAACCTGCGCGAACCGGTGCGGTTCGCGGACGCCGTGGGCGCCCTGCTCGCCGACGGGCACCGGCTGTTCGTCGAGCCCAGCCCGCACCCCGTCCTCGTCACCTCCGTCCAGCAGTGCGTGGAGGCCGGGGAGCACGACGCCGCCGTCACCGGCACCCTGCGCCGGGGCGAAGGCGGCACCGCCCGGCTGCGCACCGCCCTCGCGCAGGCGTGGACCGGCGGCGCCGACCCCGGCTGGGCCCGCGTCTTCGCGGACGTCCCCGCCCGCCCCGGCGACCTGCCGCAGCTGCCCACCTACCCCTTCCAGCGGCGCCGCCACTGGCCCGAGGGCCGCCGCCGCACCGCCGACGTCACCACCGCGGGCGTCGGCGCCCTCGCCCACCCCCTGCTGGGCGCGCTCGTCCGGTTCGCGGACGCCGACGGCGCCGTCCTCACCGGCCGGATCTCCGCCGCCGACCACCCCTGGCTCGACGGCTACGCCCTCGGCGAGCGGCCCGTCCTGCCCGGCACCGCGTTCGTCGAACTCGCCGTCGCCGCGGGCGACCCCTTCGGGCAGGGCCGCGTCGAGGAACTCACCCTCCACACCCCGCTCACCCTCCCGGCGGACGGCACCGTCGCCCTCCAGATCCGCGTCGGCGCCGACGACGGCGACCGCCGCACCTTCACCGTCCACTCCACGGCCGCCGCCCCCGACCAGGACGGCCCCTGGCTGCTGCACGCCTCCGGCACCCTCGTCCCCGAGACCGCCGCCCCCGAGGACGACCTCACCGCCTGGCCCCCGCCCGGCGCCGAACCCGTCGACGTCCCCGCCCTCTACGACGGCCTCGCCGCCGCCGGCTTCTCCTACGGCCCCGAACGCCGCCTGCTCACCGCCCTGTGGCGCACCGGCACCGACGCGTACGCCGAAGTCGCCCTCAACGCGGGCCAGCACACCGAGGCCGCCCGCTTCAACCTCCACCCGGCGCTCTCCGAGGCCGCCCTGCACGCCCTCCAGGCCCTCGACGGCGACCCGGCCGTCCCGTTCTCCTGGAGCGGCACCCAGGTCCACGCCACCGGCGCCACCCGCCTCAGGGTCCGCGTCACCCGCACCGGCGCGAACACCGTCGCCGTCCTCCTCGCCGACACCACCGGCGCCCCCGTCGCCACCGCCGACGCCCTGCTCCTGCGCCCCGCCGACCCGGCCGGGCTCCTCGACACCCCCGTCTCCGCCGAACGCCTCGACCGGGCGGAACCCGCCCGCCGCCGCAGGGTCGCCGCGACCGGCACGGACGACACCGACGCCGGGACGCTGCGCGGACGCCTGCTGCCGCTCACCGAGACCGAACGCACCGGCGTCCTGCTGCGGCTGGTCCGCGAGACCGCCGCGACCGCACTCGGCCACGACGACGCCGACACCGTGTCGTCGTCCCGCCCGTTCAAGGAACTCGGCTTCGACTCCCTCACCGCCGTCGACTTCCGCAACCGCCTCGCCGCGGCGGCGGGCCTCAGGCTCCCCGTCTCGATCGTCTTCGACCACCCCTCGCCCCGGCAGCTCGTCAGCGCCCTCTACACCGAGCTGTTCCCCGACGAGGGCGACGCCCGGCCCGCCACCCCGGCCCCGGCACGCCGGCGCGCCGCCGCCGACGAGCCCATCGCGATCGTCGGCATGGCCTGCCGCTTCCCGGGCGGGGTGCAGGGCCCCGACGACCTGTGGAGCCTGGTCACCGAGGGCCGCGACGCCATCACCGGGCTGCCCCGCGACCGGGGCTGGCGGATCCAGGACGCGGCGCGCGGCGGGTTCCTCGACGACGCCGCCGGGTTCGACGCCGCGTTCTTCGGGATCACCCCGCGCGAGGCGCTCACCATGGACCCGCAGCAGCGACTCCTCCTGGAGACCTCCTGGGAGGCCGTCGAGCACGCCGGGATCGACCCGACGGCCCTGCGCGGCACCCGCACCGGCGTCTACGCGGGCGCCGCCGGACTCGGCTACTCCCTGCTCTTCCCGCCCGGCTCGGAAGCCCTCGCCGGATACACCGTCACCGGCAGCGCCACCAGCGTCGTCACCGGCCGCGTCGCCTACGTCCTCGGCCTGGAGGGACCGGCCGTCACCGTCGACACCGCCTGCTCCTCCTCCCTGGTCGCCCTGCACGACGCCGTCCAGGCGCTGCGCCGGGGCGAGTGCGACCTCGCGCTGGCGGGCGGGGTGTGCGTGATGCCGGACGCCGCGCTCTTCGCGGACTTCGAACGCCAGGGCGGCCTCGCCCCCGACGGCCGCTGCAAGGCGTTCGGCGCGGACGCCGACGGCATCGGCTGGTCGGAAGGCGTGGGCGTGCTCCTCGTCGAGCGGCTCTCCGAAGCCCGCCGCCAAGGTCATCAGGTCCTCGCGGTCGTCAAGGGCTCCGCCATCAACCAGGACGGCGCCTCCAACGGGCTCACCGCACCCAGCGGAACCGCCCAGCAGCGCGTCATCCAGGACGCGCTGGCCGACGCGGGCCTCACCCCCGCCGACGTGGACGCCGTCGAGGCGCACGGCACCGGCACGAAGCTCGGCGACCCCATCGAGGCGCACGCGCTCCAGGCCGTGTACGGGCAGGACCGCCAGCACCCGCTGTACCTCGGCTCGTTGAAGTCCAACATCGGACACACCATGTCGGCGGCCGGTGTCGGCGGCGTCATCAAGACCGTCCTCGCCCTGCACCACGCGCAGCTCCCGCGCACCCTGCACGCCGACGAACCCTCGACCGCGATCGACTGGGCGGACGGCGGCGTCGAACTCCTCACCGAGCGGCGGGCCTGGCCCGAGACGGGACGGCCGCGCCGCGCCGGGGTGTCGTCGTTCGGCATCAGCGGCACCAACGCGCACATCCTGCTGGAACAGGCACCGGACACCCCACTCCCGGAACCGGCGGAGCAGACTCCTCGGCCCTGGCCCCTGCTCATGTCCGCCCACGACGAGACCGCCCTGCGCGACCTCGCCGCCCGCCTCCTCGACCGGCTCGCCGCCGACCCGGCGCTCACCGCCGCCGACCTGGCCCACTCCCTCGCCACCACCCGCGCCGCCCTCGACCACCGCGCGGGAACGGTCGTCCACGACCGCGCCGAGACCGAGGCCGCACTCACCGCACTCGCACAGGGCGACCTGCCTCCCGGGCTGCTGCGCGACACCGCCCGCGAAGGCGCACTCGCCCTGCTGTTCACCGGCCAGGGCGCCCAGCACCCCGGCATGGGCCGCGACCTGTACGCCGCGCACCCGGTGTTCGCCGAGACCGTCGACGCGATCGCCCTCCACCTGGACCCGCTGCTGCCGCGCCCGCTCACCGAGGCGATGTGGGCCGACGACGACACCGTCCACCGCACCGAGTTCGCCCAGCCCGCCCTGTTCGCCTTCGAGACCGCCCTGTACCGGCTCCTGGAGTCGTGGGGTGTGCGCCCGGCGTTCCTGCTGGGCCACTCCGTCGGCGAGATCGCCGCCGCGCACGTCGCCGGAGTGCTGTCCCTGCCCGACGCGTGCACGCTGATCGCCGCCCGGGGCCGCCTCATGCAGGGCCTGCCCGAGGGCGGCGGCATGCTCGCCGTGTCCGTCGACGAGAAACGCGCCCACGCCGTCCTCGACGGCCGCACGGACGTCTCCGTCGCCGCCGTCAACGCACCCGGCTCGGTCGTCCTGTCCGGCCCCGCGGGCGAACTGACCGCACTGCGGGAGAAGTTCACCGAGGACGGCGCCCGCACCCGCGCCCTGACGGTCAGTCACGCCTTCCACTCGCCCCTGATGGAACCGATGCTGGAGGAGTTCACGGCCGTCGTCGCAGGCCTCGACCTGCGCCCGCCGCGCATCCCCGTCGTCTCCGACCTGACCGGCCTGCCGCTCACCGCCGAGCAGGCGTGCTCCCCGGAGTACTGGGTCCGGCACGTCCGCGACACCGTCCGCTTCGCCGACGGCATCGCCCACCTCGCCACCGAGGGCGTCACCACCCTGCTGGAGGTCGGCCCCGACGGCGTCCTCACCGGCATGGCCCAGAGCTGCCTCGACGACGCCGTGTGCGTGCCCGCGCAGCGCCGCGACACCCCGCAGAGCGAGGCCCTCACCGAGGCCGTGATCCGCATCCACCTCGCGGGCCAGACGCTCGACCGCGTCGCCCTGTTCGCCGGAGCCGCCGCCCGTACCGTCCCCCTGCCGACCTACCCCTTCCAGCACGCCCGCTACTGGCCCGAGCCGCGCCCCGCCCACACCGGCGACCTCGCCTCCCTCGGCCTGGACGCCGCAGGCCACCCGCTGCTCGGCGCCAAGGTCACCACCGCCGACGGCCACACCCTGTTCACCGGCGAACTCTCCACGGCCACCCACCCCTGGCTCACCGACCACGCCGTCCTGGACACCCCGCTGTTCCCCGGCACCGGCTTCGTCGAACTCGCCCTGTGGGCCGGCGCCCACACCGGCTGCCACCACCTCGACGAACTCACCCTCGCCGCACCCCTTCCGGTCCCCGACGGCATTCCGGTCCGCCTCCAGGTCGCCGTGGGCCCCGAGGACGGCGGCGCCCGGACCGTCACCGTGCACTCCCGCACCGAGGACGGCGACCCGTGGACCGCGCACGCCGAAGGCACCCTCCTCACCGAGGCGCCCCCGCTGCCGGGGACGGCCGTGGTCTGGCCCCCCGCCGACGCGGAGGCCGTCGACCTGACCACGTACTACGCCGACCTCGTCGACCACGGCTTCACCTACGGCCCCGCCTTCCAGGGCCTCACCGCGGCCTGGCGGCGCGGCAGCGAGGTCTTCGCCGAGGTACGGCTGCCTGACACGGCCGCGGGCGGCTTCGCCGTCCACCCCGCGCTCCTCGACGCCGCCATGCACGCCCTCGGCTTCCGGCCGAACGCCTCCTCCGCGAACGGGCCCCTCCTGCCGTTCGCCTGGCGCGGCGTCACCCGGCACGCCCAGGCCGCCACCGCCCTGCGCGTCCACATCCGCGACGAGGCCGAGGACCGCGTCGGCGTCGACCTCACCGACACCGACGGACGCCCCGTCCTCACGGTCGGCGCCCTGCGCATGCGGGCCGCCGCGACCGAGCAGTTCGACACCGTGCGGCTGCGCCCCGAGTGGCTGCTGCGCACGGAGTGGACGCCCCTTGCGGCGTCCGGCACGGCACCAATGCGGGGCCGCATCGCCGTCCTTGGCGACGCGATGCCGGACCTCGGCGACGACGTCGAGCACCTCACGGACCTCGACGCCCTGCGCGCCCTCGATACCCCGCCCGCGCTGGCCGTCGTCACCCCGGCCCCGGCCGCGCCGACCGCCGCCGCGACCCGGGACGCCGTCCACACCATGCTGGCCCTCCTCCAGGAGCGGGCGAACGACCCGGCCCTGTCCGGGACGCAGCTCGTGGTGTGCACCTCTGGTGCGATCGACGCGGACCCGGTCGGCGCCGCCCTGTGGGGGCTCGTGCGCTCCGCCCAGCTGGAGAACCCCGGCAGCGTGCTCCTCGTCGACCGGCTCCCCGGCGCCCGCACCGGGCTGCGCGAGGCGCTGGGGCGGGCCGTCGCCGCCGGGGAGGACCAGATCGCCCTGCGCGACGACCAGGTCCTCGTCCCCCGGCTCGCCGCACTCACCCGCACCGACACTAGCCCGCAGCCCCTGTGGCCCACCGAGGGCACCGTCCTCGTCACCGGCGCCACCGGCACCCTCGGCCGCCTCGTCGCCCGGCACCTCGTCGCCCGCCACGGCGTCACCGGCCTGCTGCTCGCCGCGCGGCGCGGCGCGGACGCCCCCGGCATGGCCGACCTGATCGCGGAACTCGCCGCCCAGGGAGCCACCGTCCGGGCCGAGCCGTGCGACCTCACCGACCGGGACGCGCTCGCCGCCCTGCTGGACACCGTCCCCGACCTGCGGGCCGTAGTCCACACGGCGGGCACCGTCGCCGACGCCACCCTCACCGCCCTCACCCCCGAACAGGTCGACGCGGTCCTGCCCGTCAAGACCGAGGCCCTCGAACACCTGGACGCCCTCACCGCCGACCGCGCCCTGGACCGGTTCGTCGTCTTCACCTCCCTCGCCGGCGTCATGGGCGGCGCGGGACAGGCCAACTACGCGGCGGCCAACGCCTTCGCGGACGCCCTGTGCGCCCGCCGCACCGCCCAGGGCAAACCGGCCACCGCCCTCGCCTGGGGCCCCTGGGAGCGCGGGGAGGGCATGACCGCGAACGTCAGCGACAGCGACCTCGCGCGCATCGCCCGCATCGGCCTGCGCCGCCTCGACCCCCGCGAGGGCATGGCCCTCATGGACGCCGCCGTCGCCACCGGCGCCGCCACCACCGTCCCCGTCCGCCTCGACGTCTCCGTCCTCGACGCCGACGCCCTCACCACCCCCGTCCTCCTGCGCGGCCTCGCCCCACGCACCGCGGGCGGGCCCGCGCTCCCGGCGGGCGGACTGCGCGAACGGCTCCTGCCGCTGGCCGACGCCGACCGCGCCACCGCCCTCCTCGACCTCGTCCGCGCCGAGACCGCCACCGCCGCCGGCCTCGCCGCGGGCAGCGCCGTACCGCCCGGGAAGCCCTTCCAGAGCCTCGGCTTCGACTCCCTCATGTCCGTCGACCTGCGCAACCGGCTCTCCGCGCTCAGCGGCCTGCGCCTGCCCGCCACCCTCGTCTTCGACCACCCCACCCCCGCCGCCCTCGCCGACCTCCTCCTCACCGAACTCGACCTCGCCTCCACCGAGGCCCCCGACCCGGCCAGGACCGCCCTGGAAGCCCTCGAAGAGGCCCTGCGCACCCCCACCGACGACCCCGCCCGCACCGCCACCCTCACCGTCCGCCTGCGCGCCCTCCTCACCCGTCTCGAAGCCCCCACCGCGGACACCCGCGACACCTCGGACGACCTCGACGGCGCCAGCACCGCCGAACTCCTCAGCCTCATCGGCGACGAGTTCGGCATCCGCTGACCCCCCACACCCCTACGGAGCACACCATGCCCTTGGAGATGGAGACCCCCCTGCCCTACCAGCGGGACACGGCCTGCCCCTACGACCCCAGCGCGAGACTGCGCCGCGCCCAGCAGGAGGAACCCCTCACCAAGTACCGGATGGCCGACGGCCGCGACATCTGGGTCGTCACCCGCTACGACGCCGTCCGCGAAGCCCTCAACGACCCCCGCCTCAGCAGCGCCCTCACCCCCCTCACGCTCATGCTCCCCGGCGTCGACGACACCGGCCTCGAAGTCTCCCCGGGCAGCTTCGTCAACATGGACCCCCCGCACCACACCCGCCTGCGCCGCACCGTCGCGGGCGGCTTCACGGCCCGCCGGATGCGCGAACTCGTCCCCCGCCTGGAGAAGATCGCCGACGACTGCCTGAACGCCCTCGAACGCGGCGGCCCCGGCACCGACTTCATGACCGCGTTCGCCAACCCCTTCCCCCTGCTCGCCATCTGCGAACTCCTCGGCCTCACCGACGAGCAGCGCGAGAGCTACCTCAGGATCACCGAACAGGCCCCGGGCCTGGCCGCCACCGCCGAGGAAGCCGCGGAACTCGTCGCCGCCGCCGAGCGATTCATGCACGACGTCGTCACCGCCCAGCGCGCCGAACCCGGCGACGGCATGATCGGCATCCTCGCGCGCGACCACGGCGACGACCTCTCCGACGCCGAGATCGTCGGCATCGCCAACATGCACCTCACCGCCGGCTACGACACCGTCGCCAACACCCTCGGCCTCGGCCTCCTCGCCCTCCTCGACCACCCCGACCAGTTCCGCCTGCTGCGCGACGACCCCACCGTCCTCGACACCGGCGTCGAGGAACTCATGCGCTACCTCAGCGTCATCTCCGCCACCGGCGGCCGGACCGCCACCGAGGACCTCGACATCGCCGGAGTCACCGTCAAGAAAGGCGAGTTCGTCGTCCCCGCCCTCGCCGCCGCCAACCGCGACCCCCGCCACTTCCCCGACCCCGACCGCCTCGACCTGACCCGCCCCCAGGCCCAGCAGATCGGCTTCGGGTACGGACTGCACCGCTGCCCCGGCGCCGCCATGACCCTCATCGAGATGAAGGTCGGCTTCACCGCCCTGCTGCGCCGCTTCCCGGACATCCGGCTCGCCGTCCCCCGGGACGAGATCGCCTTCCGCGGCTACAACATGGTCCACGGCGCCCTGGCGATCCCCGTGACCTGGTGAGCAGCCGCCACCCCTAGAGAACCACCCCCGCCGATAGGGGGGAAGTGGATCTCTTCTGGGGGTTACACCGACGCCGTGCGGCCCTAGCGTCCGACACAGGCACCTCGACCGTCCCCGCCCCACCGACGGCACCACCCTTGGGAGCCACAAGGCCATGAACACGTCCCTCGACGAGGTCATCGAAGCGCTGCGCACGACACTGCTGGAGAACGAGCGGCTGCGCCGCACCAACCAGCAGCTCACCGACGCCGCCACCGAACCGCTCGCCGTCGTCGGTATCGGCTGCCGCTTCCCCGGCGGCGTCGAAGGCCCCGAGGACCTGTGGCGGCTCGTCGCCGAGGGCCGGGACGCCATGACCGGACCCCCCGCCGACCGGGGCTGGCAGCACCTGCCCACCTACAACCCCGGCCACCAGGGCGCCTTCCTGCCCTCCGCCGCCGGATTCGACGCGGGCTTCTTCCGCATCTCCCCGCGTGAAGCCCTCGCCATGGACCCCCAGCAGCGCCAGCTCCTGGAGGTCTCCTGGGAGGCCCTGGAGCGCACCGGCATCGACCCCGCCTCCCTGCGCGGCTCCCGCACCGGCGTGTTCGTCGGCGGCGCCCCCCAGGAGTACGGCGCCCTCCTCGCCGGCTCGCCCGACGACACCGACGGCTACGCCATCACCGGCCTGCCCGCGAGCATCCTCTCCGGCCGCGTCGCCTACACCCTCGGCCTGGAGGGCCCCGCCCTCACCGTCGACACCGCCTGCTCCTCCTCCCTGGTCGCCCTGCACCTCGCCGCCCGCTCCCTGCGCGCCGGCGAATGCGACCTGGCGCTCGTCGGAGGGGTCCTCGTCATGACCACCCCGGCGATCTACGGCGAGTTCGACAGCCAGGGCGGCTCCGCCTCCGACGGCCGCTGCAAGGCGTTCGCGGACGCCGCCGACGGCACCGGCTGGGG
>DATCQX010001234.1:0-17358 GCA_036569285.1 Streptomyces sp.
CTGGCGTTGGAAGGGGTAGGTGGGGAGGTCGGTTCGGCGGGCACCCGGGAAGACGGCCGACCAGTCGACGTCGGCGCCGTGGACGTGAGCCTCGGACAGGGACAACAGGAAGCGCTCCAGGCCGCCCTCGTCACGACGCAGCGAGCCGATCGCGGTGATCTCCTCGGACGTCTCCTGAACAGCCATGGCCAGCACCGGGTGAGCGCTGGACTCCACGAACAGCTTGTGACCCTGCTCGACCAGGAGACGGACGGTCTCCTCGAAACGCACCGTCTGACGCAGGTTGCGATACCAGTACCCGGCATCCATCACGCTCGTGTCGATCCGCTCCACGGTCACCGTCGAGTAGAACGGCACCTGCGAGGGGCGAGGGGTGATACCGGCGAGGACCTTCGCCAACTCGGCCTGGATCTCCTCCACATGAGCGGAGTGCGAGGCGTAGTCCACCGGGATACGGCGTGCGCGGAAGCCCTCTTCCTCGGCCCCGGCCAGCAGCTCATCAAGAGCGTCAACGTCACCGGAGACAACGATCGAACCCGGGCCGTTCACAGCGGCGACCGAGACACGACCCTCCCAACGGGCCAGCCGCTCTTCCACCGCATCCACCGAAAGCGAGACGGACACCATCCCGCCCCGGCCCGACAGAGCCAGCAACGCCTTGCTCCGCAACGCCACCACCCGCGCCGCATCCTCCAACGACAACGCCCCCGCCACCGCAGCAGCCGCGATCTCACCCTGCGAATGCCCGATAACCGCAGCAGGCTCCACCCCATAGGACCGCCACAACGCAGCCAACGACACCATCACCGAGAACAACACCGGCTGAACAACATCGACCCGCTCCAAAGCAGCCTGATCGTCCAGCACATCCAACAACGACCACTCCACGTGCGGCTTCAGAGCCTCCGCACACGCCCGCATCGACTCCGCGAACACCGGCGACGAACCCAAAAGCTCGACCGCCATTCCCACCCACTGCGACCCCTGCCCGGGGAACACGAAGACGACCTTGCGACCGCCCGCGACCCCCTGCACCACCCCAGGAGCCGACGCCCCCTCCGCCAGCGCCACCAGACCCGCACGACGGCCGGCCTCATCAGCCCCCACCACCGCCGCCCGATGCTCAAAAACACCACGCCCGGCAGCCAGCGAAAACCCGACATCAACCGGACTCACACCAGAATCCACCACCTCCAACAACCGCCCAGCCTGCGCCCGCAAAGCACCCTCACTCTTGGCGGACAACACCCACGGCACCACACCCACCACCTCAACGGCAGGAGCCTCTTCAACCGACGGCGCCTCCTCAAGAATCACGTGCGCGTTGGTCCCACTGATCCCAAACGACGACACAGCAGCCCGCCGAGGCACATCCCCCTGCGCCCACTCAACCTGCTCAGTCAGCAAGGACACCGCCCCCGCCGACCAATCCACCTTGGACGTCGGCTCCCCCACATGCAGCGTCTTCGGCATGACCCCATACCGCATAGCCATGACCATCTTCACCACACCACCGACACCGGCGGCAGCCTGCGCATGCCCGATGTTCGACTTCAACGACCCGAGCCACAACGGCCGTTCGTCAACCCGCCCCTGCCCGTACGTCGCGAGAATCGCCTGCGCCTCGATCGGATCACCAAGCACCGTCCCGGTCCCGTGCGCCTCCACCACATCGACGTCCGACGTACCGAGCCCGGCATTCGCCAGAGCCTGCCGAATCACCCGCTGCTGCGAAGGCCCGTTGGGCGCCGTCAACCCGTTCGACGCCCCGTCCTGATTCACCGCACTGCCCCGCACCACCGCGAGCACGGGATGCCCGTTACGCCGAGCGTCCGACAACCGCTCCAGCGCCAGCATGCCCACGCCCTCGGCCCAGGCCGTGCCGTCCGCGGAGTCCGAGAACGCCTTGCACCGCCCGTCAACGGCAAGCCCCCGCTGACGGCTGAACTCGACGAACATGCCGGGCCCGGACATGACCGCGGCTCCACCGGCCAGCGCGAAACCGCACTCCCCCTGCCGCAACGACTGCGCCGCGAGATGCAGCGCGACCAGCGACGAGGAGCACGCCGTGTCCACCGTCACCGCGGGCCCCTCAAGCCCGAACGTGTAGGCGATCCGGCCGGAGGCGACGCTCGCGGTGTTCCCGGTGAGGAGGTAACCGTCATATCCGTCGGCGCCTTCGTACAGCCGGGGCCCGTACTCCTGGGACATGGCGCCGACGAACACACCGGCCTTGCCGCCGCGCATCGACGCCGGATCGATCCCGGCCCTCTCCAGCGCCTCCCACGAGGTCTCCAGGAGCAGCCGCTGCTGCGGGTCCATCGCCGCCGCCTCACGCGGGGAGATCCCGAAGAACGCCGCGTCGAACTCGCCGGCGTCGTGCAGGAATCCGCCGTACCGGGTGTAGCTGGTACCCGGCTGCTCGGGGTCCGGGTCGTACAGCGCTTCGATGTCCCAGCCGCGGTCGGTGGGGAACTCGGTGATCCCGTCGTCGCCGGAGACGACGAGCCGCCACAGGTCCTCGGGGGATTCGACTCCGCCGGGGAAGCGACAGGCCATCCCCACGATCGCTATGGGTTCGTCGACGGCCACCGCCGCGGTCTCGTCGCCACCGCTCTCGGTGCCGGACAGTTCGGCCAGCAGCCGGTCGGCGACGGCGATCGGCGTGGGGAAGTCGAACAGCAAGGTGGGGCTGAGGGCCAGTCCGGTCGCCTCGCTGAGCTGGTCGCGGAGTTCGACGGACGTCAGTGAGGTGAAGCCGAGATCCCGGAACTGCCGGTCGGTCTCGACGTCGTCGGCGCTGTCGTGTCCGAGGACGACGGCGATGCGGCTGCGCACCAGGTCCAGTACGGCTCGGGCGCGTTCGTGCGGCGGCAGTTGTTCGACGCGCCGACGCGACGGTTCGTCGTCCTGTTCCCCCGCAGGCGGGTTCACCGGCGTCGGGGCGACCGGGGAGACCGGGGAGATCGGGGAGCCGTCTGCCGCCGGGTCCGCCCAGTAGCGGCGCCGCTGAAAGGCGTAGGTCGGCAGCGGCGTCCGGCGCGCGCCCGAGCCCGCGAACACGGCGTCCCAGTCCGGCGAGCGCCCGTGGATGTGCAGGGTGGCGAGCGCGGCGGTGACCGCGGCTGCTTCGGCCCGGTCGGCACGGAGTGCGGGTACGCAGGTGGCCGCGGGCGCGCAGTCCCTGGCCATTCCGGCGAGGACGCCGTCCGGGCCGAGTTCGACCAGAAGCGTGCCGTCCTGGTCCGCGAGGTGGCGGACCCCGTCGAGGAACCGGACGGTTTCCCGGACGTGGCGGACCCAGTAGTCGGGGGAGGTCAGTTCGCCGTCGCGTGCGGAGCGTCCGGTGACGTTGGAGATCACCGGAAGCGTCGGGGGGTGGAAGGTGAGGGTGTCGGCGACCTGCCGGAAGTCCGCCAGCATGGCGTCCATCAGCGGTGAGTGGAAGGCGTGGCTGACGCGCAGCCGTTTGGTCCTGCGTCCCTGTGCGGCGAGTAGCGCGGCGGTTTCCAGGACGGCGTCGGTGGCGCCGGAGAGGACTGTGGCGGTGGGTCCGTTGATCGCGGCGATGCCCGTCCCGGGGGTGAGGAGCGGCCGGACCTCGTCCTCGGAGGCCTGGACGGCGACCATCGCCCCGTCGGCGGGCAGGGCCTGCATCAGCCGGGCGCGGGCGGCGACCAAGGTGGCGGCGTCCGTCAGGTTCAGCACGCCGGCGACATGTGCGGCGGCCAGTTCGCCGATGGAGTGGCCGGCGACGGCGTCGGGGCGTATGCCCCACTGCTCGAACAGCCGGAACAGGGCCACCTCGATGGCGAACAGGGCGGGCTGTGCGTAGCCGGTCCGGTCGACGAGTTCCGCGTCGCCCTCGAACACGAGCTGTTTGAGGGGGCGGTCCAGGTGGCTGTCGAACGCCGCGCAGACGTCGTCGAAGGCTTCGGCGAACTGCGGCAGTTCGGCGTACAGTTCGCGGCCCATGCCGGTCCGCTGGGAGCCCTGGCCGCTGAACAGGAAGGCGACGGGGGCGGTGGTGGTCCTGCCCTGGAGCACTCCGGCGGCGGGTTGCCCGTCGACCAGTGCGGAGAGCCTGGCGCGCAGTTCCGCGTGGTCCGCGCCGAGCAGGACGGCGCGGTGCTCGAAGGCGGTCCGCGCGGTCGCCAGGGTGTGGGCGATGTCGGCGGGCCGGATGTCGGGGGCGGTGTCGAGGTGGGTGAGGAGTCGCTGTGCCTGTGCCCGCAGGGCGGGTTCGGTGCGTGCCGACAGCACCCATGACAGGACGGAGCGGGTGGACTCGGCGGGTGCGGCGGGTGCGGGCTGCCAGTCCGTGAGCAGGACGTGGCAGTTGGTGCCGCCCATACCGAAGGAGCTGACTCCGGCGGTCAGTGGCTGTTCCGGTGCGGGCCAGGCGCCCGGCTCGGTGCGTACCTTGAGGTTCAGCTCGGCCAGGGGGATGCGCGGGTTGGGCTGCTGGAAGTTGAGGCTCGGGGGCAGTTCGCGGCGGGCCACGCTCAGGACGGCCTTGATGAGGCCGACGATGCCGGCGGCGCCCTCCAGGTGTCCGACGTTGGTCTTCGCGGACCCCACCAGCAGTGGTTGCCCGGTCGGCCGGCCGGTGCCGAACACCGCGCCCAGTGCCTCCGCCTCGATGGGGTCGCCGACTCGGGTGCCGGTGCCGTGCAGCTCCACGTACTGCACGTCGGCCGGGGTGATCGCGGCCCGGCGGCATGCCTCGCGCAGCACCGCCTGCTGGGCGGCGGCGCTGGGCACGGTCAGGCTCTCGGTGCCGCCGTCGTTGTTGATGGCGCTGCCGCGGATGACGCAGAGGACCGGGTCGCCGTCGGCGACGGCTGCTGCGAGCGGTTTGAGCAGGACCGCGCCGCCGCCTTCGCCGCGTACGTAGCCGTTGGCGCGCTCGTCGAAGGTGAAACTGCGGCCGTCGGGTGACAGGCCGCCGAACCTGGCGGCGCCGAGGGCGGTTTCGGGGGCCAGGTTGAGGTTGACGCCGGCGGCGAGCGCCAGGGTGGACTCGCCTCGGCGCAGGCTTTCGCAGGCGAGGTGGACCGCGACCAGTGCGGAGGACTGGGCGGTGTCCACGACCAGGCTCGGGCCGTGCACGCCGAGGAAGTAGGAGAGCCGGTTGGCGATGGCGCTGCGGTGCGAGCCGGTCAGGGAGTGCTGGTCGATGTGTTCGGCGCCGCCGTTGTGCAGGAGTTTGGCGTAGTCGTCGGATGCGGCGCCGACGAAGACGCCGAGCCGGGTGCCCCGCAGTGTGGCCGGTACGACGCCGGCGTCTTCGAGGGCCTCCCAGCCGAGTTCCAGCATGAGCCGCTGCTGGGGGTCCATGGCTTCGGTTTCACGTGGAGAGATACCGAAGAAGGCGGCGTCGAAGGTGTCGACCCGGTCCAGGAACGCCCCGAACCGGACGGCGGGCTCCGCTGTCGCGGCGTCGGTGTCCCAGCGGTCGGACGAGGTGGTGACGGCGCTCCGGCCGCTGGTGAGCAGCTGCCAGAACGCCTCTGGGTCGGCCGCGCCCGGCAGTCGGCAGGACATCCCGATGACGGCGATGTCATCGGCGCCCGGGGTGGTCGCTGGCACGCTGCCGGTGGTCATCTACTTCCCCTTGTCCTGGCCGCCGGCCGTGGATTTCGTGCGGTCGTCCACCCTGCGGGTCACTTCGCGGCCCCGCTGCACGCTGAGTCGCACGATGTCGCAGACTCGCCGGATGTCCTCGCGGGAGACGGTGGGGCCGGTGGGCAGGGCGAGTACCTTCTGCGCGAGCCGTTCGGTGTGCGGCAGGGTGACCGGCCGTTCCGAGCGGTAGGGCTCCATCTCGTGGCATCCGGGGGAGAAGTACCGCTGGCACACCACGTTCTCCGACCTGAGTACGTCGCCCAGCAGGTCGCGGTGGATGCCGGTCACGGCGGCGTCCACCTCGATGATCAGGTAGTGGTAGTTGTTGCGTTCGGACCGGTCGAACTCGACGATCTTGAGCCCGGCGATCCCGGCGAGTTCGGACCGGTAGATCTCGTAGTTGGCCTCGTTGTGACGAACCGTCTCGTCGAAGGCGTCGAGCGAGGTCAGGCCCATCGCGGCAGCCGCTTCGGTCATCTTCCCGTTGGTGCCGGCCTCCGTGGAGACCCGCCCCTGGTTGAAGCCGAAGTTGTGCATGGAGCGGATCCGCTTGGCGAGTTCCTCGTCGTCGGTGACCACCGCGCCGCCCTCGAACGCGTTGACCACCTTGGTGGCGTGAAAACTGAACACCTCGGCCTGCCCGAACCCGCCGATGGGCCGCCCGTCCGAGGTACAGCCCAACCCGTGCGCGGCGTCGTACAGAAGCTTGAGGCCGTGTTCGGCCGCGACCTTCGCGAGCTGGTCGACCGCGCTCGGCCGGCCCCACAGGTGGACCGGGACGATCGCGCTGGTCTGGGGGGTGATCGCCGCTTCGACGAGCGCGGGGTCCAGACAGCCGGTGTTCGGGTCGATGTCGCAGAAGACGGGGGTCAGGCCCAGCCAGCGGAACGCGTGCGCGGTCGCGGCGAAGGTCAGCGACGGCATGATGATCTCGCCGGTCAAGTCCATTGCGCGGGCGAGGAGTTGCATGGCGATGGTCGCGTTGCAGGTGGATACGCAGTACCGCACACCTGCCAGCTCCGCCACCCGGCCCTCGAACTCGCGTGCCAGTGGACCGCCGTTGGTCAGCCACTGGTGATCGAGCGCCCAATTCACGCGATCAAAAAACCGGCTTCGGTCACCGATATTGGGTCGCCCCACATAAAGTGGTTGCAGGAACGCTGAAGAGCCGCCGAACACAGCGAGATCGCCGATATTGCGTTTCAATGCACACCTCCCCCGAAGCATGTGAAAATGATCGTGGTGTCACTGCTGGACGGCACGCCTAGCGGCACCCTCATTGAGCCCGGAATACGTTCGGGAATGGGGCGAGATTCCGCGTTTCTGCGGTTCCACAAGGCGATGGGAGCACCGGTTCGACTCTGAACTCGGCGACAGAAATGATGACCGGCCGCTTGAATCACTGAGGGCCGGAACAGAAAATTTCACATCCGACTTCGGCAAGAAACGCACGATGTGCGGACAGAAGGGAGCCGCGCACACGAGGCCACGTCATCGATGCGAGCTGGAGACATCCAGGGCAGAGCGACGCGGACGGGCAGGACTTGTCCTGTCGGAGGCCTGCGGTCAGTACTTGCGGCGCCAGTAGACGCCGGTCACGTCCACGGTCTCGATGGGCTCCTCGATACCGTGCTTGTCGCGGTAGTCGTGGATGGCCTGCTTGCATGCCGGGATCGCATAGTCGTCGACGATGGCGAACCCGCCGACGGAGAGCTTGGGGTACAGGTTGACCAGCGCGTCCATGGTCGACTCGTACAGGTCGCCGTCCATCCGCAGGATGGCGAGCTTGTCGATCGGCGCGGTCGGCAGGGTGTCGGCGAACATGCCGGGCAGGAACTTGACCAGGTCGTCCAGGAGGCCGTAGCGGGTGAAGTTCTCCCGCACCTGCTCCTCCGAACAGCCCAACACCCAGTTCAGGTTGTGGAACTGCATGTCCTGGTCGAGCGGGTGGCTGTCCTCGGACACCTCCGGGACGCCGGAGAACGAGTCGGCGAGCCAGACGTTGCGGTCCTCCACGCCGTGCGCCTTGAGCAGCGCGCGCATCAGGATGCAGGCGCCACCGCGCCACACGCCGGTCTCGATGAAGTCGCCGGGCACGCCGTCCCGCAGGACCTGCTCCACGCACTCCTGAATATTGTCCAGGCGGCGCCTGCCGATCATGGTGTGCGCGACCGACGGCACATCCAGGCCGGCCTCACGGTGGTCGACGTCGAACGTCCCACGCTTTCCGGCGGAGCCTTCCGCGTCCGGCCGCATCGTATCCGCTTGGGCCTTGTCGAGAACATTCATCCCGTACGGGAAAGTCGGGCGATCTTCATAGATCGTATTCGACAGCACCTTCTTTATCAGATCGACGTAAAGCGAATACGTGTTCTCCGACAAAACAACCCCCGGTTCAAATCTGCCTCGCAGCTTTGCATACTCACCCTAACAGCCCCCCGCCGAAGGGGTCAACGAACAACTTTCACTCCGCACGCAACCAAACTCACCGATGCGATTGCTGATCACACCCCAGCCGGCGCCCCAAGCCCCACAGCTGAGGGATCGGCCGAATGAAGCCGTTTAGAGCAGAAGCAGGCGCCCCGGCGATACGCACCTGCAACCTGGCAACCGCCCCATCCAGGACTCCCCCCTCCCCCACCCACTCCCTCTGCCAGATCACCCTCACGACAGGAAGCACTAATCCAGCCAAACAATAAAACCGCCAAAATCCCCCCATCGACGCATGCGCCCCCCTCCGCCCGCACGCCCCGCATGACATCGAAGTCAAGAATGCGTGTGCATCACACGCCCCGATGCGCCGAACCCCTCACGATCCCTCCCACCGTTCCCCACATGACGTGACCTACGCCACACCTCACGGCTCCCCTGAAGGAGACGGTGAACGCCTTCCTCGGGTCGTTCCCCCGGTACAGGAACCCCGTTCGCCCTCAAGGCAGTTCGCGCCGCAACGCCTCATGCAGCGCGGCGGCGACCCCGGACACGTCGGTGCCGGGGCTGAAGAGCGGGCCGAGTTTGTCGGTGATCGTCTGGGTGACGGCGCCGTAGAGCGGGGTGCGGGGGCGCTGGACCGCGGCACGGAGTGCGGGAAGGAGGACTTCGCGGCTGAAGCGGACTTGGTTCGGGGGGAGTTGACCGGTGCCACCGGCCGCGCCCTCGCCCCCGGACATGCGGACGCGGTTGCAGCGGGACGCCTCGTCGTACGCGGAGACGCGTGTCGCGGCGAACCCCGCCTGAAGGAGGCAGCGTTCACTGTCGGCGTCGGTCAGGAAGCGGATGAGGTCGGCGGTCCTGGCGGCCTTCTCGGAGGACCCGGTCCGGGTCATCGCGAGGTTCTGCCCGCCGAGGACGGCCTTGCCGGGCAGCGGCGCGACCCCGAGACCGTCCTTGAACTTCTCGTACAGCGCCGGGTACGCGTAAGGCCAGTTACGCAGGAACGACGTCCGCCCCTGGGTGAAGTCGCTGAGGGAGTCGTCCTCGTTGGAGGTGTACGCGTGCGGAAGGACGTACGCGGACGACGTCCGCTTGCGCAACTCCTCGACGCCCTTCTCCAGTTGGCCCTCGGTGGCCCGGTACCTGCCCTGCCCGTCGGTGATGGTCAGCCCCTCGACGGCGCTGGCGAACGCCTCGACGGCGTTGACAGTCCGCCCTTCGTACGGGGCGAGTTGAGTCGTCCACCCGGCCTTCCAGCGGTCCGGCGGCCGACGGCTCACCTTGTCGATCGCCCCGAGGACGTCGCCCCAACCGGCCCCGGCACGCAACTCCCCCACCTGGTCACGCCGGTAATACAGCAGCCCCACATCGCTGTTGAACGGCACCGCGTACCGCTTCCCCGCCCAGAACGACGTCTCGTCCACGGCCCTCACGATGTCCGGCGCGTCGGCGACGGCACCCTCCGGCAACGGCCGCACGAGCTTGGCCGCCGCGAACTCCGGCACCCATGTCACATCGAGGTTGACGACGTCGTACGAGGCACTCCCCGACTGCAACGCGCCCAGCAGCTGGCTGCGTTGCTGATCCGCCGAGCCCGGCAGCTCCACCAGCCTCGCCGGGTAGCCGTCCGCCCCCTGCCGCGCGTTCCACGCGTCGATCAGCCGCTGCCGGATTCCGTCGGTGACGTCCCGCCCGCTCGCGACGACGATCGTCTTGGGTTCCGGATCGCGCGGACGGTCGTCGGGGGCGGCGGTGGTGGTGCAGGCGGCGAGGGCGAGGAGGGTGAGGAGAACGGCGGGGAGACGGAGGGGAGTCGAGGAGCGGCCCGGCGCTGGTCTTGGCACGCGGGGAGATGCGCCACCCCAGCCCCCGCTCCACACCCCACTCCTCTTCACCCCGCCGCCCCTCATCCCTTCTCCCCCGTCCCCGTCCGCGCGACCTCGTCCCGTAGCGCCGCCCCCAGATCGTCCCCCGGGTCCAGGCAACGTCCTTCGGAGGCAAGGGAGATGACCGCGTCGGCCCGCCCCGCCTCGCACCCGCTGGTCGCCAGCGACACCATGGTCACCGGTACGCCCGCCTCCCGTGCCGGCCCGAGCAGCTCGTCCAGGTGTCGGCCGCTGAACCGGTTGTTGTCCTCGTCGTCGGTCAAGTAGACGATGAGCCGGGGCCGTTGGCTGTCGACCACCTGCCGTTTCATGAACTCCAGCGCGTCCCACAGCGCCCGGTATGGATCGGCTTCGGCGTCTTGAACTCCCGCACGCTGGGCGGCGTCCAGCGCCCGTTCGGCGTCCGCCCGCTTGTGCGGGGCGAACGGAAGCAGCTCGGTGTGGGTGCGGCCGGGCGCCGTCCCCGCGACCGCCCACACCCCGTACCGGTCGTCCTTCTCGTCGAGCCCGCCCAGTGACTGCTGGAGCAGTCCGGGCCCACCGCTCGGCCCCTGCCAGAGATTGTCCATGGACCCGGAGCTGTCGAGCAGGAACAACACCTGTCCGGGTCCACGGGAGTTGCGGTACCGGTCCAGCGCGGTGCTCATCGCGGACGCCTCGGCGTACCGTGCCGACCCCCCGGGGTCGGGCAGGACACCGGGCGCGGTCTCCCCGAGAAGCCGCCCGGTCCCGTCCGGCGAGCGGAAACCGTACTCCCCGAGCACCGCCCGCCCGTCCGCCCCGGTGAGCCAGCGCCGAAACCGCTCCACCTCGTCGGCCCGCGCCGCCGCGTCCCGGTCGCCGTCCTCCCAGGTGACTTTCACGAACGCGGGGGCGATACCGGAGACATCGTCGGGATAGAGGGCGTCGCGGGACGTCCACCCGCCGTCGGGGCACTTCCCTTTCAGCGCGAACTCCGGTATCAGGACGGCGTTCTCGCCGTCCCCGCACAGCAATTCGGCGGCTGTACGGGCGGGTTGGCCGGGGTAGGCGATCTTGCGCTCGACGCCGCGGACGTCCGGCGAGTCGGCGTACAGTCCGGCCGTCGCGAGCAGTGCGGCGTCCGTGAAGTCCGGGTCGGGGCGCCGGACTCCGGTGCCACCGGCCTCGACGTCGTCGACCACGCGGGCGAGGGGGCGGCCGGTGCGGGGGCCGTCGGCGCTGCCGGGGACGGCGAGCACGAGGGGTGAGTACGCCAACGTATCGCCGTACAGGTCGAGTTGGGCGAACGCACGGTCCTCCCGTTCGGACTGGACACGGTAGACGTCGGCGCGGGTCGCGGGAATCCAGATGTCCGGCTGCGGACCGACGTCCCGCTGCGGGTCGTTGTTGCCGTACGGACGCTGCCATTGGTCGGTGCGGCTTCGCAGGGTGGTGACGACGTCGGCGGCGCGGGCGCTGTAGACACCGATGCCGCTTCTCCTGCACCCGTGGGGGGAGTTGGCGTCGGAGGCGGTGTACGCGTTCGCGGCGGCGGTGAGGGCCGGTTCGAGGTCAGGGTCGGTCAGGAGGCGCAGGTGCAGGGGCGGGGCGCAGGTCTCGTCGCCGTTCGCGAGGACGACGACGGCGCCGGCGCCGGTCGCGGTCGCGGCGAGGGCCAGCGCGAGGGTGAGGGCGAGGCGGGCGCCGCGTCTGAGGGGGCCTTGGTGCGGGGCTGTGCGCGGGGGCGGCGCCGGTACGGAGAGCTCCGCCGCCCCCAACAGGACGTCCTCCCCCTGTTCCCACTCGGCCTGCGGGGCCTGGATGTCCTTGGAGAGCGTGGGGACGCCGGCCGCCCGCATCCGTGACTTCAGCGCCTCGTACACCGCCGACAGCCACAACTCCCCTCCCTCTCCCAGGACTTGGATCAGCTCATGGGTGAACGGGGTGGGGCCGCTGTGGTCACCGGGGCCGATGAGCTGGTTGGACTGCACGCTCATCAGCAGCGAGATCTCCCGGCGCCGCCGGTGGTCGTCGAGCCGGTGCCAGATCCCGGCCGCGTTACCCGCATAACAGCAGTCCAGGATCACCATCACGCGCTCGGCGCGGCTCGCGGCAAGCTCGGCGAGAACATCGCTGAAGCGGACGGCACCGGAGAACGCGTCGCCCTTGCCCCGCACCATGCGCGCGTTGCGGGCCTGCAGGAAGAGTTCGTCGCCGGACAGCGAGACGATGGCGTGCCCGGCGAAGTAGAAGAGCAACAGCCCCTCGGTGTCCCGGGTTTCGCGGTGCAGCGCCTCCGAGAATTCGTCCTGCGAGGGTGAGCCGCACACACTCACCCGCCCGAACACGCCGCCGTGCCGCAGGACGTCCCCCAGCCCCTTGCGGTTGTGCCGTACAGCCTCCAGATGCCCGGCCACACCGTCCTCGTCGCCGTCCGCCCGGGTGTGGTCGTACTCGGACACCCCGACAATCAGCGCCCGGTTGACCTTGCCGCGCGGATCAAACCCACTCACCGGCTATTCCTGATCGGGTTCCAACGGCTCGACGAGCGGATCAGGATGCTCGACCCCCCGCTCGACCTGCCGCCGGTTCTCCTTCCAGGCGTCGACAGACCGCTTGGTCCACCCGAGCAACGTCCCGGTGGCCACCGCCCCCTCGATGAGCTGCAACACCAACTCCAGCTCCATCCCCATGTGTTCACGCCCCACCCCGTCCCGGGCGCGCTCCTCGATCCTCAGCTTCCCCTCCCGCACCAGCCTCCCCAACGGCTCCTCCCGCTCCAGCCACGCCCTCAGCGCCCCGACGTCGCCCCGACTCCCGTCCAGCCGAACCCGCACACCCGATCCGGCCCCTGATTCCCCGTCAGCCATGCGTCACATGATGGCACCGGGGGCCGAACGAGGGGAGGGTTTGGACAGAACCACCGAAACGGAGCGAGGACACCGAAGCACTCCGCCCTCACCGCACGGCACTTCACACCTGCCGCTCCCCCTCCAGGCAACCCGCGTCAGCGCGGCCAGACCTCCGTTGACCGTGCCCGTGTAGGTCACGACCCGCTCCGGCCCGACCTCGCGCGCCACTCTCCGCGCCAACTCCGCCCCCTCCTGGTACAGCCGTTCCCACGCGGAGTCGTACTTGCCCTCCACACGGTCCCGCAGGTCCAGGTTGACCGTGGCGTCAATGTCCGCCGCCCACGTGTAGAGGCCGGCCACAAGGCCGTCGGACAAGTCCAGCGCGGCAGCAGGGTCGTCAGGGAAAAAGTCCCCGAATCCTTCGGCCCGCAAAGGACCATACTGAAACTCGCCCTCGACCGTGATGTCGACCGGGGGCGGCGGACTGTCATGAGGATCAGGTTCCCAGTGCAGACGGTCACAACTCCAGCACACCCACCTGATCTGCCGGCGGCCTTCCTCCCAGTGGCGAACCGCCCAGGACCGACCGAGATGCCGAGCCAGGCGCTGGGAGATCCTCAAACTCCCCACCGAGCGGGACCGCAGCAAGTCGACCAGATCCGCGGGCAGCGCGAGACTCCCGTCGTCCAACCGGATCCCAACGGTGAACGCATCCGCACCCTCAGCCCACCACCCGTTGTTCCTGGCCTCGTACAGAGGAGACTCGTCACCCCGGGCCTGCACGAGCAGGTGCCGCGGTTCTTCGCGGGTCATACGGGGTTTGCTCCGATCACATATCCGTTGTCGCCCACGCTGCCCGTCACGACAAGGTGCTCCACATCGGTCACGACGTACTCACCGTAGTGAAAGGCCGCCCCTGCCTCTTCGAGCCGTGCGTATTGCTCGCCGGTCAGCGTCACGTAACCGTCCGACGGCGTGTAGTACTTGTTGGCCAGGGCCCTGAGGAGGAGACGGAAACCGAGATCAGGCGTACACCGTCTGACGCACTCGGCGAGCGCGTCCGCAGTTCGCGCGCCGAGGACGTCCCCGAACTCCCCGGTGAGGGCCAGCACCGCTCCAGCCAGTTCCTGGCCCTCGTAGCGATCGGCGTCCGAGAGCTCAGGGGCGTCCGTGCGGCAGGACAGCCATCCGTCGCACACCTCGATCACTTGCCGCATCCACTCTGCGGCATCCATGATCCGACCCCGGTGGAAGAAGTACTCGCCGCCCTCCGCGCAACTCTCCCACAGAGTTGTGATCTGGTCTGAGGCCAGGTTGTTCAGCAGCAACCGGGCATCACGGCGTACCAGCAGTACTGCGGTCGGCTCCAGTTCAGCGACGAACTGCTGCTTCACAACCTCCACCTCGGTGGCGGCATCGAGTGTCCAGTCCTGATGGAAGAAACCCATGATCCACGGGACACCGAACGTGAACTCCGTGCACCGATCCATCTGCGGCCTCCTCATCAGCCCGGGTATCCGGTGTAGACGTAGTAAGCGGGGAGAGTTTGGATAGAACCGTCAAAACGGAGCGAGAACACCGAAACACTCCCGCCTCGCACCCGACACTCGCCCCTCGGGACCGCCCCCGAGCCACTCACCGCTGATGGTTCAGATTGTCTCCGACAAGAAACGGCGGATATTCAAAGCGTTTCCCGAGGGCGACAAACGTGTCATAGGCCGGCGTCTCGATCCTCACGAAGTACTCCTTCAAGGACCGCAGAAACAACCGGTACCCGAGATCTGCGCAAGCCTGAACGACAACCTCCTCCAGCGCGGGAACAAGAACAGCGTGTCCGCACTCCTCGACAGCCCGGTCGAGATCATCCGCCACCAGCGCAACGGCCTGGAGCACAGTTTGTCGGAGTTCCTTGTCAAGCACGGGTTGCGGCAGCGCGGGGACGAATCGCGGATCATCTCGCTGGACACGCGCCAACCACGCCTGCCGCATCCTGTTCAGCCAGGCCCGAGTGTCCAGGCCCGCCTCAGCCGGGTCGAAGCACCCCTGGCCGATGCCGAGCCACACCGTGCGCAGTACCTCGTCCGACAGTGGAGATCCTGTCAACAGATCGATGTCCTGCCCGAGTTGACGTGCCTTCGTGCGATCGAAGGTATCCACCGCCTCCTCGGCCAGGCGCAACCACATCGCACCTGGCTCGCCTTCCGGAAGAGACGCCGCATCGTCCGCGGAGAGAGAGTCCAGGACGCCCCGCTTCGAGAAGACCCAGGTAAGCCCGACGTCTTCGACGCCTTCATCTTCGAAATACCACTCATCACGAACCACGACTACTTCTCCAGATACGAGGTATAGACAACATACTTGCCCTTGTGAGGCTTACCTACGTATTTCAACTGGATAGAAACCCAGTTGGTCTCGACATCGTGAACCTCCACTTCATCCCCTTTCTTCACCCACTTCTTCCCCAGAGGCCCCTCCATGTCTCTGACTTCCCAGCGAATGGTCTTCAGATCTCGGGTCGGAAGGAAAGGAATCTTCTTACCGATCCGTTGCGCCTGCTTGTTCATCCAGCTCTCCAGCACACCGGCGTTGCCTGGCTGGGCGATCCACTGCTTCATGGCCTTGTCAACGGCTTCCGCAGCGATCTCCTGGCTGGCCCAGCGAGTGGCCACGCCTCCTTGCGCCTTCCTGGCTTTGGCTGCCATCTCGCTGTCGGTCGCCCTTACGTGGTCACCCAGGGTATGCGCCCCTTCGACACCCTCGTCGGCGACGATGTCGGTGCAGTTGTGGACAAGGACATCCTGCGGGCGGGCCCCTTCAGTGCCCACATAGAAGGAGTGCAACTCATCCACCGTCAGGTCGTACACCTCACGCGGCACCAGCCCGGACCGGTCACGCAGTCCGGTCACAGTCCTGAGTGAACCGTCAGTGTCCCGTCGGCCACAGTGACGTCCACCAACCGCTCGGTGTCGTGCCGGAAGGTGTCGATCACAGAACGGGAGAGCGTCAGGCCGGACTCCGGGTCCGTGGCGAGGACCAGATCACCGATACGGACATCACGAATCGGTTTGTGGGAGCCGTCTGCCATGCGAACTGCGGTACCGCCCGGAAAACTGTTGCGGCGGCAGGCAGTGACCACATCCTCGTAGAGGTTGACCGCACCTTCGATCTTGACGATGGTGGCTGGGTCGATGCCGTCCAGTGCCTTGAGTGCCTTGAACGCGTCCGCGACACCGACACCGGTGTGCATCGCCGCATCCAGCGCACGGATCCCCTCGGCGGCCTTCCCGAACACCTTGCCCGGGACGAAGTTGGACGCCGCCCAGGCGCAACTTCCCGCGCTCCCGTGCCAGCAGTCCACGAAGTCCTGGACGAGGAGTTCCTTGCCGATTTTGAGGTAGGTCTGGACGAGCCCCTTGAGGATGTCGAACTGGCTGAAGGTGCGGGTCACCTTCTTCGTCAGGCCCTTGTAGGGCTGGGTGGACAGGAAGACGGTGTCGGCGGTGGGGCAGCCGGACTGGGTGGCGGGGACGTCAGGGTTGGTGCAGAGGTAGAAGTCGACCTTCGCGTCGAACGTGAAGGTGAAGGTGACGGTGCAACTGGTGCCGATGCCCGGCGGGAGCTCGCAGAGGTTGTCCTGCTTGGCGTCAGTGACGTCGACGTCGTTCTCGTCGACGACGTAGAAGATGCCACCGAGACCCGTTCCCGCACCGCTCCTGACCTGATCGTTCGCGCCCCGCCGTTCAACAGACTCCACTGCGGCCTGTGCTTCCTTGGCGTACTTGTCCGCATCCTTCGCAGCCTGTTCCGCCTCGGTGGCGGCGGTGTTCGCGCGATCGGCGGCGGCGCGGGCTTCCTTGGCCACCGTTTCGGCCTGGGCTGCGGCGGCGCGGGCGGCGGAGGCGTCGAGGGCGGCCGAGTCGGCGGAGGAGCGGGCGGAGGCCGCGTAGCCTTCGGCCCGTCCGGCGGCGGCGTCCACACCCGCCTGGCGGTCGTACTCGACCGTGCGGGTCGAAGAGAACACGAGCGTGCCCCCGCACGCTCAGCAGCCCCTGCCCGCCGAATTCGCCCCGCAGGGTGTCACCCACGTCAACGCCCCCCACCCCGCCAACTTCACCGTGATCGGCAACCACCTCGCCCAGCACAGGGAGTTGAGCCTCACGGCCCGGGGCCTGGCGCTGTACATCCAGTCCGTCCCGACCGGCACTCGCGTCGACATCAAGACCCTCAGCTCCCAGTTCGACGAGGGCGAGGTCCGCATCACGAAGGCCCTCCGCGAACTGGAAGCCCACGGCTACCTCCGCCGACTGCGCCAACGCCGCCCCTCGAAGAGCATCGTCACGCGGACGGTGTCGTACAACAACCCGGGGCACGGCGAGGGCCGGGGAAAGGGCCAAGGCCGTGGCCGGAACCGGCACACGAGCCGGAGCTGGAGCCGGGAGCCGAGCAGGAGCCGAGCCCCCTGCCGGAGGCGGAACCTGAACCGAGGCCGGGACATGAGCCGGCACCGACGCCGCCCCACCCTTCACCCTCACTCCCCGCCTCCCCTCGCGAAGACACTCCCGTCCTCCTCAAGCCCTCCACCCCCAAACCCCCTCTCC
>DATCQX010001235.1:0-4959 GCA_036569285.1 Streptomyces sp.
CGGACCGTGTCCGTCACGAGGTGCTGCGCCAGCCGCGCGGGCCGCAGCGGGCGCAGCGCGCCGTCTCCGTCGATGAGTTGCTGGAAGTAGCGGACGAACCGGCGGCGGTGTTCCTCGGTGGCGTCCGCGAGGTCCGGCACCATCCGCAGCCGTTCGGCGGCCCGGGTCTCCCGCTCGCCCTCGGTGTCCCCGTCGGCGAAGGCCAGACTCGACACCGCCACCACCCGTCCGAGCAGGACCGGGTCTGCCGGCAGGCACGCCTGCGCGGCGTGGTCGACCCAGTCCTCCTGCTCCAGGTCGAGCGCCTGTTCGTAGAGGGTGTGGGCGAGGGACGCCGGTCCGCCGAGGCCGCTGTCCGCACCCCACCGGGGGTTCAGGAAACGGCGTACGTCGGTCATGGCGAGGATGAGGACGAACAGACAGCTCGCGAAGTCCGGGTCGCTGAGGTCGACAGACGGGTGCGGCAGCCCGTCGTCCGGCTTCCAGGCGGGCTTCCTGCGCAGGAACGCCGCGCATGCCTTCTCGTAGAGAGCCGTGCGCTGTGTCAGGTCGGGACCGCGGAGCCGGTACGGCCGCTCCTCGGCCACCTCTCCGTAGCGGCGCCGGAAGGCGGCCCACCACTGGTTCTCGTGCCGCGCGGTCGCCAGCAGCCGGACCTGTTTCGTCCCGCCGCGGTGCCGCAGCAGGGCATCGAGCTGGCCGACCTTGCCGTCCGCGTCGTCGACCACGATCAGCCGGTCCTCGTCCAGGTCCATCAGACGGGAGACGTCCTCCGCGAGCGGTTTGAGCAGCCCCGCGACCCAGCCGAGACCGGTCATCCGCGCGCACAGCTCCCGGGCCAGGCGGGTCTTGCCGACCGAGCGGTCACCGGTGAGGAGCCGCACCGACACCTGGTGCGGGGCGGGGGCCGTGCACCACTCGGTCAGCTCCCGCAGATCCTCCTCGTGCCCGCAGAACTCCACCACGCTGTGCTGGGGGAGGAGGAGGTCCGCGGCCGACGCGCTGTCGGACAGCGACCGATAGGGGGCCTCCAGCACCCGCTGCCGCCCCTTCCAGACCGGTTCGAACACCACGTGCCCCACACCGCCTGCCGCGAGCAGCCGAAGGAACGGCTCCTGCCCGCCGAGGAGTTGGACGGGGATCACCTTGAGCCGGCCGTGCGCGTGCGCGCCGACCAGACCGAGCAGCCGGTCCTCGGCGAAGACGGCGGCTCCCGAGGCGCCGCGCCACCGGTCGCCGCTGGAGGCGCGGCCGTTGACGTCGAAGTCCAGGTACCAGCCGGTCCGCTCCGGGCCGGTCACCGTTCCCGTGCCGGGGATCAGCGAACCGAAGGTGTGCTCCACGTTCCGCCACAGGCCCTCGACGGCCAGTGCCGGGAAGGCGTACGCCTCCGCCGGCAGCGGTTCGCCGCCGGTCAGCCGTCCCCACCGGACCGCCCGCGGTGCTTCGAGTGCGAAGGGGTCGTCCTCCAGCGCCTGCAGGAGAGCGAACCCGTCCACCCCGTCCGTCTCTCCGTCGCCGCTGAGCGCGACGACACGGAAGGGCGCGACCTGGCTCGCCTGCTGGGCGCCTTGCCGTGAGCCGGGGCGCAGTACCTGCACTTCGGCACGGTCACCGGCCTCGCCGACGCAGTGCGCGGCGGTGAGCACCAGCCGGGGCGCGACGAGATAGCCCGAGGAGCAGCATGTCGCTGTCCGTACGTACGCCACCCGCCTCAGCTCAGGGGAGCTCACGGAACTCACCGCCCCGGTCCGAGATCAGGGCCGATCCCTCCACGTTCAGCCGGATCTGCATGCGCTGAGTCGTGCCGCGGCTTCGGCCGGCGCCCGCCGCCGCGCTCACCAGCCAGAACCTCACCCCGCCCGCACCACCCGCCTCCTTCGTCACCTGCACGGTCGTCTCCAGTTCGATCCCCTCCACACGGAAGCGGGGGCCGCCGGTCGTCTCCCCGTCCTGCTGCGCCTGCGCCAAGGAGCGGCGCAGCGCGCTGATCATCTGCGCCAGCTCGACGCGTTCGGTCTCCGCCATGAGAACTCCCCGTTCGGCGAGTGCCGTTCCCTCCAGGGACACGGCCGTCTCCTGCGAACGTCGCGCTCCGCGCAGCGTTCCGTCCAGAAGCCGAAAGGCCCGGCAGGACTGCCCTCAGGCCCCTTCTTCCGGCGAGCCGGACGTCACCGGTCACCCCCCGTCAGCTCGCCCGCGATCCCGGCCGTCCACGCGTCGACGGCCTCCCAGTCCCGGTAGTCGCGGAACCGGCCGCCCAGGAGGCGGAACAGCAGCCGTCCGGTACGGGAGAGCTGGGCGCGGGCCACGACGCCGGAGAACAGGCGGTGGGCCCGGTAGGGCAGGTCGTCGGGCAGCGCCGAGAGGATCAGCGGGATCTCCTTCGGCCCCAGCCGCCGCCACGGCCCGCGCAGCGCGTCCGGCATGCCGACGCTGAACAGCCACACCGGCGGGCCGGCGGCGAGGATCCCGAGGTTGTCGTGGACGAAGTCCCGCGCGGGCACCAACCACGCCTGCCCGTGCACGGCGCTGCCGAGGACGAACGCCCGGTACGCGTCGGCGTCGTCCACCGTCTCCACCGGCCGGGCCTCGGCGCTCAGCCCCGCCGAACGGAGGCCGCCCGCGATCCGCTCGGCGATCTCGCGGGTGGAACCGTGCGCCGTCGCGTACCCCACCAGGACGTCCATGACCTCACCTCGATGTTTCCGTGCCCCGCGCGAAGGGAGCGCGCGGTGTACCCCGCCCTCACCCTGGACCGGGGCGTGGCGGCACCGGTACGGGCCGCATGGCCCCTTCCGCCGCGCGAAGGTCCCCGCGAAACCGTCGTCCGGCCCGGCCCCTTCTGCCCGCACGGCACTTGGGGCGCCCTGCCGGGCGGGTGTCGGCTGGAAGCGCGGAGAGGAGGCCGCCATGAGCGTCACGAACCCGAACACACACCGGGCCCACCGGAGGCGGCGCCCGCTGATCCTCGCCACGGCCGTCGCACTGACGGCGTCCCTGGCGACGGCATGCGGGAACGGCACCGCGGGCACGTCCGCCGGGAACACGGACGGCACCAGCGGGGGCACCACCGGGAACCCCGGCACCGCGCTCCGCGGGAACGGCCCGGCCTGTCCCGGCGTCTCGGGGACGCCCGGCGGCCTCGTCATGCCGATGCACCCCGGTTCGCCGGCGCACCAGGTGCGGGCCTCGGTCTACTTCCTGCACGGGGAGCAGGTCTCGCCCGCCCCGCGCACCGTGGCCGCGCCCACCACCGCGGCCGGTGCCCTGCGCGCGCTCCTCGCCGGACCCGACCGCTACGAACGGGACCACGGCCGCACCACGGCCATCCCGACGGGCACCCGGCTGAACTCGATCGTCGTGCGCCGGCACATCGCCACGATCGACCTGTCCGGGCGGTACGACGACGGAGGCGGAACGCTCTCCATGCGGGCCCGGCTCGCCCAGGTCGTCTTCACCGCGACCCGCTTCCCCACGATCCAGAAGGTCGGCTTCGAACTGGACGGCAAGCCCGTGACGGCCTTCGGCGGCGAGGGCATCGTCCTCGACCACCCCGTGGGCCGCGCCGACTTCGAGGACCTCGCCCCCCTGATCCTCGTCGAGTCGCCGCTGACCGGCGACACCGTCCGCACCCCGGTGCGGGTGTGGGGGAGCGCGAACACCTTCGAGGGGACGCTCCGGCTGAAGCTCACCGACGCGGCCGGGCACACCGCGGCCGACGTCCGCGCCACCGCCTCCTCCGGCTCCGGCACCCGCGGCACCTTCGACGTGACGGTCCCCTACCGGGCGGCCCGCTCCGGCGCCGGGACGCTCACCGCGTACTGGAACTCGCCGAAGGACGGCCGTGCGGTGATCGCGGACACGGTGCCGCTGAACGTCCTGCGGTGAACGCGGCCCTTCGGCCCGGGAGGTGAGCCGTTCGGCCCCTGCTGCGGCGCCGCGCGGGATGCGAAGGTGACGGACGTGCCCATGAGAGACATGCGGCGCCGTCGCGGGCCGCTGAGGCGGCTCCTCGGAAAGAAGGGCGGGCGCACGTCACCCGCCCGGTGCCGGGTCCCCGCCGGTCCTGACGGGGAACGACATCGTCGTCGGAGGGGATTCCCGCCCGGACGGCGGACCCGGCACCTCCCCCAGCCGGCCCACGGAAGCAGGTGATGACCATGCGAGCCCGAATCGGGGACATCCTCGTCGTCGAGAGCCCGACCACCGGTGTCACACGGCGCGACGGAGAGATCGTCGGGCTGCACCACGCGGACGGGACGCCTCCGTACGACGTGCGCTGGTCGGACACGCACGAGGTGACCCTCGTGTTCCCCGGCCCCGACGCGCACGTCCGGCCCGCGACGGCCGACGGGGGCTGACGCGCGGCGTCAGCCGATCTCGACGGCGAGCTCGGGCGGGCCGTTCAGACAGGTGTGGACGGCACAGCGGCCGACCGCCACACGCAGGCTCTGCTCCAGGAGCGGAGTGAGCGGGGCGGGCGGCAGGATACGGATGCGGACGGCCGCGATGCGCGGCCCCCGGCCGTCGGCGAGCGTGAAGTCCGCCTTGACCCGGAGGTGTTCGTAGGGCTGGTCCAGGAGCTGGAGGAAACGCGCCGCGTCCGATGCCACGCAGGAGGCCAGAGCCGCGACGAGGAGCTCCGCCGGGGTGGGCCCGTCGTTGTCACCGCCCCGCTCGACGGGCTGGTCCACGGTGAGCTCGTGCTCACGGACGAACAAGGCGAACGCCCGGTCCGCGACATGGGTGACCTCGATCCGTCCGGGCGGCTCGGCGAGCGCCCGACCGGATGTGCCGGCGCCGGTGTCGTGGGCCGGTGAGAGCTGGTTCACGGGGCACCTCCTGAGGTGCGGTCACCTGTGGTCGGCCAGGACAGGACGGGAACAGGGAGGGACGGCAGAGGCCGAAGACGCGGTCGACGGGCGGGGCGTCGGCGACGGCCGGCGCTCACGGCGG
>DATCQX010001236.1:0-7186 GCA_036569285.1 Streptomyces sp.
CCCACGCCCCTCGCAAGCGCACCCCCGCACCCGCCCCCTCACACCTCCTGCGTCACAACCTCCCGCACCGGCCACACCCCGTCCACCACCGCGTCGGCCTCCCCCTTCCTCCGCAGGAACGCCTGAAAATCAGCGGCCCACTCCGCGTACCACCCAACCTGCTGCCGATGCAGCTCAGCCGCTCCCAGGGCCGCGACCTTCGGATGGCGGCCCGCGATCGCGTGGGCGAGGCGAGCAGCGGCAAGGGCATCCGCGGACGCGTCGTGCGCCGAGTCCAGCCGTATGCCGTACTCCGCGCAGACGGCCTCAAGATTGCGCTTGCCCCGGCGGTAGCGGTCGATGTGCCGGTCGATGGTGTACGGGTCGACGACGGGCGCGGGCTCGGCGCCGCCCAACCGCTCGCGCAGGGACGGCAGTCCGTGCCGGTGCAGTTCGGCGGAGAGGAGTGTGAGGTCGAACGCGGCGTTGTAGGCGACGACCGGGACGCCCTCCTGCCAGGCGCTCACGAGCGCGTCGGCAACGGCTCCCGCGACCTCGTCGGCCGGCCGGCCCTCCTTGCTCGCCCGTTCGTTGCTGATGCCGTGGACGGCGACCGCGTCCGCCGGGATCTCGACGCCCGGGTCGGCGAGCCACTCGCGGCTCCCGCGCACTTCTCCGCGCTCGACCTCGATCACGGCGGCGGTGACGATGCGCGCCTCCCGCGGATCCGTCCCTGTCGTCTCCAGGTCGAACCCGATCATCAACTCCTGGTGCCAGGCCATGCAGGCCCCCCTTCTCGGTGGTGCTTTCCCCCAGTGGTCTCCACCCTCCCACGAGCCACTGACAATCGGAGGACCACCTTCCACATCCCCCGCACCAATCCGCCGATTTCAGGACACAGGGCGCGAATCCGCCCAGGCCAGCTCGAACTCCTCCCGGTACGCCGGGAACAGCCCGCCCTCCTCCGCCGCGCCCGCCTTGACGACCCGGTTCCCGCCGCGCAGCACCAGCACCGGCGACTCCATGCCGCGCATGCCCCGCAGGTACGACTGGACGACCGCGATGCCGTCGGCGCCGTCGCCGTCGACGAGGTAGGCGGTGAAGCGGGGCGTCTCGTCGTACACCTGGATCTGGAAGGCCCCGGGGTCGCGCAGCCGGGAGCGGACCCGGCGCATGTGCAGGATGTTCATCTCGACGGCCCGGCTCAGCTCGCCGCGCTTCATGCCGAGTTCCCGCTCCCGCCGTTTGACGGCGCTGGAGGCGGGGTTGATGAACAGCAGCCGCACCCGCCCGCCGGCCTCGGCGAGCCGCACGAGCCTGCGCCCGGAGAAGTTCTGCACGAGCAGGTTGAGCCCGATGCCGATCGCGTCGATCCGCCGGGCGCCCCCGAAGAGGTCCTCGGCGGGGAACTGCCGCATGAGCCGCACCCGGTCGGAGTGGACGGCGACGACGTCCCCGTACCGGTCGCCGACGAGGTCCTCCACGGCGTCCACGGGCAGCCGGCGCGCGGACGGCACGTCGCCGCTGGCGCCGAGGATCTCCAGCAGCCGCGCGGAGGCCCGCTCGGCCTGGCTGAGGACGTTCCCGGACAGCGCCCGGTTGCGGGAGACGACGTTGCGGGTGACCTCCAGCTCGTCCAGGGCGAGTTCGACGTCGCGCCGTTCGTCGAAGTACGGCTCGAAACAGGGCCAGTGCTGGACCATCAGCTCGCGCAGCTGCGGGAGCGTCAGGAACGAGATGACGTTGTCGTCGGCCGGGTCGAGGAGATAGCCCTTGCGGCGGCTGACCTCCCGCACGGCGACCGCGCGCTGCACCCACTCCTGCCCGGCGGGCCCGGCGGCGGCGACGACCCACTCGTCGCCGTGGACGGGTTCGTACACCGGCCGCAGGACCGCCGAGACGACGGCCCGCAGCCGTTGTTCGACGAGGTTCAGCCAGATGTAGGCCCGTCCCGCCCGCTGCGCGCGGGTGCGCACCTCGCGCCAGGCGTCGGCGTCCCAGTCCAGCTCCGGTCCGATGGCCCCCGCGTCCATGGGTCTGGCCAGCGACACCGCGCCGGGCGGGGCGTCTGCGGAGCCTCCCTCGTGACCCTCGTCACCAGGGGGCAGCTCCAGCCCTCCCGAGCCCACCCAAGCACCGCCTTCCGCTCCCCCGAGCTTGCCCGTCCCAACGATCAAGGAAGGGTACTCCGGGAGTGGTCGGCGGTGCAGCCGGATGGACAGGGTCGTTGCCGGTCGCCTTGAATCCATCGCGCCCCGGAGGGGGAGGAAGTGAGCGGAGTCATGAACGTGACCCCTTTCGAAGCAGGCCGAAGCGAGTCGGAGCGCGTTGGACAACTGGACTGACCCCGGTTCGCCCTACGGTCGTACAACCACACGTCCCACACCTGGAAGAGTCGTCCCATGCAGGTCTGGCCTGGACAGGCGTATCCCCTGGGTGCCACGTACGACGGCGCCGGCACGAACTTCGCCCTCTTCACGGAGGCCGCGGACCGAGTGGAGCTGTGTCTGCTGCACGACGACGGCTCCGAGACGGCGGTGGAACTGCGCGAGACCGACGCGTTCGTCCGGCACGCGTACCTGCCCGGGGTGATGCCCGGGCAGCGCTACGGCTTCCGCGTGCACGGCCCGTACGAGCCCGCGCGCGGGCTGCGCTGCAACTCGGCGAAGCTGCTCCTCGACCCGTACGCGCGCGCGGTCGCCGGGGAGGTGCGCTGGGGCGAGGAGGTGTACGGCTATCCCTTCGACGACCCCGAGGGGCGCAACGACCTCGACTCGGCGCCGCACACCATGTCGTCCGTCGTGGTGAACCCGTACTTCGACTGGGGTGACGACCGGCCGCCGCGCGTCGACTACCACCACACGGTGATCTACGAGGCCCACGTGAAGGGCCTGACGATGCTTCACCCGGAGCTGCCGCCGGAGCTGCGCGGCACGTACGCGGGGCTCGCGCACCCGGCGGTGATCGGGCATCTGACGAAGCTCGGGGTGACGGCGCTGGAGCTGATGCCGGTGCACCAGTTCGTGAACGACCACCGGCTCTCCGACCTCGGGATGCGCAACTACTGGGGCTACAACACGGTCGGTTTCTTCGCGCCGCACAACGCGTACGCCTCCTGGGGCGACCGGGGGCAGCAGGTCCTGGAGTTCAAGTCGGCGGTGCGGGCGCTGCACGAGGCGGGCATCGAGGTGATCCTGGACGTCGTCTACAACCACACCGCGGAGGGCAACCATCTGGGGCCGACGCTGTCGTTCCGGGGCATCGACAACGGGAGTTACTACCGGCTGGCGGACGACCGGCGGTACTACACGGACACCACGGGCACCGGGAACTCGCTGCTGATGCGGTCCCCGCACGTGCTGCAGATGATCATGGATTCGCTGCGGTACTGGGTGACCGAGATGCATGTCGACGGGTTCCGCTTCGACCTCGCGGCGACCCTCGCGCGCCAGTTCCACGAGGTGGACCGGCTGTCGTCGTTCTTCGACCTCGTGCAGCAGGATCCGGTGGTCTCGCAGGTGAAGCTGATCGCCGAGCCGTGGGACGTCGGTGAGGGCGGCTACCAGGTGGGCAACTTCCCGCCGCTGTGGACCGAGTGGAACGGCAAGTACCGCGACACCGTACGGGACCTGTGGCGGGGCGAGGGCCGCGCGCTCGCGGAGTTCGCGTCCCGGCTGACCGGTTCCTCCGACCTGTACCAGGACGACGGTCGGCGCCCGCTCGCCTCGATCAACTTCGTCACCTGCCACGACGGTTTCACCCTGCGTGACCTGGTCTCGTACAACGACAAGCACAACGAGGCCAACGGCGAGGACAACCGGGACGGCGAGAGCCACAACCGGTCCTGGAACTGCGGGGCGGAGGGCGAGACCGACGACCCGGCGGTGCGGGAGCTGCGCGCCCGGCAGATGCGCAACTTCATCGCCACGCTGATGCTCTCCCAGGGCGTGCCGATGATCAGTCACGGCGACGAGCTCGCCCGCACCCAGGGCGGCAACAACAACGCCTACTGCCAGGACAGCGAGATCGCCTGGGTGCAGTGGCCGGACGGGGGCGAGGAGGCGGGGCTCGGCAGTGAGCTGCTGGAGTTCACCCGCGCGATGGTGTGGCTGCGCAGGGACCACCCGGTCTTCCGGCGCCGCCGCTTCTTCCACGGCCGGCCCGTGGAGGGCACCCATGACGAGCTCTCCGACATCGCCTGGTTCACTCCCGAGGGCAAGGAGATGACCCAGCGGGACTGGGACCGGGCGCAGGCCTCGGCGCTGACGGTGTTCCTCAACGGCAACGCGATCTCCGAGCCCGGCCCCCGCGGGGAGCGGATCACCGACGACTCGTTCCTGCTGATGTTCAACGCCTCGCCGAAGACGCTCGACTTCGTGGTGCCGGTCAACCACGGCCGGCAGTGGGAGGTCGTGGTCGACACCGCCCGCCCGGACGGGGTGCCGCCCGGCACGGGGGCGAAGGTGCAGGCCGGGGACCGGCTGACCCTGGTGGACCGGAGCCTGACCGTGTTGCAGCGGCCGGTCTAGGGGGCGCCCGGGGAGGGCACATGGAGCAGCGATGACACGAAAGGCCGCAGGGCGGGTACGTAGGTTCGCATGACACCTGAGCGATCCGTCCCTGCGGTGCCGACGGCCACGTACCGGCTCCAGTTGCAGCCCGAGTTCCCGTTCGGGGCCGCCGCGGCCGCCGTGCCGTACCTGGCCTCGCTCGGCGTCTCGCATCTGCACCTGTCGCCCGTCCTGGAGGCCGTGCCCGGTTCGACGCACGGCTACGACGTCGTCGACCCCGCGCGGGTGCGCGAGGAGCTGGGCGGCGAGGACGGGCTGCGGGCGCTGTCCCACACCGCGCGGGAGCACGGGCTGGGCCTGGTGCTGGACATCGTCCCGAACCACATGGCGATGGCCCCGCGCCACAACCGCGCCCTGTGGGAGGTGCTGCGGGAGGGCCCTAAATCGCCGTACGCGCGCTGGTTCGACATCGACTGGGAGGCGCAGGACGGCCAGGTGCTGCTGCCGGTGCTGGGGCGCCCGGTCGGCGCGGAGCTGGGCAGCCTCACCGTGGACGGCGACGTCCTGCGCTACCACGACCACGTCTTCCCGCTCCGCGAGGGCACCGGGGAGCTGCCGCTGCCGCAGCTCCTGGACGCGCAGTGGTACCGCCTCGGCTGGTGGCGGCTGGCCCGTACGGAACTCAACTACCGGCGCTTCTTCAGCATCTCCGAGCTGATCGGGGTGCGGGTGGAGGACCCGGAGGTGTTCGAGGCCACCCACGGCAAGGTCCTCCAGCTGCTGCACGAGGGCGTGGTGGACGGGCTGCGGATCGACCACCCGGACGGCCTCGCGGACCCCGACGGCTACCTCCTGCGGCTGCACGAGGCGACCGGCGGCCGCTGGACGGTCGTGGAGAAGATCCTCGCCGACGGTGAGCACCTGCCCGCCTCCTGGCCGGTGGCCGGGACGACCGGCTACGACGCCCTCAGGCACCTCGACGGACTCTTCACGGACCCGGCGGGGTTCGGGGAGCTCCTCGGCCAGTACCGGCGGTTCGCGGCCCCCCAGACGGACCGTGGCGGCGACTGGGCGGCGACGGTACGGCGGGCGGCGTACAAGGTGATCACGCACGAGCTGGCGGCCGAGACCGAGCGGCTGACCCGGGCGGCGGTCCGCGTGTGCGCCGCGTCCCCGGAGCCCGCGTTGCGCGACCGGGCGCCCTGGGCGCTGCGCACCGCGCTGGTGGAGCTCCTGGTGCGGATGGAGGTCTACCGGCCCTACGCCTCCTCGGACGCCGCCGCCGTGGTCACCGAGGAGGCCGCGGCCGAGGCCCGGCACGCCTTCGCGGTCCCGGAGGAGGCGGAGGCCGTCGACGTCGTACGGGATCTCGTGCTCGGGCGGGCCGGGGACGGGCCGGAGCACGTGGAGTTCCGGACCCGGTTCGCCCAGACGTCCTCGGCGCTGCGGGCCAAGTCCGTGGAGGACACGGCGTTCTACCGGTACGTGCCGCTGCTGTCGGCGACCGAGGTCGGCGGGAACCCCGGGCGCCCGGCGGTCTCCCCGGACGAGTTCCACGCGTACTGCGCGCGCGTGCAGCGCGACTGGCCGCTGACCGGGATCGTCGCCTCGACGCACGACACCAAGCGCAGCGCGGATGTGCGGGCCGCGCTGGCCGTGCTCACCGAGTGCCCCGGGTGGTGGGCCGACACGCTCGCGGAGGTGACGCGCACCGGTAACGGAGTGCCGGACGCGCAACTGGCGTGGGCTGCCTGGCAGACGGTCTTCGGGCTCGGCCCCGCGGAGCCCGGGCGGGTGCGGGAGGCGCTGCTGAAGCATGTGCGCGAGGCGGGCCTGTACACGAGCTGGACGGAGCAGGAGCCGGCGTACGAGGAGGCGGTGGCGACGTTCGTCGCGGCCGGGCCGTGCGGGCCCCAGGGCGAGCGGGTGGCCGAGCTGCGCAGCCGGCTGCGGCCGCACATCCAGGCCAATGTGCTGGGTGCGGCCCTGGTGCAGCTGACCATGCCGGGGGTGCCCGACGTGTACCAGGGCACCGAGGGCGAGTACCTGGCGCTGGTGGACCCGGACAACCGGCGGGCCGTGCGGTTCCCGCCGGAGGACTCCGGCGACAAGGACGCGCTCACCGCGGCGGCGCTGCGGCTGCGCAGGCGGCGGCCGGAGGTCTTCGGGGCGTCGGCGGCCTATGAGCCGCTGGCCGCCGAGGGGCCCGCCGCGGGGCCGCCGGTGGGTTCGTTGGCGTGGGCGCCCGCGACCACCAGGACGGCCCGCCGGGCGTGGCCGACCGACAGCAGGTGCAGCGGCCTGCCCGCGCGCGAGACACCCACCTGCCGCAGTCGGCAGACACCGGGTCGCCCGGCGGCCAACGTCCCTGCGGACAGCACAAGTTCGGGCACCGTGGGGTAGCGCAGCTCCGGCAGGAGACTCACCCCCGACCTGTCCGACCGGCCTCGCAATCCGCAGTACCCCACGGTCCGGTTGAGCTGTCAAGGACGCCGAGGGGGAGGCGCCAGGGGGCGCCCGGAGGCAAGGCGCCGACGGCGGGCACAACCATGGCCGCCGAAGGGAGCCCGCGCCCCCGCACCCGAGGCCCCCGCCCGGCGCTCACCGCAGGTCCGACGCCCTCAGGACGGGTCGGCCGTGCTCCGACCATGGCCCGCGCTCACCCAGCCGCGCCCCGACCACGGCCCACGCTCACC
>DATCQX010001237.1:0-18763 GCA_036569285.1 Streptomyces sp.
CTTCTCCGCGTCAACGGCGTGGACGGTCAGGTTCTGGGTGGTGACGCGCTCGTTGCCCATGCGACCCGCCATGCGGAGGCCCTTGAACACGCGGCCCGGGGTGGCGCAGCCACCGATGGAACCGGGCGAGCGGTGCTTGCGGTTGGTACCGTGCGAGCTGCCGAGACCCTTGAAGTTGTGACGCTTCATGACACCGGCGAAGCCCTTGCCCTTGCTCTTGCCGGTGACGTCGACCTTCACGCCGGCCTCGAAGACCTCAGCGGAGATCTCCTGGCCCAGCGTGTACTCGGAGGCGTCCGCGGTGCGGATCTCGACGAGGTGGCGACGGGGGGTGACATCGGCCTTGGCGAAGTGGCCCTTGAGGGGCTTGTTCACCTTGCGCGGGTCGATCTCGCCGAAGGCGATCTGGACCGACTCGTAGCCGTCGACGTCGTTCGTACGGACCTGGGTGACGACGTTGGGGCCGGCCTTGACGACGGTGACCGGAACAACACGGTTGTTCTCGTCCCACACCTGCGTCATGCCGAGCTTCTCGCCCAGGATGCCCTTGATCTGCTTAGCCATTACTCAGATCACCGACCCTCAGAGCTTGATCTCGATGTCGACACCGGCCGGGAGGTCGAGTCGCATCAGAGAGTCAACGGTCTTGGGCGTCGGGTCGAGAATGTCGATCAGGCGCTTGTGCGTACGCATCTCGAAGTGCTCGCGCGAGTCCTTGTACTTGTGCGGCGACTTGATGACGCAGTACACGTTCTTCTCAGTGGGCAGCGGCACCGGGCCCGCGACCGACGCACCAGTACGCGTCACCGTCTCGACGATCTTCTTCGCCGAGGAGTCGATGACCTCGTGGTCGTAGGCCTTGAGCCGGATGCGGATCTTCTGTCCCGCCATGGCTACTCAGTAGTCCTGTTCTCTTCGCTCCGGAACCGGTGGATTCCCGCTCCTCGCTCCGACCCACGCGGTCGGGCGTGTCGCACCCTCGCCGACAAAAAGTCCCCCAAGGGACAATCCATCTCTTCACGAGGATTTCCACCGAGCCCTGGCCGGTGCCGCACCGCACTTCCCGGAAGATTCCCGTACGTCCGCCCCAGCGCTGCCCCCAAGGGGCAGTTAAGGCGACGAGTACTGTGGGACTCGCTTCCGGTCCTCCCGGCGGGAGGCGCACAGCATCAACACTCGACCGAGCAACTCCGTTAGTCTGCCATACGAGGTAGGCGCTCCGCCAATCGAGCCGGAGACACTACCCCGAACGTGACGCAGGTCAAACGCTGACCGGGCGGAAGCCGCGGATGCGAACAGGAGAATCGAATGGTGCAACGGGACCGGACCACCTTCTCACTCGGTGGTGACCTCCCCGTTCACCGGGTGGGGTTCGGCGCCCTGCGTCTGACCGGCCCGGACTACTGGGGCCCGCCGCTCGACCGTGACGGGGCTCTCGACATAGCCCGGCTGGCCGTGGACCTCGGCGTGTCCTTCATCGACACGGCCGACTCCTACGGTCTGGGCAGCAGCGAGGAAATCCTGGCCGAAGCGCTGCGCCCGTATCCCGACGGCCTGGTGATCGCGACGAAGGCCGGCCAGTGCCGGCCGCGCCCCGACCAGTGGGTGCCGTTGGGCCGGCCCGAGTACCTGCGTCAGCAGGCCGAACTGAGCCTGCGCCGCCTCGGGCTCGACCGTATCGACCTCTTCCAGTTGCACCGGATAGATCCGAAGGTGCCGGCGGCCGAACAGTTCGGCGCGCTCGCGGAGTTGCAGAGCGAGGGGAAGATCCGGCACATCGGGCTCTCCAAGGTCACCGTCGCGGAACTGGAGCAGGCCCGCGAGCAGATCACCGTGGCCAGCGTGCAGAACCTGTACAACCTGACCGACCGGCACAACGACGACGTGCTGGACTACTGCACGAAGCACGCGATCGCGTTCGTCGCATGGCTGCCGATCGCCCGCGGTGAGCTCTCCGCCGAGGACAGTCCGGTGGCCGCCGTCGCCACGGAGCTGGGCGCCACCCCGTCCCAGGTGGCGCTGGCGTGGCTCTTGCACCGTTCCCCGGTGGTGATCCCCATTCCGGGCACCAGCTCGGCGACGCACCTGAAGGAGAACGTCGCGGCGTCGGACATCGTCTTCAGCGACGACCAGCTGGCGCGACTCGACGCGCTCGGATGACGACGAGCCCCGGGGGGAAGCGCCGTGGCGCTTCCCCCCGGGGCGGGCAGGAGAACCGCCGGTCAGGACGCGGGGACCACGACCCTCGTCTCCAGCGGGAGGTCCACCGACGACGAGCCGATGTACACCGGCCTGGTGCCGGATCCGGTGGACCACCCGTGGGTGGTGCTGTTCCAGTACTTCAGCTGCTGTCCGTCGATGTGGACCGTCACCCGGCGGCTCTGCCCCGGGCCCAGTTCGACCTTGGTGTACCCGGCGAGCGCCTTGTCCGCCTGCGGGGCACTCACCTCGGGGCTGGCGCCCAGGTACACCTGCGCGACCTCCTTGCCGGCGCGGCGGCCGGTGTTGGTCAGGGTGAAGGTGACGTCGTAGCCGTCGCCCGCCGGGGCCACCGACGGGTCCCGGTAGGCGAAGGACGTGTAGGACAGGCCGTAGCCGAACGGGAACAGCGGGCGCACCTTGTTCTTGTCGTACCAGCGGTAGCCGACGTAGATGCCCTCGGAGTAGGTCTGTTCGCCGTTCACCCCCGGGTAGCGCTGGGGGTCGCCCGCGACCGGGGTGCTGTCGATGTCGGCCGGGAACGTCTGGGTGAGCCTGCCGCTGGGGTTGGCGTCACCGAAGAGCAGCGCTGTCGTCGCCTCCGCGCCGGACTCTCCCGGGTACCACATGTCGAGCACCGCGGCGGTGGCGTCGAGCCACGGCATCGTCACCGACGACCCGGTGTTGAGCACCACCACCGTGTTCGGGTTGGCCCGCGCGACCCGGGAGATCAGCTCCTCCTGGCGGCCGGGCAGGGCCAGCGAGGTCCGGTCGGCCCCTTCGGCTCCGTCGTCGTAGGCGAACACGACGGCGGTGCGGGCTGTCCTGGCCGCGGTGACCGCCTGGTCGATGGCGGCCTCGGCGGCCTGCGGCGTCACCCAGCTCAGGTCGAGGGTGAGCGGCTTGGTGCCGGTGGTCTGCCCGGTGATGGACAGCTTGTGCCGGCCGGCCGTGAGCCGCAGCGGCACACTGCTGACCTTGCCGTACGCGACCCCGGCCGGGATCGCGGGAGCCCCGTCGAGCTGCACGGACGCGGCGCCGCCGGTCACGCGGACGGCGAGGCGGTAGTCGCCGTCCTCGGGCACGCTGAGGACGCCGTTGTAGATGCTGCCGATCGTGCCGGGCTCCAGCACCTCGCCGCCCGCGAAGGCGGGGGTGAGGGCGTCGGCCGGGAGGGGGCTGCCGACCAGTTCCTCGCCGGTGGAGTAGGTCACCGTGCTGCCGGAGCCGGCGCGGGTGCGGATGGTGTCGAGCGGGGCGGCGGCCGAGTCGGGCACCACGTGCGCGCTGCCGAGGCCGGCGACCTTCGGCTCCTTGGCCGTGGGGCCGATCACCGCGATGCTCTTCGCCGCGTCACCGGTCAGTGGCAGCGCCTCGCCCTGGTTGCGCAGCAGCACCGCGCCCTGCTCGGCGACCTGCTGGGCGACCCGCCCCGCCCCCTCGGGGTCGCGTGCGGGGCGTGCGGGCGGGTTGGCGCCCACGAGGCCGAACCGCTGGAGCTGGGTGACGATCCGGCTCACCGCGGTGTCCAGGGCGGCCACCGGGATACGCCCTTCCTGGACCGCCGCCTTCAGCGGTTCACCGAAGTACTTGCCGCCGGGTATCGAGCCGTTGACGCTGTCGGCCCAGTCGATCCCGAGTTCCTGGTCCAGGCCCTTGGTGATCGCGTCGGTGCTGTGCGTCGCCATCCAGTCCGACATCACCCAGCCGCCGAAGTCCCACTGGGTCCGCAGGACGTCGTCGAGGAGTTCCGCGTTGCCGCAGGACGGTGTGCCGTTGACCTTGTTGTAGGCGCACATGAAGGAGCTGACGCCGGCCTTCGCCGCGCTGCGGAACGCCGGCAGCTCGATCTCGTGGAGCGTCTGTTCGTCGACGTTGACGTCGATGTTCTCCCGGTTGTTCTCCTGGTTGTTCTCCGCGAAGTGCTTGGCGGTGGCCATCAGGCCCTGGCCCTGGATGCCCTGGATCTCGGCGGCGGCGGTCCGGGCGGAGAGCAGCGGGTCCTCGCTGAACGTCTCGTAGTTCCGGCCGGCCTGCGGTACCCGGATGATGTTCATCATGGGGCCCATGACCAGGTCCTGGCCCAGCGCCCGGCCGTCGCGGCCCATGGTCGCGCCGTACGACTTCGCCAGCTCGTCGTCGAAGCTGGAGGCCAGCGCGACGGGGGCGGGCAGGGCCGCCGCCGTGCCCTCGTTGAGGCGGATGCCGGCCGGGCCGTCGGCGGCCCTGATCTCGGGTATGCCGAGCCGGGGGACGCCCGGCAGGTATCCGACGCTGAACGGGCCGGAGAGGGTCACCGTCCAGTGCACGAAGGACAGCTTCTCGTCCAGGGTCATCTGGGCCACCAGGGGGTTCAGTCCCTGGCCGGTCCCAGCTCGTTCGTCCGCGGCGGCCACCCCGCCGGTCAGGAGGGTGGTGGCTGTGAGGAGGCCCAGCAGCCGGGTCGCCACCGACCGGCTTCCGGCGACTTGTAGGGGCACAGCGTGTTCTTCCGTTCTGTAGGGGTGGTGGACGCGGTCAGGGGCGGGTGAAGGTGACCGGCAGCCGGTAGAGGCCGAAGAGCGTCGCGTCGTGCTTGAAAGGCAGGTCGTCCAGCTCGGCGGCGGGGACGACGTCGGGAATCCGGTCGAACAGCGTGCCGAACGCGATCTCCAGCTCCGCCTTGGCCAGGTGCTGGCCGATGCACTGGTGCGGGCCGTAGCCGAAGGCGAGGTGGTGGCGTTCCGTGCGGTGGATGTCGAACTCGTCCGGGTTCTCGAACCGCTCGTCCCGGTTGGCCGAGGCGGCGAGGCCGATCACGCTGTCGCCCGCCTTGATGACGGTGCCGTCGATCTCGATGTCCTCTTTGGCGGCCCGGCGCAGCCAGTCCGCGCTGGAGTGGTAGCGCAGCAGTTCGTCGACGGCGGCGGACCACAGCTCGGGGTCGGCCTTCAGCTCGGCCACGACGTCCGGGCGGCGCATCAGCGTCAGGGCGCCGAGGCCGATCATGTTGGCGCTCGTCTCGTGCCCGACGATGAGCAGCAGCACGGAGGTGTTGACCAGCTCCTCGTGGGTCAGCGCGCCGGAGCGCAGCTGGTCGACGACCAGGCGGCTGATGACCCCCTCGTCGGGCTCCGCCTCCTTCGCCCGGACCAGCTTGTCCAAATACTGGTAGAGGTCCATGAACGCGGCCATGGTCTCTTCCGCGGTACTGCTCTGGATCGCCACGGCGGACCGGCTGTGGAAGAACTCCCGGTCGTCGTAGGGGACGCCGAGCAGTTCGCAGATCACCGCGGTCGCCAGCGGCATCGCGAGCGCCTCGACCAGGTCGACGGGGCCTTCGGTGGCCAGGATCCGGTCCAGCAGCTCGTCGGCGGTCCGCTGGATCGCCGGGCGCATCGCCTGCACGCGCTTGACGGTGAAGTACGAGGTCAGCATCCGGCGGTACACGCCGTGCTCCGGCGGGTCCATCCCGACGAACGTGCGGAAGTTCGTGCTCTGGCCGTCCTCGCTCGCGGCGAGGGTGGCCAGCCGAGGCGGTTCGGAGCTGATCCTCGGGTCCTGCAGGAGCTTGCGCACCGTGTCGTAGCGGGTGACCAGCCAGGTCTCCTTGCCGTTCCACAAGGTGGCCTTGGCCAGCGGTCCCTGGGCGCGCAGCTCGGCGTACCGCTCCGGCGGGGAGAACGGGCACGTGCGTGCCATCGGGAAGGTGGGCAACTCCGCCGCCTGGGCGGGCGGGGAGTCGGGTGTCTGCGTCACGATTCCTGCTCCTTGCTCACTGTTATCGACTGCTCATGTGCTACTCACCGGCTGCCCCTGCGGTCGCCGGTTGCTTCGACCAGGACACGGGCAGCGCGTACACGCCGTACATGACCCGGTCGTCGAGGGTTTTGACGGTCTCCTGCGGCACCGCGAGGCGCAGGTCCGGGAAGCGCCGGAACAGCTCCCGGTAGCCGACCCGCAGCACGAGCCGGGCCAGTTGCTGGCCGAGGCAGAGGTGCGGTCCGTGGCCGAACGCCAGGTGCGAGGAGCGCTCGCGGGTGACGTCGAGCCGGTCGGGGTCGGGGTAGGAGCGGGGGTCGCGGTTGGCGGCGGCGAGCGCGCCCACCACGATCTCGCCCTTGCGGACCAGCTTGCCGCCGAGTTCGAGGTCTTCCTTGGCGCCCCGGATCGTGCCGAGGTGCACCGTGGTCAGGTAGCGCAGCAGTTCGTCCACCAGGTTGTCCTGGGCCGCCTGGTCGTCGCCGCGCAGGGGCTCCAGCTGGTCGGGGTTCAGCAGCAGCGCCAGGGTGCCGAGGCCGAGCATGTTGGCGGTGGCGTCGTAGCCGGCGAGCAGCAACAGCACCGCCATCCCGACGACTTCCTCGTCGGTGAGCCCGTTGTCCCCGGTGATCAGGCCGCTGATGATGTCGTCGGCGGGCTGGGCGCTCTTGGCCCGCACCACGTCCAGCAGATAGCTGTAGAGGCCGCCGGCCACGACGGCGATCTCCGTGGTGGGCAGCTCGGCGCTCATGATGACCTCCGAGACCTCCTGGAGGTATTCGCGGTCGTCGTAGGAGACCCCGAGGAGTTCGCAGATGACCAGGGCGGCGACCGGGTGCGCGAACTCCTTGACCAGGTCCACGTTTTCGCCGGCCTGTTCCATCGCGTCGAGGCGGCCCTTGGTGATCTCCTCTATGCGCGGGGTCAGTTGGCGCATGCGGCGGACGGTGAACAGTCCCGTGAGCATGCGCCGGTAGTGGGCGTGTTCGGGGCCGTCCAGCGAGGTGAAGGTGCCGGGCGGGAGTTCGCCGCGCTCCTCCGGCGGGGTCGCCCTGACCGGCGAGGAGTGCCGGGCGAGGTAGGTGCTGAACCGGGGGTCGGACAGCACCGCCCGGACGTCCTCCTGCCGGGTCGCCAGCCAGCCCAGCGTGCCGTCGGGGAAGCTGAGGCGGGTCATCGGGTCCGTCTCCCGCAGCCGCTTGTACTCCTCCGGCGGGTCGAAGAGATGGGTGCGCTCCGTCGGTAGGGTCAGGGGGCATCGGCTGCCGGTCATGGTTGGGACCTTTACGTGAGGGGATGGTGTGGGGGGGTGTGGGGGGTGGGGGTCAGCCGTCGGGGTCAGCGGAGGAAGCCGCGGACGTCCGCCCAGCCGTCGGCGACGTCCGCCGTCATCTGGTTGAGCCGGGCGTTGATCACCTGGTCGTAGCCGTCGAGGAAGTACTCGTCGCCGGGCATCGGCTCGACCTCGCGGCGTTCGGTGACGAACCGCTCGACGACCTCGGCCAGGCTGGTGTCGGGGGTGACCCGGCCGGCGATGTAGCGGTGGGCGCCCTTCAGGTCGGGGAAGCCCGCCTCGCGGTAGAGGTAGACGTCGCCCAGCAGGTCGACCTGGACGGCGACCTGCGGGTGCGCGGTGGGGCGCATGGTCTCCGGGCGGATCCGCAGCAGCTCCGCGTCGACGCCCATCCGCTGGCTCTCCAGCGCGTAGCCGTAGTCGACGTACAGCGTCGGCGTGTGGGTGCGGACCTTCTCGTCGAAGGCGGCCAAAGCCTCCTGCATCCGGGCTCGTTCCGCCGCTGGCAGCTTGCCGTCCGGGCGGCCGCTGTAGTCCTCGCGCAGCGTCAGGAACTCCAGCGGCCGGTCGGGGGCGGCGGCGTTCAGCTCGGCTATGTAGTCCACGAGGTCGAGGAGCCGGTGGGCGCGGCCGGGCAGAATGATGTAGCTGAAGCCGAGGCGGGGCGCGTCCGGTCGTTCCCGGCGCAGTTCCTGGAACCTCAGCAGGTTCTTCTTCACCCGGCTGAAGGCCGCCCGCTTGGTCGTGGTCGCCTGGTACTCCTCGTCGTTGAGGCCGTACAGCGAGGTGCGGATCGCGTGGACGTCCCAGATGCCGGGCTGGCGGGCCAGGGTCTGCTCGGTGAGCGCGAACGAGTTGGTGTAGAGGGTGAGTTTCAGGCCGCGCCGGGCCGCGCGGGTGATCAGTTCACCGAGGCCCGGGTTGGTCAGCGGTTCGAGGCCACCGGACAGGTACATCAGCTGGGGGTTGTCGAGAGGTACCTCGTCGATGATCGAGGCGAACATCTCGTTGCCGCCGGCCACCGAGGACGCCTCGTACTTCGCGCCGGTCACCCGGACGCAGAAGTGGCAGCGGAACATGCAGGTCGGCCCGGGGTAGAGGCCCACGCTGTTGGGGAACGCCGGTTTTCCGTGCAGTGCCGCGTCGAGCGCTCCGGTGCGCTCCACGGGCAGGACGGTGTTGGTCCAGTACTTGCCGGCCGGTCCCCGCTCCACCGCCGTGCGCAGCTGCGGGATGCGCCCGAACGCGTCGAGGAGTCTGCGGAACTCCGGCCGTTCGACCCCGAGTCCGTGCCGGGCCGCTTCCAGGGGGGTGAAGGGTTCGGTGCTGTACGTGCGGGCCAGCGAGACCAGGTGCGCCGCGAGCCGTTCGGCGTCGGCTTCGCCGGCCCCGGCCGCTTCGCCCACCAGGGGCCGCAGCGCCGCGATCGCCGCCGCGGGGTCGACGCCCGGCAGGGTGCACAGCTCGATGACGTCCGGCTCGGAATGCAGTTCCACCGCGCTGCTCATGGCTTCAGATGCCTCTCGTCGGTGCTTGGTGTGGTGTGCTCAGCCAACGGGCGTCTCCCGGCGGGTCTGGTGCTCGGCGGTCAGCTGTTCCAGCGCGGCCACGAGTTCGCCGGGGGACGGCTCCGCGAGTACTTCCTGGCGGAGGCGTTCGGCCGCGGCCCGGAAGGACGGTTCCTCCAGGACTCGCGTCACCGCGTCGCGCAGTCCTTGCGGGGTCAGGGTGTTGGGGCGGATGAACACGCCGGCGCCCAGTTCCTCGATCCGCTCGGCCTTCAGCACGGTGTCGTACTGCTCGGCGAGCATGATGTGCGGGACGCCGGCGAGCATCGCGGTCGACCAGGTGCCCGCGCCGCCGTGGTAGATGATCGCGGAGCAGGTCGGCAGCAGGACGTGCATCGGGACGAAGTCGACGATGCGGGTGTTGTCCGGTACCGGTCCCAGCTCCTCGCGCTGCGAGGCGTCGAGGGTGGCCACGAGTTCGATGTCCAGGTCGGCGGTGGCCTCGATCAGGTCGCCGATGGAGACCGCGTCACCGCCGAGCACTTCCCGGGCGCTCACGCCGAGCGTCAGGCACACGCGGGGGCGCGTGGGCGGGTCGCGCAGCCAGTCCGGGACGACGGAGGTGCCGTTGTAGGGCACGTAGCGCATCGGGACGACGTGCTGGCCGAGCGGCAGCCGGGTGCTCGCCGGTGTGGAGTCGATGGTCCACTGGCCGGTGACCACCTCTTCGTCGAACGTGACGCCGTAGCGGTCCAGCGTCCACGTCAGCCACTCGGCGAGCGGGTCGTCGCGGTGCTCGGGCGGCTGCTCGGCCTGGCGCTGGAGGAACAGTTGCCTGGCCCGGAGCTGTACGTCCGGTCCCCACAGCAGGCGGGCGTGTGCCGCGCCGGTCACCCGGGCGGCGACGGCTCCCGCGTAGGTGAAGGGCTCCCAGACCACCAGGTCGGGCTGCCACTGGCGGGCGAACTCCACCAGGTCGTCGACCATGGTGTCGTTGACCTTGGCGTACATCAGCGGGGTCATCATGGATTGCAGGCCCAGCGCGTAGTCCCAGGTCACGATCTCCGGCCGGTCCTCGGCGAAGTTGATCTCCGGGTGTTCGCTGTTGCGGTTGCTCTGGCGCTGCTCGAAGTCCTGGACGGCGTGGTCCACGCCGACCGGCACCGCGGGCAGTCCGGCCTGCGTGATCGTGTCGGTCAGCGCGGGCTGGCTGGCGACCCGGACTTCGTGGCCTGCGGCGCGGAACGCCCAGGCCAGGGGGGCCAGCGTGTAGAAGTGCGTGTTGTGTGCGAACGAGGTGAACAGCACGCGCACCGGTTGTCTCCTTCGGCGTTTCGGACGGGTGGGGGCACGACGGGTGGTGTCCCCGGGGTCGCTCGGGCGGCGGTCAGACGGTCACCGGGAACCGCGCGACGGCGCGGCTGACCGGTGCCCTCCTCCGTCGCACGACCGGCCCGTCCTGCCGGAGCCGGGGCAGCCGGTCGAGCAGCAGGCGAAGCGCGGCTTCGGCCTGTGTCCTGGCCTGCGGGGCGACGAGTTCGTGGTGTGTGGTGCCCCGCAGGGCGGCGGGGCCGGCGCGGTGCGGATCGAAGCGGTCGGGGTCGGCGAAGACCTTGGGATCCCGGTTGGCCGCGGCCAGCAGGACGACGACCTGGCTGTCCGCCGTGATGAGGTGCCCGTCGATCTCGACGTCCTCGCGGGCGACCAGGGGACACAGGTGGACCGGCGGGTCGTGCCGCAGGGTCTCGTCGATCACGAGGGGCAGCAGGCCGGGGTCGGCGCGTACCTCGTCGAGGCGCGCGGGGTCGGCCAGCAGGGCGAGGACCGCGTTGCACACCAGGCTCGACGTGGCCTGGACGCCGATGGCGGCCGCCAGCATCGCCGCGGTGAGCGTGTCCTCGGCCGGTGTCAGGGTGCCGAGTCGGCGGCGCAGCCGGTCCGCCGCGGTGATCAGGGCGCGGGCCGGGGCGAGTTGTTGCGGGCACACCTCGGCGTCGAGCGCGTTGCCGAGGGCGGCGCAGTGCGCGGCGAAGTCCTGCCGGTCCGGGGCCGGGACGGCGAGGAGGCCGGCGAGGACGCCGATGGCGAACGGGGTCGCGAAGTCGGCGGCGAGGTCGAACCGGTCGCCGAGGGCGCCGAGCAGTTCACCGCCCACCCGTTCGGCGAGCGCCCGGTGGCGTTCGGCCGCCTCGGTGCCGAGGAGCGGGGCGGTGGTCTCGCGGAGCCTGTCATGTGCTGCGCGGTCCAGGCCGAGGAACGTGTCGTCCAGGGCCAGCACGTGCTGTGCCGGGGTGCCGCCGTCCGTCTTGCGGGTGTCGAAGCGGGGGTCGGCCAGGATGTGGGCGGCCGGTTCGTAGCCGGGGCAGACCCAGCTGCCCAGCGGGTTCTGGTGGAGCGCCCCCTGTTCGCGGGCGAGTTCGTAGTGCGGGTACGGGTCATCCGTCTGGGCGCGCAGCAGCAGCGCGTAGGGGTCGCCGAACATGCCGACGTACCACTGGGTGCCGCGGACCAGCTGCATCATGCCGCCGAGTTCGCTGTCCGTCAGATCTTTCATTACGCCCCCGGTAGCCGGGAATCCGCTGTGAGCGGCTTCCCGGAAATCTGGTCACATATCGCTTCGCGGTGTGTGTTCAAGTGGAAATGACCTCCGGCGAAAATCTCCCAATTAAATTCACCGGGGGCGCGCTCGCGCCAGCCGCACAGAAATGTCGAATGATGCCGAACAGGCTGGTCAGAAAGGTACGGGGCGTCACAGAACCCCCGTCAACCAATGGTTTATCGACTCGGCAGTCACGCTAGCGTATTCCGCCATCATGGTGAAGTGGTTTCCGGGCACATCTACCGTCGTGTGAGCGAAATCCCAGGTCGATCGCCAGTCACGTTCTCCGGACCATTCGGCCATCGGTTCGGAGGCTCGGACGAGCAGCGTCGGCGCCTTTGCCGGAAGCCGCTTCCCGGTGGCGAGGAAGTGGTCGTACGCACCCATCGCGGTGAGCCGGAAGTCGTCCATCGGCACGTACATCGACTCCCGCTCGAACGTCCACCTCGCCAGGTCCTGCTGCCACTCCGTGAGCAGTTCCAGATCGTCCGTCGAGTAGATGTCCGCCAGGACGACGGCGGCCGGGGCGGTGCCGGTCTCCTCCAGATGGCAGGCGAGCGCGTTCGCCATGGTCGCCCCGCCGGAGTGCCCGAACAGCACGAACGGACGCCCCGCCGTGTGCGCGCGCACGGCCTCGGCCTGCACGCGCAGCGCGTCCTCCAGCTCGGCGGGCAGCGGCTCGTCCCTGAGGTAGCCGGGCAGCGGCAGCGCCGAGACGTCCCGCACCCCGCGCATCGCCGAGGCGAGCCGGGCGAACTCGTGCGGACCGGCGATGGCGGCGGTACCGCTGCAGCAGATCAGCTCCGGCGCGGCGGGCCCCTCGGCCAGCCGCACCAGCGCCGGGGGCCGCAGCTCCGTCGCCGCGTCGAACCTCGGCCGGAACCGGGCCGCGTCGGCGAGCAGCGTGACGAAGTCGGAGAGCGTGCCCTGCCGCACCGCCTGCCGGTACAGCGACCCCAGGAACCCGGACCCGGCGGCCTCGGGCGCCACCGCCCCGGCACCGGAGCCGGCCAGCTCGTCGGCCAGGAACCCGGCCAGCGCACCGATGGTGGGGTGGTCGAACGTCAGGGTCGCGGGGAGGGTCAGGCCAGTGGCGACGGCGATCCGGTTGCGGAGTTCGACCGCGGTGAGCGAGTCGAAGCCCAGCTCCAGGAACGCCTGGTCGGGCTGGACCCGGTCGGCCGACGGGTAGCCGAGCACCGAGGCCACCTCGCCCCGCACCAACTCCGTGAGGAACACGCTCCGTTCGGCTTCGGGCAGCCGCGCCAGACGCTCGGCCGCCGGCACCCCGGCCGCCACCGGCCCGGCGTCGGCCACCGGCCGGGCCGGCAGCACGGCGCCGAGCAGCGGACTCGGCCGCAGCGCGGTGAACGCCGGACCGAACGCGGCCCAGTCCGCGTCCGCGACGACGACCGCCGGAACGCTCCGGCCCACCGCCTCCCGCAGAGCGGCCAGCGCCAGATGCGGGGCCATCGGGGGCAGCCCGCCCCGGCGCAACCGCTCCTCGTGCGCGCCGTCCGCGGCCATGCCCGCCTCCGCCCAGGGCCCCCAGGCGATGGACGTGGCCGCCAGCCCGTCGGCCCGGCGCTGCTCGGCCAGGGCGTCCAAGTAGGCGTTCGCCGCGGCGTAGTTGCCCTGCCCGGCCGCGCCGATCGCCCCGGCGAACGACGAGAACAGCACGAACGCGGACAGACCGAGGTCACGGGTCCGCTCGTGCAGATTGCGGGTCGCGTCCACCTTGGGCCGCAGCACCCGGGCCGTCTGCTCGGCGGTGAGCGTGTCCAGCAGCCCCGGCTCCAGCACCCCCGCCGCGTGCACGACCGCCGTCAGCGGCGGACCGGCCAGCCCGGCGAGGAGCGCGTCCAGCGCCGCAGGGTCCGCCACGTCGCAGGCCTCGACGGTGACCTCGACGCCGAGCCCGGCCAGCTCCTCGACCAGCCCGGCCGCACCGTCCGCCGCACGGCCCTGACGGCTGGTCAGCACCAGGTGCTCGGCCCCGTTCCCGGCCAGCCAGTGCGCGACCTGCGCCCCCAGCGCACCGGTGCCTCCGGTGACCAGCACAGTGCCGCTCGGACGCCACTCCCCCGCCGACGCCGGGGCGGCACGCCGCAGCCGGCGCGCGAAGACCCCGGACGGCCGGATCGCCAGCTGATCCTCGCCGGTCCCGGCCAGCACGGCGGCCAGCCGGTCCAGCGCCCGCCCGTCAAGAGCCCCGGGCAGATCCACCAGACCGCCCCAGCGCCGCGGGTGCTCCAGCGCGGCCACCCGGCCGAGCCCCCACACCTGCGCCTGCTCCGGCTCCTCCAGCCGCTCCGAGGCCCCGACCGCGACGGCACCCCGGGTCAGACACCACAGCGGCGCCTCCCACTCGTTGTCACCGAGAGCCTGGACCAGCGTCAGAGTGGGCTGGACCGTCCCGGTCGCCGCCAGCAGCGACAGCACCCCGGCCGGAACGCCCTCCCCCACCGCCGCCCGCAGCCGCTCCGCGAGCCGCGCCCGGTCGTCGTCGACCCCGGTGAGTTCCACACGGACGACGTCGACGCCACGTGCGGTGAGCGCGTCGGCGACCTCCTCGGCCCAAGCCGCACCGGTCGGGAGCACCACCAGCCAGCGACCGGCGAGCGGCGCGGTCGCCGCCGCGTCCACCGGCTGCCAGGTGACCTCGTACCGCCAGGAGTCCACGGTCGACTTCTCCCGTCGGCTCCTGCGCCACGCGGACATCGCGGGCAGGGCCGCGCTGAGCGGAGTCTCCGGATCGACGGCCAGCGCCTCGGCAAGGCTCTCCTGCTCCACGGCGGCCCAGAACCTGTCATCCGCCGAGTCGTCACGCACCTCGTCGGGCATCGCCGGGATCTCCGGCCAGTAGCGCTCGCGCTGGAAGGCATACGTGGGCAGATCCACCCGACGGGCACCACTGCCCGCGAAGAACGCGGACCAGTCGACCGCCACGCCTCGCGTGTGAGCAGTGGCCACAGCGGTCACCAGGGACTGCGCCTCGTCACGGTCCTTGCGCAACACCGGCACAGCCGCCAGACCCTCACCACTCCAGCACTCCTGGGCCAGAGCGCTCAGCGCACCGTCCGGACCCAGCTCGACGAACGTCGTCACACCCCGGGCCTCCAACGCCCGCACACCGTCCAGGAAGCGGACCGCCTCACGGACGTGGCGGACCCAGTACTCGGCATCCGGTGTCACTTCGGTCCCGGTCAGGGTCGACACGATCGGAATGCGGGGAACCTCGTAAGTCAGCCCTGCCGCGACCTCACGGAAGGCATCGAGCATGCCGTCCATGTGCGAGGAATGGAACGCGTGACTGACGGTCAGCCGCCTGGTCTTACGCCCTTCGAAGCCGGCCACCAGCTCCAGGACCTTGTCCTCGTCACCGGCAACCACCACCGACGACGGCCCGTTCACGGCAGCGATGCCCACGCCCTCGACCAGCAGCGGCGCCACTTCCTCCTCGGACGCCTGCACCGCCACCATCGCCCCGCCGCCCGGCAGTTCCTGCATCAACCGCCCACGAGCCGCCACCAGCACACACGCATCCGCCAGCGACAACACCCCCGCCACATGCGCAGCCGCCAGCTCACCGATCGAATGCCCCGCCACAAAATCAGGCACGAGCCCCCACGACTCCACCAACCGGAACAACGCCACCTCGACCGCAAACAACGCCGGCTGCGTGAACCCCGTCTGCCCCAACAACTCCCCATCACCGAACACCACGTCCTTCAACGGACGCCCGAGCTCGGAGTCGAAACGCGCACACACCGCATCGAACGCGTCCGCGAACACCGGATAGACGTCATACAGCTCACGCCCCATCCCCACCCGCTGCGACCCCTGGCCACTGAAGAGGAACGCCACCCGTCCCTCCGAGACGGTGTCCCGCACCACGCCGGAGGACGACGTGCCCGAGGCCAGCGCTCCAAGGCCCTCCCGGAATCCCGCCGTGTCACCGGCCAGTACCACGGCGCGGTGGCCCAGCGCTGCACGGCCGGCGGCCAGCGAGAACGCGACGTCGACGGGGTTCAGCTCCGGCGTGGAGTCGACGAACGACGACAGCCGGGCCGCCTGCGCACGAAGCGCCGCCTCGGACTTGCCCGACAGCACCCACGGCACCACGCCCTCCGACTCCGCGGAAGGCACCGTGGAGGGAACCTGTTCCTCGGCCGGCGCCTGCTCGATGATGACGTGCGCGTTGGTGCCGCTGATGCCGAAGGAGGACACCCCGGCCCGGCGGGGTTCCTCGGTGACCGGCCAGGGGGTGGCCTCGGTGACGAGGGAGACGCCGCCCGCCGACCAGTCGACCTCGGGGGTCGGGCGGTCCACATGCAGGGTCCGGGGGACCAGGCCGTGGCGCATCGCCTGGACCATCTTGATGACACCCGCGACGCCGGCGGCGGCCTGGGTGTGCCCGATATTGGACTTCAACGCCCCGAGCAGCAACGGCCGTTCGGCGGGCCGGTCCTGTCCGTAGGTGGCGAGCAGCGCCTGGGCCTCGATGGGGTCGCCGAGGACCGTGCCCGTGCCGTGGGCCTCCACGACGTCGACCTGGTCGGCGGACAGGCGGGCACTGCTCAGGGCCTGGCGGATGACCCGCTGCTGGGAGGGGCCGTTGGGGGCGGTGAGGCCGTTGGAGGCGCCGTCCTGGTTGACCGCGCTGCCCCGCACCACGGCCAGCACGGCGTGGCCGTTGCGGCGGGCGTCGGAGAGACGTTCCAGCACGAGGACGCCGACGCCCTCGGCCCAGCTGGTGCCGTCGGCGGCGGCGGAGAAGGACTTGCAGCGGCCGTCGGCGGCGAGGCCGCGCTGGCGGCTGAACTCGACGAACATGCTGGGCGTCGACATGACCGTCACGCCGCCGGCCAGCGCGAGCGTGGACTCGCCCTGTCGCAGCGACTGCGCCGCGAGGTGGAGCGCGACCAGCGACGAGGAGCACGCCGTGTCGACCGTCACGGCGGGGCCTTCGAGGCCGAACGTGTAGGAGATCCGGCCGGAGACGACACTGCCCGCGTTGCCGGTCAGGAGGTAGCCGTCGGCGGCGTCGGGGGTGGACATGAGCAAGGCCGCGTAGTCCTGGCCGTTGGCGCCGGCGAAGACACCGGTGCGGCTGCCGCGCAGAGTGGACGGGTCGATGCCCGCGCGCTCGAACGCCTCCCAGGAGGTTTCGAGGAGGAGCCGGTGCTGCGGGTCCATGGACAGCGCCTCACGCGGCGAGATCCCGAAGAACACGGGATCGAACTCGGCCACGTCGTAGAGGAACCCGCCCTCGCTGGTGTACGAGGTGCCCGCCTCACCGTCGTCGCCGAACAGGCCGTCGATGTCCCAGCCCCGGTCGGTCGGCACCGGGGAGATCGCGTCGCCGCCGTCGGCGACCAGCCGCCACAGGTCCTCCGGGGAGGAGACCCCACCGGGGAAGCGGCAGGCCATGCCGACGATGACGATGGGGTCGTCGTCGACGGGTGTGGGGGCGGACGGTGTCGTGGGCAGCGCGGTCGAGGGGGTGCCGGCGGTCTCGGAGACCTCGGCCAGCAGGAAGTCGGCGAGGACCGACGGGCTCGGGTAGTCGAAGACGAGCGTCGTCGGGAGCTTGAGCCCGGTCGCGGACGCGAGCCGGTTGCGCAGGTCGACCGCGGTGAGCGAGTCGAAGCCCAGTTCGCGGAAGGCGCGGTCGGCCTCGACCTGTTCGTCGGGGCCGTGCCCGAGCACGGCGGCGACATGGCCGCGCACCAGCGACAGCACGGCGCGGCGCCGTTCGGCCTCGGACATGCCGGACAGCCGGGCGTGCAGGGCCGAATCGCTGGTGCCGGTCTCCTGCGGTGCCTCGCGCAGGGCGCGGACCTCGGGAAGGTCGCCGATGAGCGGGCTGGTCCGGGCGGCGGTGAAGCCGGGCGCGAACTTCGCCCAGTCGACGTCGGCGACGGCGAGCAGCGTCTCGTCGTGGTCCAGCGCCTGGCGCAGGGCGGTGATCGCCATGGCGGGCTTGAGCACAGGCAGCCCGCCGCGCCGCAGACGGGCGCCGACGGCGGCGTCGTCGGCCATTCCGCCGTCCGCCCAGGGCCCCCAGGCGATCGCGGTGGCCGGCAGTCCGGTGGCGCGGCGGCGCTGGGCCAGGGCTTCCAGGACCGCGTTGGCGGCGGCGTAGTTGCCCTGCCCCGCCGCACCGAGCGTGGCGGCGAACGAGGAGAAGAGCACGAAGGCGTCGAGTTCGCGGTCCGTGGTCAGCTCGTCGAGGTGGAGCGCGGCCTGGGCCTTGGGCCGCAGGACGGCGTCCAGCCGTTCGGGAGTGAGCGCTTCGAGAAGGCCCGCGTCCAGCACACCGGCCGCGTGCACCACCGCGCGGACCGGCGCGACCTCGTCGGCGGCCCGCAGCACCTCGGCGAGCGCCGCCTTGTCGGTGACGTCGCAGGTCTCGACGGTGACCCGGGCACCGAGCCCGGTCAGCTCGGCCTCCAGCTCCGCCGCGCCCTCGGCGTCACGGCCACGGCGGCTCAGCAGCACCAGGTGCTCGGCACCGGCACCGGCCAGCCAGCGCGCGACGTGCCCGCCCAGCGCACCGGTACCGCCGGTGACGACGGTCGTACCGCGCGGCTTCCAGTCCTCGCGCCCGGCCGCCTCGGCACGCGCGCGCACCAGACGGCGCACGAACACGCCGGAACCACGGACGGCGAGCTGATCCTCGTCACCGGCACCGGCCAGCACCCCGGCCAGCCGGCCGAGCGCGCGCTCGTCGAGCACGTCGGGCAGATCGACCAGACCACCCCAGCGCCCCGGGTGTTCGAGGGCGGCCACCCGGCCGAGCCCCCACACCGCAGCCTGCTCAGGAGTGGTCACCCGGTCGGCGGCACCGGTCGAGACCGCACCCCGGGTGGCACACCACAGCGGCGCCTCGATGTCGGCGTCGCCGAGCGCCTGCACCAGCGCGAGCACCTGGTCCGGCCGCTCGACCGACAGCGCCAGCACTCCAGTCGGCGTTCCCTCCTGGGTGATCGTCCGCAGCCGCTCGGCCAGCGCCGCGCGGTCGGACCCCTCGCCCAGCGTCAACGGCACGACCGTCGCGCCGTGCCCGGTCAGGGCGTCCGCCACGACGGCCCCGAGTTCGCCCAGGGCCGGTACGACCAGCAGCCAGGTGCCGTCCAGCCGCCGCTTCAGCGGATCGGTCAGCGGCTGCCAACTCGTGCGGTAGCGCCAGGAGTCCACGGTGGACTGGTCCCGACGGTTCCGGCGCCACGCCGACATGGCGGGCAGCACCTCGCTCAGCGGGGCATCGCCGTCCACATCGAGCGCGTCGGCCAGCGCCTCCAGGTTCTCCCGCTCGACGGCGTCCCAGAACCGCGCGTCCACCGGGTCCACGACGACCCCGGCTTCCGGAGCAGCCGCCTCCAGCCAGTAGCGCTGGCGTTGGAAGGGGTAGGTGGG
>DATCQX010001238.1:0-4824 GCA_036569285.1 Streptomyces sp.
CTGCGTCGTGACGAGGGCGGCCTGGAGCGCTTCCTGTTGTCCCTGTCCGAGGCTCACGTCCACGGCGCCGACGTCGACTGGTCGGCCGTCTTCCCGGGTGCCCGCCGAACCGACCTCCCCACCTACCCCTTCCAACGCCAGCGCTACTGGCTCGACGCGGATGCCCCGGCGGGCGAGGTGTCCATGGACCCCGCCGACGCGCGGTTCTGGGAAGCCGTCGAGGGTGAGGACCTTCGGGGGCTGGCGGACGCGCTTGATGTGCGTGGGGATGACGAGGCCGCGCTCGAAGCGGTGCTCCCGGTGCTGGCGGCGTGGCGTCGTACGCGTCGTGACAGGAGCACGGTGGATTCGTGGCGGTACCGGATCGGCTGGCAGCGGCTGTCCGAACCGGCGTCCGGCACGCTGTCCGGCACCTGGCTGGTGGCGCTCCCGGCGGGCGATGCCGGGCCGTGGGGCACGGCCGCGGTGGCGGCGTTGGAAGCCGCGGGTGCCGAGGTCACCACGGTCGAAGTCGCCGACGGATGCGCTCGCGACGCCGTCGCCGAGCTGCTCGACGGGGTCGTCCCGGACGGTGTGCTGTCGTTGCTGGCGCTGACCGGGGCCCAGGAGGGGGCGGTGAACACCGTTTCGCTGCTCCAGGCGCTGGGCGACGCCGGGATCGAGGCGCCGCTGTGGTGTGTGACTCGGGGTGCGGTCTCCGTGGGCGGTTCGGATCAGGTGCACAGCCCGGTGCAGGCCCAGGTGTGGGGGCTCGGCCGGGTGGCCGCCCTCGAACACCCGCAGCGCTGGGGCGGTCTGGTCGATCTACCGGTGGACGCGGACGAAGCGGCACGGCGTCGGCTGATCGGCGTGCTGGCCGGGCACGGGGACGAGGATCAGCTCGCCGTCCGGGCCTCCGGGCTGTACGGGCGCAGGCTGGAGCACGCTCCCGTGGCCGACCGCGCCCCGGCGCGGCAGTGGCGGCCGTCCGGGACCGTCCTCGTCACCGGCGGCACCGGCCCGCTGGCCGCCCAGGCCGCACGGTGGCTGGCGGCGAACGGCGCCGAACACGTCGTCCTCGCGGGGCCGGTCGAGGAAGGCGCGGCCGAACTGGAGGCCGAGCTGGCCGGTACGGGCGCCCGGGTGACCGTCGTGCCCTGCGCGCACGACGACCGCGCGGCGCTGGAAGAGCTGCTGACGACGCCGCCCACCGTGGTCGTGCACGCGCCGACCGTCCTCGACCAGGCTCCGCTGGCCGACACCACGCCCGCCGAGTTCGCCACGGTGGTCGCCGCCAAGGCGGCCATGGCGGCCCACCTCGACGACCTGCTCGACCAGTACGCCCCCGACGCCGCCGTCGTCCACTTCTCCGCCGTGGCCGGTGTCTGGGGCAGCGGACGGCAGGGCGCGTACGCGGCCGGCAACGCCTACCTCGACGCGCTGGCCCAGCGTCGGCGCGCCCGTGGACTGCCCGCCACCTCCGTGGCCTGGAGCCCCTGGGGCGGTGGCGCGGACACTGAGGACGCCTTCCTCGACTTCCTGCGCCGCCGTGGCCTGCGGGCCATCGACCCCGAGCTGGCGATGACCGCCCTTCAGCAGGTGCTCGACCACGACGAGACGTTCGTGGCGCTCGCCGACGTCGACTGGGACCGGTTCGTCGCCGGGTTCACCTCGGTACGGCCCAGCCCGCTGATCGCCTCGCTCCCCGAAGTGCGTCGCCTCCAGGAGGCAGAAGACGACACGGCGGGGGCGGAGGGCTCGGCGCTGGCCCAGCGGCTCGCCGGCAAGACCGGTCCCGAGAGCGACCGGATCGTGCTGGAACTGGTGCGCGGTCAAGTCGCCGCCGTCCTGGGGCACGCCACCCCCGAGGCGATCGAGGCCGGCCGTCCCTTCCTGGAGCTGGGCTTCGACTCGCTGACCGCGGTCGATCTGCGCAACCGCCTCAACGCGGCGACCGGTCTCAAGCTGCCCGCCACTCTGATCTTCGATTACCCGACGGCCACCGCCCTTGCCCAGCACCTCAAGACCGAGGTCCTTGGCGCACCGGCAGCCGTCGCTGTCGCGACGGTGGCGCCGGTGGACGACGAACCCATCGCCATCGTCGGCATGGGCTGCCGCTTCCCCGGCGGAGTCACGTCCGAGGAACAGCTGTGGCAGCTGATCTCCGAAGGCACGGACGCCATCAGTGCGTTTCCCACCGACCGAGGCTGGAACCTCGACGACCTGGTGGACGAGGACGGCGAACGCTCCCGGACCTCCTACGTCGGCCACGGCGGGTTCCTGCACGACGCGGCGGAGTTCGACCCGACGTTCTTCGGGATCTCCCCGCGTGAGGCGCTGGCGATGGACCCGCAGCACCGGCTCCTCCTCGAAACCTCCTGGGAGGCGTTCGAGCGAGCCGGGATCGACCCCGGGTCCCTGCGCGGGCGGCCGGTCGGTGTGTTCGCGGGGACCAACGGGCAGCACTACGCGCCGCTGCTCCAGGGGGCTCCGGAGAACCTGGACGGGTATCTCGCGACCGGTAACGGCGCGAGTGTGCTTTCGGGGCGGGTCTCGTACACGTTTGGGCTTGAGGGGCCCGCGGTGACGGTGGACACGGCGTGCTCCTCGTCGCTGGTCGCGCTGCATCTCGCTGCGCAGGCGCTGCGGCAGGGGGAGTGCGAGCTGGCGCTCGCCGGTGGGGTCACCATCATGTCCACGCCGGACATGTTCCTTGAGTTCAGTCGCCAGAGCGGGTTGGCCGCTGATGGGCGGTCCAAGGCGTTCGCGGCGGCGGCGGACGGGTTCGCGCTGGCCGAGGGTGTCGGGATGCTGCTCGTGGAGCGGCTGTCGGACGCGCGGCGCAATGGGCACCCTGTGCTCGCGGTGGTGCGTGGGTCCGCGGTGAATCAGGACGGGGCGTCGAACGGGTTGACGGCGCCCAACGGGCCTTCGCAGCAGCGGGTGATTCGGCAGGCTCTGGCGAACGCCGGGCTCGGTACGTCGGACGTCGATGTGGTGGAGGCGCACGGGACCGGGACCACCCTCGGGGACCCGATCGAGGCTCAGGCGTTGTTGGCGACCTACGGACAGGACCGGCCCGCTGAACGGCCCTTGTGGCTCGGGTCGTTGAAGTCGAACATCGGGCATACGCAGGCTGCCGCCGGTGTGGCCGGCGTGATGAAGATGGTGCTCGCGATGCGGCACGGTGTCATGCCGAAGACGCTGCACGTGGATGAGCCTTCGCCGCAGATCGACTGGTCTGCGGGTGCGGTGTCGTTGCTCACCGAGGCGGCGGAGTGGCCGCAGACCGGTGAGCCTCGGCGGGCTGCTGTGTCGTCGTTCGGGATCAGTGGGACCAACGCGCACGTGATCCTTGAGGAGGCGCCGTCGGTTGAAGAGGCTCCTGCCGCTGAGGTGGTGGGGGTGGTGCCGTGGGTGCTGTCCGCCAAGACCGAGGGGGCGTTGCGGGCGCAGGCGGCGAGCCTGTTGTCGTTCGTCGGGTCCGCGTCTGGTGTGAGTCCGGTTGATGTCGGGTTCTCGCTGGCTGTTGGTCGGGCTGGTTTTGAGCATCGGGCGGCGGTGGTGGGGGCTGATCTCGCCGGCCGTCGTGCGGGTTTGGCTGCGCTGGCGGAGGGGGGTTCGGCGGCGGGGCTGGTGCAGGGGGTTGCCGGTTCCGATGACCGTGTGGTGTTCGTGTTTCCGGGGCAGGGGTCGCAGTGGGTGGGGATGGCGGTCGAGCTGCTGGGGTCGTCGCCGGTGTTCGCGGAGTCGATGCAGGCATGTGCGGAAGCCCTGAAGCCGCACGTGGACTGGTCGCTTCTGGATGTGCTGGACGATCAGGCCGCTTTGGAGCGGGTCGATGTTGTTCAGCCGGTGTTGTTCTCGGTGATGGTGTCGTTGGCTGCGTTGTGGCGGTCCTATGGGGTGGAGCCTGCTGCGGTCATCGGGCATTCGCAGGGGGAGATCGCGGCTGCTGCGGTGGCGGGTGCGCTCTCGCTGGAGGATGCGGCGCGGGTGGTGGCGTTGCGGAGCAAGGCGCTGCTGGCTCTGTCGGGCCGGGGCGGGATGGTCTCCGTTTCCCTCCCGGTGGATGCGGTGGAAGAGCGGCTGGCTCGTTGGGGCGGTCGTGTCTCGGTCGCCGCCGTGAACGGCCCGGGCTCGATCGTCGTCTCCGGTGACGTCGACGCTCTCGACGAACTGCTGGCTGAAGCGGAGGCGGAGGGCTTCCGCGCACGCCGGATCCCCGTCGACTACGCCTCGCACTCCGCCCATGTGGAGGAGATCCAGGCCGAGTTGGCCAAGGTCCTCGCCGGTATCACCCCGCGCCCGTCGCAGGTCCCCTTCTACTCGACTGTCACCGTCGAGCAGATCGACACCAGCGTTCTGGACGCCGACTACTGGTACCGCAACCTCCGCCAGACGGTCCGCTTCGAGGACACCGTCCGCCTCCTGGCCGACCAGGGCCACCGCCTCTTCGTCGAGTCCAGCGCTCACCCGGTGCTGGCCATGGCTGTTCAGGAGACCTCGGAACAGCTCGTCGCGTTGGGCTCTCTCCGTCGCGACGAAGGCGGCCTGGAGCGCTTCCTGTTGTCCCTGTCCGAGGCCCACGTCCACGGCGCCACCATCGACTGGTCGGCCGTCTTCCCCGGTGCCCGCCGAACCGACCTCCCCACCTACCCCTTCCAACGCCAGCGCTACTGGCTCGACACCCCCGCGACGGCAAGTGACGTGGCCTCGGCGGGGCTCGGCGCTGCGGATCACCCGTTGTTGGGTGCGGCGGTGGAGCTGCCGGACTCCGATGGGCTGGTGTTCACGGGCAGGTTGTCCCTGGGGGCGCAGCCGTGGTTGGCCGATCACGCGGTG